>DATKVD010000613.1:0-8969 GCA_035530235.1 Planctomycetota bacterium | reverse complement strand
CATGGTCGGAGCACAGCTTCTACCATCATGCCCTGCTCGCCGTCTACTCGGTGGCCAACTGGCTGAGGGACGAGCGGATGCCCTATCAGGTCAACGTGGTGACCTTCTCGAACAGGACCACCGCCACCGGGTGGTGTCTGGCCGACGAACTCCGCAGGAAGCTGCGTGAGACCGTGTTCTCTCCAGAGGGAGGCGGCACGGAGCTCAAGTCCGCGGTGCTCGAGCAACACCTGCCGCCGCTGCACGGCTGTCTGGTCGTGCTGTTCAGTGACGGCCAGTTGTACAACGTACAGGAAGCCATCGATCTTTTCACCCGGCCGGACGTCCGGGACCGGTGCCTGCCGGTGCTGATCCACACCAACCCGTCGGGCAGCAGCCCTCTCGCCGACGCGATGCGTCAGAACGAGTTCCAGGTGCTCGACGTCAGGGACGCGAAGGATATCCCGGGGTATGTCGGGACGACCGCTTCGAAGCTTCTCGGGTAGAGGGACGGACGACGGAGATGCCGACGAGGACGTGACATGAGCGCGGAGACCTATGGATGGATCGGCGGTCTGGTGGCGGCGGCGGTGGTGTCGGCCGTCGTCGTCATCGTGCTGCTTCGACGTCGACGATGCGGTGGGGGTGTGCCTCCTGCGAAACCGAGCCTGACCCTTCACGGACCCGACACGGCGACCATCGAGCGGGTCCTGCTCGGTTCATGGCAGGATCCGGCCGTGCTGCATGCGCGTCGACTCGAGTGCGGTCCCACGGAGGGTGCACTGCCCCGCGGGTTCGGCGCCGGCTGGATGGGTCGTGCCCGGGACGCGGTGCGACGGATCGGTGAGGGTCAGTTGGACATGTCCCCGAAGCTGCGTCGGCACATGCTGCGTGAGGCCGTGCTTTGCGCGGGCGGCATGGTCCCCTTCTCGGACGACCGACTGGTCGTCACCCTCGCCGGGGACGTGGGGGTGGCATCCGTCATGCATGCCATGGCCTGTCACAATCTCATGGCCTGGCTGCGGGGCCGGGGGAACGGCGCGGCACAGAAGGCCTTCCTGGCCGCTCTCGACGCGCCCGTCGTGCGGCCCGCCACGGCCGCGGACATGCTCGCCGCACGACGACTCACCGGGCCCCTCGTCCTGCTCCTCGAGCAGGCCGACTGGCTCCTGCACTGCCTCTCCTTCGCACCCCCGGGACTGGAGAGGGAACGGGCCGCCGCGAAGGAGCATCTGGGCGAGACGATCCAGCGCGTGCTCTTCCTCCTGCACCTCCACCAACTGGAGGCGGGTGACGCCGCGTCCGTGCTGTCCTCCCTGATGCGCACCGACTCCCCTGAGCGTGTTGCCGCCCTGTGGGAAGCCCACACCCAGGTCTACTCGACACGCCGCGCGACCTGGAGCGGAAATGTCACCTACTCCTACCACTGGTCAGTCCGCGTGCGACCCGGAGGCCAGGCGTTGAGACCACTGGCGTCGGTGGTCGAGGGACTGTGCGTGGGACTGCACCGGAGCGGCGGCTCCAGCCTGAGTTTTCAGGACGCGGTGGCTCGGCTCATCGCCGGCAACCCGCTCGACCTCATCCTCCGACTGCCGGTGTTCCCGTGGCACGGCCTCGGCATGAGTCCCGGACGGTCGTCGAGTGCCCCGGTGCTGTCGTGGGACAGGATGACGCCCCTGCTGCGGGCGCCGTACTGGGACCTTCACGACAAGCTGGCCGACGCCCTGGCACACAGCCTGTGTCGACTCGTCAACGGAGCGGGCAATGATTTCGAGAGACACTGCCTGGTCCCCTTCGTGAACCAGACGGCCCAGCCGCCCGCCGACGACGTCGACAGTGAGGTCCAGTGGGGGGCACGCCACCTGCTCTTGTGCTGGTGCGAGCACCTCGTCCGACGGAACGACTGGGGCATCGGTCTGGGCGGTGAGCCGGGAAGCGGTGACGTGCGTCTGGTCGGTTCCGTGCTGCTGGGCTTCCATGTGCTGCGCATGGCGTTCGACCGTCGGCGGGGCGTGAGGGACGCCGGTGTTCACGAGCAGCGGTATCGGGACCGCTACGAGCGCTTCATCCGCTCCGGCGACGAGGCGAAGATGATCCGGCTGTGCGTCGAATGGGGCGGGGCGTTCCATGCGGGGGGCCCCCGGAGTGCGGTCACCTGGCCGCCTTCCCGGACGGGAGAGACGACGTCCTGGCAGCCCTCCCGGCTCAGGGCGGTGCAGCGGTACCCATTGGTCCTGGAATCACACGACTGGGGCGACCCGCATCGAAATTTCCGGGAACTGCTTTCGGGACGGTCCGGGTGGTGCTACGACGAGGAGAACCCGGACACGTGCCGTCTGGAGCTTGATGAGCAGACGAAGGTCACACTGGACCTCGAGACCATGACGTTCGTCATGGAGCCCGACCGACGGGAGGACGCCGAGCGGATGAAACGCCTCGAGGACGAACTGTGGGAGTTGACGTTCCGGGCCCAGGCCAAGTGCCTGGCACGGGCGTACGGACTCGGCCTCTACCAGGCCCCGGCCCAGGCCGCCGTCACGGTGCAGGGAGACCTCGACGGCGTCCTCGCACGCGCGGAATTCGACTGGCACCGTCGTACCTGGTGGCTGGACCGGTGTCTCATGGAGAGGGCTCGGTGTCCCCAACCGCAAGGAGAGGAGGCGAACCATGTCTACGGTGCCGAATAGGGTCAGGAAAAGCGTTGGACGCATCCGCCAGCTGGCGGCCGACCTGAAGCGGAGCTTCGAGGGGAACGAGCGTCTCATCGAGGTCATGGCGGCCTGTGCCGTCGTACACGAACCGCTGCTGATCATCGGTGAGCCCGGCTCCGGCAAGACGAGAATGGCCTACCGGTTCGTTGAACTGATCGGAATTCGACGGGGAGAGAGCAACGGCTTCTTCGAGAAGTGCTTCCATCCCTACATCAGTCTCGAGGCGGTCTTCGGTCCGCTGAGCTTCAGCCGGCTCACCGGCACGCCCAGCGAATACGTCCGCCTTGTCGAGGGCTACCTCCCGTCGGCCAGGGTGGCTTTCCTGGACGATATCTTCTCCGCCTCGCCCGACTTCCTGCTCACGTTGCTGTCCATCGTCGAGGACCGGGTCTACCAGAACGGTCGTGAGCTCTACCGGTCCCCGCTGGCGGTCGTCATCGCCGCGTGCAACGACCTGCCGAGGGAATACCGCCTGAGGGCCCTGGCCAACCGTCTTCCGATTCGCGCGGTCTCCGAGGAGATCAGCGGACCGGAGATGCGGGCCCGCATGCTCGTCAAGAGCAACAGGCTGTGGCTCGAGCGCTCCGCCGGCAACGGTCGCGAGAGCAGTTGCACGTTCCAGGACCTCACGACGTGCTGGGAGGCCTGCCGGCTCGAGGTGCCCGACGACTTCGATCAGACCGCCTTCGGAAAGGCATACGTCAACTGCCTGGACAGTGTGGCCAGGCACCCCGGTCCCATCGCCGAGCCCAACGCGAGGACCCAGCAGAAGCTCCTGGAGGTCATGCGGGCGCTGGCCCTCCTGCGGAGGGAGGACCCGGAGCCCACGGAAGCGGAGATCCGCCTCGTCGAGCACATCTTCACCACGCCGGACGCCAGACAGGAGCTGACGGATGAGTTGGATCAGCAGGGCATCCCCGAGTGGGAGTACCTGCCGTCGGGATGCACGGCACCCGTGGCGTGAGGTAAGGAGGCGAGACGATGACGACGCTGAGCACAGTCCGACCGATGACCGGCTCACCCGGCCGAGCGTCCGCGGACCGCGCGTGCAGTGCGCTCGTGGACGACTGCTGCCGGGAACTCACACAGCGGGGGGTGAACCCGGTCCCACGATGCCTGGTCCACGACCTGGCCGCCGCGGCACTGGACCCGTCCGCACCTGTGCCGCCCATGGAATGTGATGAGTCCCAGAGCGAGTACTGGAAGCACGTCGACCGGCTCATCCGGCATCCCAAGTGGAGGCGCTGCCTGGGGCTGATCTGCCCCGGCGTGCCCCGGCGGTGGCCCGACCGGGTCGCCGTGCTGATCCTCGGCCTGCTGGGCGTCCCCGGTTGTCCGTCGCCGGCACGGGCCGCACGGCGTTCCACGGAAATCACGAACCGCGCCGGCCTGGACATCTCCGGACTGCTGCCGTCACCCCTGGCGGAACTGATGACGGCCGTCACGGTCGTCCCCGGGGGGGACCACCGGATGATCGACCTGGTTGCGGTCGCACTCTACGAGGCCGGCGTGCAGTTGGACATTCCGCCCCGGTCGCTTCTGGCGGCCGCGTTGCGTCAGATCAGACACCTGGCCGTCGGACAGCGGAAGGGAGACAGCCGTGTTCCCGCCGGCGGATTCTACGGGATCACCACGCGTGGCGACGACCTTGCCGACGTCCTCCCGAGCGAACTGGCCGACCGACGCATGTTCCTGGCCAAGTACGCCCGTGGGGAACTCCTTTACTGGCGTCGGAGTTCCCCGTCGGACGAGGACCCCTATGTGCGCTTCGGCCTGCACATCGACACCGGCGGCCCCGGACTCCCGGACGGCCCCGACGGACACCGGTTCATCTCCCGGGCCAAGGCACTCGCCCTGTGGGTCTGCCACGACCTGACCTGGAACATCGTGAGGGCGACGATGGGTCTCAGGTACCTCTTCGAGTTCACCGTCGAGGACGGCGCCGCCGACCCTCCACCGGTGACGTTCCGGTTCCGGCTGCCTCAAGCCCTGTTGGACTTCGCCGGGGAACTGGCCGTGGACAAGCCCCTTCTCGAACAGGTGGAAGCACTGCTGCCGTTCTTCCTGCGCACCCGCATCCCGGTCCGGACGGTCCCGCCACCCCGCGAGGATGCCGACGGCACGAGCCGGCGCCTCCCGCGGCGTGGCGGGGACCTGAGTGAGAGCGGGGTCGAGCGTGTGCCTCCCGTGAGTGAGACCATGCCCGTCTTCGCCTATGACGTGACGATCGCCGCCGGCGGGGACCTGGATACACGGATGCGGCGCCTCCGGCGCGGCGCCACCTTCAGCCTGACTGAAAACGACTGCACCCTCCACAGCAGACGTCTCTCCTCCCGGCCGACGGTGCCGTTTGACGTCAACCGGATCTACGAGCTGCGACGGCTGCTCCTGGAACTGGTGCTCGACGAGATGCTGACCGTCCTGACAGATCGATAGGGGACATGACATGGACCGGACATGTGCCGAAGGTCTCCAGACGTGGCTGGCAGCCTTCAGGGAGCCCACGGAGCTTCTGGGGTTCTGGTACTCCGTCTATCTGAAGCTGGGAGCGTCGTGGCCGGGGCTGTGTCAAAGGCTGGCTCACCCGCCGTGCCGGCTGTTCGCCCGGGGCAATGGGTATGCTGCCGTTGTCGAGCAGCCGACGGACACGGTGTGTCCGGGATTGGGCGAGCTGTTGGCCTACTTCGGGGCGGCGGGCATTGCGCAGCCACCCGATGGACTGGAGCCGGCCGACCTCTCCGGGTGTCTCATGCGACTGAAGCTGAAGGAGTGCGGGCCGCCGACCGGGATTTCCCCCTTCGCCGTCTTCGCCGTCGATGAGGGGCGCGACGTGAACGGTTTCGTCCACTGGCTGATGAGACTTCCGCATGAAGACGCACGGTTCGCCGTCTGCGAGGTGGACGGTCGTCCCGCAACCTGGCTCATCGGCGTGCAGCACCTGCGCTCGTGGACGCCCTTCCAGTCCGAGTTCAGGGACCGTCGGCTGCCCGGGGTGCGGGTGTTCGTTCCGGTCGACGAGCGGTCGTGCCTGGCGCACCCCGAGGGCTTCTATGTCGAGGTGGGACACCGTCCCTGGTGTGGCGTCGAGGCGTTCCGGGACCTGTGGGCCCACTGCGGCGGAGCCCATCGTGGGCACCTGGTGCTGCGGGGGGAGCGGGTCCTGACGGACGCCGGTGAGGTCCGCTTCTCGCCCATACCCGACGTGGCCGATCTCGTTCTCGATCCCGGGCTGACGCACGTGGCGTTGAGGCCCGCGGCGGCGCGGGGCCGGCTCGGCCGGTTCGAGCTCCGGATCGAACCCGTGGACTTCCCCGACCGTGTTCATCCACGCGTCGAGTGGCGACGTGTGAAGGACAAGATCGACTTCCTGAAGGCCCGACTGGAGGAACTGGAGATCCAGGACTCCGAGGACGCCCCCGAACCCCTGGTGCTCCTCCGCATCCCGCAACCCGCCGAACCCGCCCTCCACGAGATGCTGCGCCGCACCCCCGAGGACGTGCTCAAGGACTTCGTCTACTTCAGCCGGTACTGTGACGGGGAGCGATCTCATTTCATCTACCCGTCGGCCACGGCGGCGCATCGGACGTTCCCGGCCGTGGCAGGGGCCGAACGTCTCTTCTGCGGGGACGACTGGCGCCGCGCGGGACTTCGTCTGTTCATGTCTTCCGACCTGCGCCTGGCCCCGCACGTGCATTTCTCACAGGCATCCAAGATCCGCCAGGCCCTTCTGAACGGGACGTCACCCGAGGGCCTGGGACGCTCGCCGCTCTTCCTGTTCTGGCGGGACACGCAGCGCCGCGTCCGGGAATACATCCTGCCCGATCCCGGCGTCGGCTTCGTCCCCCTGCTCCACGCACTCGAGTACAGCAACGGCTGCGTCCTTGCCGACGTCCGGACGAAGCCCATCGAGCACACCGTCGCCGCCTTCTGCGAGGCCGGTCTTGAGCGGCTCGAGCAGGCCGACGGCGAGCTGCAGAGCGGCGAGCGCATCTTCCTCGATGCGGCCGACCGGTTCGTCGTCGAGGCCACCTCGAAACTGAACCAGGACCTGTCCCGTCTCAAGGAGATGGAAGCCGACGTGGACGCCCTGACCTCCAGGATACAGCGGGCCAAGGATGCGGTCAGGGAGATCGACGTGCTCATCAACAGTCACGTGATGCCGAGGAACCAGGTGCAGTGGCAGAAGATCCGGGACGAGCTGGCCTCCCTGCAGGCGGCGATCGGGAGACTGCTCGGCCCGAAGGGAGGCGGACCATGAGTCCGGCATCGTCCCGGAGGAGCGAGCGTGTGACCGCCGACGTGAGAGAAAGGTCGGCGGCCTCTCTCGCCCGCCTGTCACGGACCCTTGAGAAGTGCCTGGGACTGACGGCAAGGATCCGGGAGACGGACGAAGCGATCGATCGGGCGGCGAAGCCCCCGAAGCTGACGAGACGCGATCGAAACGCCATGACCATCGACCTCAGGCAGATGGACAGGAGACTGGGGGCACTGCGCCGGCGGCTGTCGCGGCACGAGAGACGGTTGCGCGTGCGTTCGCGAAACGTCAGCCCCGGCCCGACCGCGCCCTGACCGAGGGGACCGGAATGTCGGAGACCACGGACAAGTCGGAGACCACCGGGCGCGCCTGCGCCGTGCTGACCGCACTGCTCGTCGGGACCTGTCTGGCCTGCGAGGGGCTGCGACGGCACTGTCCGATGCCCAGAGGGGGCGCGTTCCTCGTGGCCGTGCTCCTGCACCACGTGGTCGTTCTGGCGGTCGTGGGATGGATGTGGCACCGGTACCTGCACTGGATGTTCCACTCCCCGTGGTGGGCGGCCGTGCTGGTCTTCGCGATCCCGGGTGCGCTGCTGGCGCCGGCCGTGGTCTCGTGCGCACTCGGTCGCTCGACCGGGGGATGGTCCGAAGTCCTGCTTCGCGTCGTCTTCAACCACGTCGTGCTGCGTCTCTATCTCTACCTGGGACTTTACGGCGGCGGGTTTGTCCGGATCGTCGTGGGACTCGGTGTGTTCCTGTTCTGTGTTCACCTGTTTCGGCGGAGTTGGGCGGTTGGCGGCTGGGTGCACAGACGCGCCCAGGCGTCTCTGAGGAGGTACCTCGGCAGACAGCCGGACGGGCGGCACTACCTTGCCCTGCGGGCGGTCCATTGGCGCGTGTTCGGGCGGAGCCCCTGGGATTCCCAGTACGAGAACGTCCTCCGCGAGTTGATCGCCGGCGGGCAGGCCCTGCTCGATCGCCGCCGACTCGAGGAATGCGCGAAGCACCTTGCGAGTGCCCGCACCGACGCACCACGCCTGCTCCCCGGTGACCTCCGTCGACTGCACGACTGCAAGACCAACCTGGCCCGCTGTCTGACGGCACCCGCCCCCGACGCACCCTCTCCACTCTCCCGTCTCATCGAGGCGGCGGTAATCTACCACGAGTTGCAGCTCACGTCGCCGTCCGGGGAGCGCAGGCCTTCACGAACCCGGCCCGACCGTGCCGACGGCCGCCGCAGCGCTCGACGGCTCGAGCTGGAACTCTACGAACACCTCCTTGGCCGGGGGACGTGTCAAGCGCATCCGCCGGGGGAGAGCCTGGGCGCCGCCTGGGACCTCCTCCTGCACCGCTACGAGGGCGGCTGCCGCTTCTGGAAACGGCTGCCGTCCTGGCTCAGGGACCTGCTCTGCCCCGACCGCTGCCCGCCGCCCGACGCCCGGACGCAAACGCCGACGGAATACCAGCGGCAGGTGGTCCGTTTTCTTGCCGAGCCCTCGGACAACGTGGACGAACTGCTCCGGGCATTGACCGGCCACGTCTCCTTCGATGCCGACACGAGAACGTTGATCTGGCTGGCCATGGACAAATGGATGACGCGGGTGGCGGCGACGCCGGGGTGCTGGCATGAGACGCTGATCGACGGGTATGTCCGGCTGCGACGTGAGGGACTGCCCGTGGAATTCTGGGGGGTGGAGGTGCCGTTCGAGGTGGCCCGTGCCGATCATCACTGGCTCCAGAGGCAGTGTTCGACGCGGCTCGGCGTCGCCTGGCTCAACTACCGGCACGCACTCGGCCGGATCCCCGGCGGCGGCGTCTGCCGGAGGTTTGCACGTGACCAGGGCGTCAGCAACCTTGCCGCGGGCGAGACCGCCGCCCTCCAGCTCCTGACAACCGGTCTGGAGGACGATGCCCATGCGAACTGACAGGCGTGGAGGTTCCCAACGAAGACTGAACCCGTTCGCCGTCCGGACGATCCTCCTCGGGGCGGTCGTGATCGCCCTTGGGGTGTCGGTGACGGTCGTG
>DATKVD010000612.1:0-2079 GCA_035530235.1 Planctomycetota bacterium | reverse complement strand
GACCGGTGGGTCAGGACGCCTCAAAGACGTCCACGACCACCCCGGCCTCCTCGAGCATCTGCTTGGCCATTTCGTCGGGGTAGTCCTCGGCCGCAACCACGCGCACGATCCCGCCGTTGATGAGCATCTTCGCACAGAGTGAGCAGGGATAGGTGGTGGAATAGAGGGTGCCGCCCTCGATGCGGATGCCGTGGGAGGCCGCCTGCAAGAGGGCGTTCATCTCGGCGTGGAGTCCGCGACACAATTCGTGACGCTCGCCCGAGGGGACGCCCGAGCGTTCGCGCAGACACCCCACCTCCGTACAGTGCTTGAGTCCGCGTGGGGCACCGTTGTAGCCGGTGGCGAGGATCCGTTTGTCCCGCACCAGCACCGCCCCCACGTGACGTCTCAGACACGTGGAGCGTTCCGTGACAGTGCGCGTGATCTTCATGAAGTACTCGTCCCAGCTCGGTCGCGTCATCGCCGATTCCCTCACAGGAGGCCGGACATTCCTGTCCGGGATTATTGTCCGCTGACCGGCGGGAGTCAAGACTCAAGGACAGGCCCCGATGGATCGGGGTCCTCCTACTTGTCGCGTTCGGCCAGGAAGGCTTCGACTTCGTCCCGTGTCGGCACGGAGGGTTGTGCGCCCTTACGCGTCACGGAGATGGCCGCCGCCGCACACGCGGACCTCACGGCCTCGGAAAGGGGTTTCCCCTCGGTGCGGGCCACGGCGAACGCCCCGCTGAAGACGTCCCCGGCGGCCACGGCGTCGACGGCGTCCACGCGGAACGCCGGTATCCTCTCGGGGGTGTCGGAAACGATGAGTGCCCCCTCGTCGCCGAGGGTGACGATGAGGTCCCGGACGCCCGCGTCGCGGAGTTCGCCAGCCCGCGCCAGAAGCCCCCTATCGGCCGTCTTGAGCCCCAGGAGACGGGCCAGTTCGCCGCGGTTGGGGGTCAGAACGTCCGTCAGGGCGAGGAGGTCGCGGGGCAGCTCACGCGCCGGGGCGGGGTTGAGCACGGTCAGCGCGCCTGCGGCCCGGGCCAGCTCCATGGCCCGCCGGACCGCCTCGAGCGGCACCTCGAGCTGCACCAGGAGGCATTGTGCCGCGGCAATCACGTCCGAGGCCGCCTCCACGTCCTCCGGGCGCAGCCGGGCGTTGGCGCCCGAGGCCACACTGATGAGGTTTTCGCCGGTGGAATCGACCATGATGAGTGCGACGCCGCTGGCGCAGTCGGACACCACCCGGACGTGTTCCGTGTGGATGCCTTCCGCTTTGAGTCCGGCGAGGGCCTCCCGGCCGAAGACGTCGTCGCCCACGCAGCCCACGAACGTCACGTCCGCACCCAGGCGGGCGGCGGCGACCGCCTGGTTGGCCCCCTTGCCGCCAGCGGCCAGCAGGAACTCCCCGCCCACCACCGTCTCACCCGGACCCGGAAGCGCCTCCGAGAGGACGACCATGTCGGTGTTCGAACTGCCGACGACGACAATCCTGGGGCTGGGCATGTCCTCAGCTCTTCGGTATGTAGTCCCGGGGCCTTGTGCCCCGGGCCGGCCCAAGTGCACGTGGCTCGCTCAGATGAGCGCCCCACAAGGGGGCGCGACTACAGGGCAAGATCACCTCGTCACGCCTACTCGAACGGCTCGTTGCCCATGCGCTTCCTGAAATCCTCTTCGGAGAGCCACTGCGTCTCCTGGTTGAAGAGCAGGACGTTCCGGCCGTCGGCGTGGTTCGTCTTCCGGTCGTAAACGATGATGTCGTTCGGTTCAAACGTCCGCGGCCGACCGTCTTTTCGCGTTGTTTTGACCAGGACGTAGTCGACGCTGCCGGCGGGCGTGCGTGCCGACGGGCACTGAAGCACCTTTCGGCTGGTGAGGTATCTCTTGTCCACGAGGGCTTCGAGGTCCTCTGGCCACTTCCCGTCCGTCATCTGGTGATACATGAAGAGGGCCATGCCGATCTGCTTGAGGTTGTTCCGGCACTTGAGGCGCTTCGCTTTCTCTTGGGCGTCCACCATGGCACCGGCGTAGCCCGTCGGCTCGCCGGTCAGTGCTGGTCCGTCTTCACCTTCTCCCCACGTACGTGTCAATCCGCTG
>DATKVD010000611.1:0-2943 GCA_035530235.1 Planctomycetota bacterium | reverse complement strand
GGGCCACGGTGTCGTCTGAAGCGGGAACCTCATCCTCTTGTGGTGCTCGAGGTAGTACGCGAACGACTCGGTCATGCCGGGCGGCTTGCGGTCATGGCGGAGGTATTCCGTGACGCGCGGCCGATCGGACCACGGGTCGCCGTCTCCCGCCCGACCGAAGACCACGGCGAAGGCGAGTGCGAGGTGTGCGTACTCGTCGACGCGGTCGCCGAATTCCTGTCTCAGCTCCCAGAGCCGCTTGACGATGTGGGGATTGTCGTCGGGGTGGAGTGCGAGGATGAGTCCGTCGCGGAGCGTGGGGTTGGCCGACGCCCACGTCCAGAACGCCTCCGGGACGACGCTTCCCGTCTTCTCGACGGCCCGGCGCCATGCGTAGTCCCTGAACCGTGCGATCAACGCATCGGTGAGTCTGCCCTTGGCCGCCAGGTCCATGACCTGCGACTTCAGTTCGGCCGCCGACTTTCCCTTCCCGTCGACGGCTTTCACCGCAGGCGCCGGCTCGGCGAAGAGCAGTGCCGACGTCCACAGCAAGACGCACGTCAGCCAGAGCGAAGACGCAAAGGAGTGGTTCATCCGCGTGGCGGGTCCTCCTTGAGTTTGGCATTCCATTCATCGGCCAGGTCGTCCCTGCCGGCGGCCCGCAGCTCCTCGATGTAGGTTTCGATGACGTGGGTGTAGACGTCGGCGCCGGGGCCGCAGAAGTCCGGTCTCCGGACCTTGTTCGCCAGGGCCCCGACGAAGCGGAGACGCTGTTTCCGCTGCGTGTCCTGCTTCATCAAGGCCAGTGCGTGGTCGAACAGGACGGCAACGCGGGTGTGCCGGTTGACGTATTTCTCGCACGCCAGCATGTAGAGCTTCCGGGCGGCCTCCTCCCGGCCGAGGCCGACAAGGTAGCTTCCCTTGACCAGGACGAGCTGGATGGCCAGGTCGGACCGTTGGAGGCGGTCGTAGAGGACGAGTGCGCGATTGAGCACCCCCAGGTTCCTCCTGATGAGGTCCTGGGGGACGTGTCCGGCGGTCGTCAGCCGCGGGGAGAGGACCTTTTCCAGGACCTCAAACGTCAGGGCGGGCGATCCCTCGAGGGCGCCGATCATCGTGTCGACCACCTCCTCGGCTTCCTTCTCGGAGAGGAGGCCATCGACACACGCCTGCGCCAGCAGTCGCCACGCCCGGCCGCAGTACGGGTTGCGCCCGGCGCTGTCTTTGAGCAGGCGCGTCCGGTCCTTTCGCGTCTCCCCCTCGAACATCTCGTAAACCATGCACCCGAGACGTGCCTCGACGTACCGCTGATAAGAATGCCTCATGGCCGCGACCAGAAGCTCCACCTCGCTGGTGGGTGCCGTCCTGCGGGCGGCGGGGAGGTACGTCCTGCTGGAGAAATACTCCTCGCCGCCGGTCCCGGCCGCGTGAAACAGGAGATACCCCTCCTCTTCCGCGGCGCTTCGTCTGTTTCGTCGGACGATCCAGCTCACCCAGCAATGATATCCCCGCCAGCTGCCGCCCGAGTTCTCCATGGCCGGGATGCCCAGTGACTTGTGGACGCGGCTTGCGAAGTAGGCCTGCTCGGCACAGACGCCGCCGTATTCCTTGAGGTTTTCGAGCGTCCGCGGGCGGTCCCCGATGGACCACTTGCCCTCGAGCTTCTCCATCTTCCACGGGACCTCCTGGTGGACGCCCGCGAGACGTAGGTCGGGCACCTTCGCGTAGTTCCTGAGCACCCACCGCCGCTCTTCGATCGGGGTCTCGTTGTCGGCGACGTGGACCAGCAGCAGCCACGGTGTCGTCCGAAGCGGGTACCTCATCTCCTCGCGGTGCTCGAGGTAATACGCGAACGACTCGGTCATGCCGGGGGGCTTGCGATCGCTGCGCAGGTATTCCTTGACGCGCGGCCGGTCGGACCACGGGTCGCTGTCTCGCGCCTGACCGAAGACGACGGCGAAGGCGAGTGCGAGGTGTGCGTACTCGTCGACGCGGTCGCCGAAGTGCTGCTTCAGCTCCCAGAGCCGCTTGACGACGTGGGGATTGTCGTCGGGATGGAGTGCGAGGATGAGTCCGTCGCGGAGCGTGGGGTTGGCCGACGCCCACGTCCAGAACGCCTCCGGGACGTCGTCGCCTAGGTTTTCGATTGCCCGACGCCAGGCGTAGTCTTTGTACCGTGCGATCAGCGTGTCGGTGAGCGCTCCCCTGGCGGCCAGGTCGATGACCTGACGCTTCAGCTCGACCGCGGTCGGTTCGCGAACGGGGTCGACGGGCGGTTCCCCGCCGTCACCCGCAGGCCCTCCGGAGAGGACCAGCAGCACCAGCGCCGAGGTGACCCATCGGCAGACGGGGTGTCGCATCGTCCATCCCCCTTCCGGCAAGAGGCGGGAAAGGTGACCGATTCATTATAGGATGCACGTGCGGGAAGTCAAAAGGCCGGCCCGGCGCTCCCCCGGCAGAAAAACGATGTTGAACATGGTTTTCGGGGGGTCACGGCAGGGGGACGTCCTTGAGGGTGAACGGGTAGTCGCGCTTCTCGGTCCTGTCGGGACGGGTGTAGAGGAGTGCCCAGTCCCCGGCGATCTCCGGGACGTTGCGGAACTCGAAGGTCACCGTCGCCTTGCCGTCGGCACGCGACGTGCTGCGAATGACGACCTGCTCGTGTCTCCCGCCCTTGGGGTCCACGAGGACGAGGCCGTAGCCCGACTGATTCTGGAAGGACGGCAGCGCGGACTGGGGGACCTCCGTCGCGGCTTTCACGGAGATGGTGACCCTCTCGCCGTCGCGCGTGGCGGCGGCGAGCGTGAGGGTCAGGTCCCCGTCGGTGACGGCGGGGCGGTCGTCTTCGAAGACCCGGTCGATGCGCAGTTCCCTCGTGCCGATGGCGAATTCGAGTGTAAGCTTTCCCTCGAGGGTCATCGGTCCCCGGATGCCCTCGGGGGTGTCCTGGAGGTTGAGGTAGAG
>DATKVD010000610.1:0-3025 GCA_035530235.1 Planctomycetota bacterium | reverse complement strand
CGTCGTTCTCGGCCAGGTGCAGTGCCCTCAGCCGCGGGCCGCAGTAGCGGATGTAATCCCCCTGACTCTCTTCCGTCAGGTTGAGATGGCCCGTGTCGAGACACGCGCCCACCCGCCCGGGGTCCATCTCCTCGAGGAACGGTTTGACGGCTTCGGCGGAAGGACAGTTCTCGATGCAGAACGTCATCGGGACGCCGCCCACGTGCTCGATAAGCTCGTGCAAGGAGCGCAGGACGACATCCTTCCGGCGGCCGTCCCCACTGTCGGCGCCTCTTCCCGGGTGGATGACCGCGTCGGGGATCCCGGCGGCCGCGTAGAGGTCCAGCCACGGTTTCAGTCCCTCCACCGCCCGCCGCCTCTCCGTCTCGTCCGCGGGCCCGATGTTGACGAAGAGATCGAGGTGTCCCTGCCTCACGCTCACCCCGCACGTGTCCGCATGCCGGCGGAAGTCCCTCCCCGCGACGTCCGGGCTGCCGCGCTCCAGGAGCGCCTGTCCGTGCTCGGTCGACAACTCCGCATCCGTCCACCCCAGTTGGCCGATCTCGTCCAGCGCGTCTTCGGGCGTAAGCTCCATGAAATAGCTGGTCCACATCGACAGCTTCACGCTGCGGCGCTCCCTTCGTCTCCGAGGACGCCCATCACTTCCTCTGGACCGGGACGTTCCGGAGGTCCGGTGGAGGAACGAGATCTGCGGGACTTGCAGTGTGCTCAATCATAGGGAGACGGTCCGACGCGGATAACAACCTCACGGTCGCCGGGGCCGATGGTGTTTGAGCCCGTGTTAATCCACCCCCGACCGGGCGCCTTGGCGAAGAGATAGATAACGGGGTCATTGCTGAGATGCTCGAGGGTGAAGCGACCGCCGGCATCCGTCACGGCGGAGTCGGGGAACTGTGGGCCACCCATCGACTTGGCCGAGATGATGACGCCCGCCAAGGGCTTACCCTCAGGATCGACAACGAGGCCGCGAACGACGCGATCGGCGGATTGGAGGACTATGACCTTCATCTTCCCCTGCCCCTGAGCGAGTTGATGCTGAGGGATCAGCATTTCGGTTAGGGTGTAGCCGGGGGCAGCGGCGGAGAGAACATAGTCCAGGCTCATTCCCGCAAGTTCCATCCGGTACAGTCCGTCCCTCTCCGTTCGAGCGGCAGCGACGACGGCAAAGCGTCCCAGGTGAGATCCACTTATCTGAGCCTGCACTTTCGCCCCGGCGACGGGCCGGCCGCGCGAGTCAAGCACGACGCCAGTGACCTGCACGGGGGGCTGAAGGGTGACCTCGGGAGGCGGCTCGCCCCGGCCGACCACTTCCAGGGCCACCAGGTTGTGTTGGGGATGTCGAACCGAGACGAAGCAGAAGAGCGGGCCGATGTCGGCGGAGTCGATGGAGAAGCGGCCCTGGTCGTCGGCAAGCAGATCCTTAGCGGCGCCAGCAAGAGGCAGCAGGCGGACCTGGGCGCCGGCAACCGGTTTGCCCGCAGGATCACGCACGACGCCTGTCACCTGAGGAACCGGCTTCAGGGGAAGGGCGAAACGCTCCGTTTTCCCGGCGTGGACCTGAAAGGACTTGCCCTTCTCCTGAGCATAGGAGAAGCCCACGATCCAGACATCAGTGACCACATAGTCGCCCGGGCGAAGGTAGAGCCTAGCGACGCCCCCCTTGGCGGCGAAAGCGGGCTCGCGTATTCGGAGATCCTCCATGGGAGAAACGGAGATGCGGGCAGGGATAGAAACAGGTACATTGACGCGGATGTCGGTCAGGACAAACTCTAGGGTCCCGCCCGTGGTGGCTTCGATCTTGACGGCGGATGTCTTGCCGGGCTCGACCTGGACCTTGTCCTGCGAGCCGATCCAGTCGGGCAGGGCCTCTCCGACACCGGTGATCTCAATGCTGTACTTGCCTCCGCTCAAACCGGTGAGGCTGAAATGTCCGTCTTTGTCAGTGGTGGTCGACGTATGATGCATTCCACTGCTGACAGAACCCATTGCGGAAAGGCGGACATCGGCGAGGGGACGGGCGGTGGCCTCTTCGACGACGGTGCCTTCGATCCGCCCCTCAGGGGGGAGAACAAAGCGGAGGCCCTTCTGACCGGGGAGGAAATGCCCGTCGGCAAGAGCCCTGGCATGGCCAGGCGCACAGAGATCGAACGTGATGGTGGCAGCCCGGGGGAGATTCGTGAAACGAAAGCGTCCCTGAGCATCCGTTCTGGCTTTGAGGGCCTGGCCGGGGAGGGGTGAGTACATCTGGCGCGCGGCCGGGAGTTCGAGACGCAGTAAGGCATCGACGGTTACACCGGCGAGAGGCCTGCCTGTATCGTCGACCACCTCACCCTCGATGAGGGCGGCGGGACCGAGTTGAAGACGAAGTTCAGCGTAACGCTGCAAGGAGGGGTAGGCCCAATCGAGGCATTTTCCCTCCTTGCCTGCGACCACGGTGACGGATGATGCATCGACAGGCGGCTCGAAAACGAAGCGACCGTCGGGTCCCGTAACCACCGAGCCAACTTGGCCATGCTCTTCTTCATCACGGGCCCCAGGCGCCGCCTGAAAGGCGGTGACGGTTGCGCCGTCCAGTGGTTTGGCATCCTCGTCAACGACCAGACCGGTCAACCGGTCGGCGGCGTCGGCATGGGTCGAGATGCCCATGAAAAGGCCTATGACAGCGACGTGCGCAATGAGCTTGTGCACGACATACCTCCATTACATCTCGGAATACCCCGGTTAGTCCCGGATGACAAGGCGGCCCCATCGACGCCGCTCCTGTACTTCCCCTCATGGCCTGAGCTTAGAATCACCCTTATATGCTGTCAAGGGGCAATATGGTGTTCTCGAATCATGCCAAGGACGTTACAGTCCACGTTCTGGATGCTCCAATTAGCTCCCCGCAAGTCAATGCCATTTCCGAATAGGGTTCCACGTGGACCTCCGATTGGGACCACCTTGTTTGCCAATTGCCCCGTCTCGGGGTGAGAGTACGAGAGTTCGACGCGGTTCCTATCGGGGTGCGATTGGAACCCCCACGGTT
>DATKVD010000609.1:0-3128 GCA_035530235.1 Planctomycetota bacterium | reverse complement strand
CGTTCTCACGCGTCCGTCGGAGTTCGGCCGCGTACTCGGGAAACGCGCTCCAGAGCGACACCTCGACGTCCTTGCCCGAGAGCAGGACCGCGAGCGTCGTTCCCCAGGCGCCGTCACCGATCACCAGCACGTTCATGGGCGCCTCCCGCGAGGCATCGGCTCTGTCCAGCCGCATAAGGAAATAGACGCTGAGACAACCAGACGCTGAGACGCAGCAACAGCAAGACGCTGAGACGCTGAGTCAGAAGCAGAGGCAACGACACGACGGCATCATTTCTTTTCTGTTTCTCCTCCTGCTGTTGTACACATAGCGTCTCAGCGACTTAGCGTCTTAGCGTCTCAGTGTCTCAGCGTCTTGCTTCCTTGCGGTCAAGCTGGACGTCTATTTCGGACGTTCTGCCGCCCTGCCCAGGTTCAGTGTGCGAGTTTCCGTTTGAGCACCTTGCCCGTGAACCCGCGCGGCAGCTCCGTCGCGAACTCGACGTGCCGCGGGACCTTGAACGCCGCGAGCCGCTTGGTGCAGAACGTGCGAATGGATTCCTCGTCCACGCCGGTGGCTTCTTCCTTGAGCACGACGAACGCCTTGACCACCTCGCCGCGCATCTTGTCGGGGACCCCCACCACCGCAACGTCCGCCACCCCGGCGTGCAGCAGGATGACCTCCTCGATCTCGCGTGGACTGATGTTCTCGCCGGCCGAGATGATGAGGTCCGTCTTCCGGCCGCTCACGTAAAGGAAGCCGTCACGGTCGAGACGTCCGAGGTCGCCGGTGCGGAAGTATCCGTCGTCCATCATCACGTCGGCGGTCTCGTCGGGGAGGTTCAGGTAGCCGGTCATCACGCTGGGTCCGGCGACGCAGATCTCCCCTTCGGTGTCGGGCGGGAGTTCGTTTCCGTCGTCGTCGACGATCCTGACCTTGACGCGCGGGAGCGGCTTTCCGGCCGAGCCGCGACGACGGTCGCCCATCGGGACGATGCTGACCACGGGCGAGGTCTCGGTGAGTCCGTAGCCTTCGGACAGCGGAAAGTCGAACCGTCCGAGGAACCGGTCGTAGGTCTGCGTGGGCAGTGGCTCCCCCCCCGAAACGCAGATCTCCAGCGACGACAGGTCACGCTCCTGCCCGACGTTCCCCCTCAGCATCGCGTTCCAGATGGACGGAATGGTGAGGATGATGGAGACCTTGTGCTCCTCCACCAGTGCCAGGAGGTCGGGGACACTGAACTTCGCCAGCATCACCGTCTTGCCGCCGAAGCTCAGGGGCAGGAGCAGCCCGGTCGTCAGTCCGAAGGAGTGGAAGAAGGGCAGCATGGCGAGAAGCACGTATCTCGGTCCCAGGTTCAGGGCCTCGATGCAGCTCTTGCAGTTCTCGGACAGGTTGTAGTGCGAGAGCACCACGCCCTTCGGTTTCGCACTGGTGCCGGAGGTGTAAAGGATGGTTGCCGGGGCATGGTCGTCGAGGTTTCGCGAGGCGAGTTCGGCGGGGTCGGTTCCCGCCGCCGCGCCTCTCAGGTCACCCAGGTGCTCTTCGATCAGGACCACCCGCGGCACCAGAGCCCGCATCGGCTCGGCCAGCTTGGCCGTGGTGATGACGGTGTCGATGGCGGAGTCCTTGACGATGTGCTGGAGTTCCTCTCCGGCGAGGAGGAAGTTGACGGGGACGACGGTGCGTCCGGCGCCGGTGACGGCGAAGTAGCACAGGGCGAAACCGGCGGAAGGCGGCAGTGCGATGCCGACGTTCTGAGCGGAGGTGAGTTCGGGGACGAGTCGGCTGCCGGCGGCCGCCAGGGCCGCGAACTGCCCGTAGGTGAGTGTCACGTTACCGTCCACAATCGCCGTGCGGTCGGGACCGGCCGCCACGCTCTCCAGCAGCTGCTCGTTCAGGTTCATCGCTCTTCCCCTCGGAGACCTGTGGACTGTCTCACGGGGGGCCATTGTAGGGGGCGCCCCGGGGGAATGCAAGCCGCAAAGGGGTCAAATGTGCGGCCCGGTCGGGGGCTTTTGACTTGACAGGTATCGTCGTGACGTCTACATTCCGGGTGGACTTGGCCTGACCCGTGATAAGGAGGGGACTCATGAGATCTGCCTGCGTGAAGGCGGGGTGCGCACTGCTGGTGGCGGCACTGGCCGTCGGGTGTGAGTCGTTCGGGACGAAGTCGCCGCAGACGGTGGACGCGTATGCCCAGGCACAGTCGCGGATTGCCTCGGGTGACACCGCCGGTGCGGCGAAGCTCCTCGAGCAGCACGTCGCCGCCAGTCCGACGTCGGAGTACGTGACGGACGCGTGGCTGCTGCTGGGGGACTGCCGGTTGAGACTCAAGGACTATCCGGGGGCTCAGCTCGCCTACGAGAACGCCCAGAAGAACGCACGGACCCCGGCCATCGACGCAAGGGCGAGGGCCGGACTCGGCGCGGCGATGATGCACCAGAAGCGGTGGGCCGAGGCCGCCCGGGCCTACGAGAGTGCACTCGCCGTCAGTGAGCAGGACGTCGCAGCCCCCTCCGTCATGCTCTACATGGGACAGGCCTACATGCGGTCGGGAAACTGGATTTTGGGACGCGACCGGCTCCGGAAGCTCGTCAGCAAGTACCCGGGCAGTGTCGAGGCCCCGGCGGCTCGGGACATGCTCGCGGAGCCGTCCGATACGTTCTCGGTCCAGATGGGCGCCTACGCCACCCATCAGGACGCCGACAAGATGCTCAAGATGCTCGAAGAGAAGCAGCTCTACGGGGCCCGCATCATGCACCAGCCCTGGGCCGACTCGCCTTTTACGGTCCGTGTCGGGAACTACGTGAGCTACGACACCGCCGTGAGGGAAGCGGAGAAGCTCAAGAGCATCGAGCCCGGATGCTTCGTCGTTCCCTGAGAGCCCCTTCGACGGGCACTGACCCCTGAGGGAACGGGACAGGGCGGAGGCGGATTGGGCATTGTGCAGCGCGGGTCGATTGCGACCCGCGCTTTTTTTCTGAACCCGGCGGGGCCGTTCGAGTCTAAAGGGTCGAGCCCGATCACACCGGACGTCGCCTCGTCCATGTCATGAAAGAGCCGGATAAGTCCGGCCCGAGCGTGGAAACCTGTTTTTCGGAGGGTCGCAGGTGCGGAAAAGCACTTTTCTCTTCTTCGCTGCCGT
>DATKVD010000608.1:0-2608 GCA_035530235.1 Planctomycetota bacterium | reverse complement strand
CAACTGGCCCGACACGGACTTCTCTCGGAAGTGCTTGAGAATCCGGTAGAAGTCCCCGCCAAGATGACTGTGAATCTTGGCGAAGCACACCTCCTTCTTGCCCCGCCACAACCAGTTGATCTTGTCCAGAAACGTCGGCTCATCCGGCGGGAAGTTCCCCAGCTCCAGTTCAAACGGTTGCCCGTTGTGCATCCCGCGAATGATGCGGTTGTCTTCCTCGCCCGCCGGAAATGGCCACGCCCCTGAACCCTGCGTCATGGTGCCTCCACCCCCGCGATGCTCCGGCGAATGCGTCCGGGATTGGCACCGCGGCTGTCGCCCGAATGCGTCCGCCAGACCCCGCCGATGCTCACGCGGTTGCCCGTGCGCGTGACGCCGGACCCGGCCCGGTAGTTCACGGTCAGCGCCCCCAGGCTTAATGTGTCCGTGAGTGCGATTCGCCACTGGATGTGCCGACCGGGGACCGCGAGCCCGGCGCTCATCCCCGTGCTGCCGCTCGACAAGGAAACCCACCCGGCATTGCGGCAGTCGCTCGCCGTCCGGCCCGCGCGGTACTGCCACGTCAGGGCCGTGCCCCCCGTCCACGCCAGCGTCGTCAGGTAGGGGAAGGGCTGCAAGAGCCGCTGAACGGTTCCGGTTGCGTGTGTAGCTCCCACGGTCAGCGTGTCGCTCAGGGAGTTGCCGTTCTGGTCCGTCAGGGTCAGCGGATAACTCGCCGGGTAGATGCGCGACGTGTGACATATGGCGCTGTCGAACCGGCCCGCATAGGCACAACTTGCATTGACGCCCGGCGCAATTTTGAAAACGTCCATGCCCGCGAGCGTGTCGTCGTCGATGTCCGTGACCGAGTAGACAAGCACGCGGTCGATGAAAATGTAGAACTTCCCGTCGCCCGCGTCCACGCCAGACGAGTAGCGCCGCCCGATTTCTACCTCGTAGAACTGCCCCGCGCTCGGGTCGGGAATGCCGGGGATCGTTACGACAGCAGCAGCACCGCCGTCATGCCGGTAGGATGTCTGCCAATGCACCGCCTCAGCAGCAGGGGCACGCAGGCTGATGTATCCGACAGCATCCGCGCCCGCGTAGAGCCCCAGAACAAAATAGACGGGTGAGGGGTTCGTCTTGGTGTCCCACCGCATGGAGCAGCGGCACCAGCGTTCGCTTACGGCTGCGAGCGTATCTTCCGCAAGTGACCAAGCCTGACCAGAGGCGAGGCTGAACGTCGCCACTTCCGAGACGATGGTGCGCACGCCCCCGGCGGTGAAGGATTCGGTGTCCCACGGTCCCGGCACAACGTCGGTGCTCAGGAAGTTGTGGCCGTCCGCTCGGTCGAACTGATCCTCGAAGTCATACGCCATTACTGGCCTCCACGTGCGCCCGGTCGAAGTCCTCAATGGCCGTGGTTGCAATCGGATGCCCGCTGCACACACTCACGGGCCAGCCCGTAAGACGGCGCATTCGGTACTCGCCACCGCTTTGCGCGGACTCGATGCCCGCCTTGCCCGAAACGGGCTTCCACAAAAGGGCGGTATCCGGCGCTGCGGCTCCGTCGAGAACCGGCCGTTCTATCGTCACTGCACGAACTCCCACTTGGTCTTGACCACCGCATACACGGCCGCGGTCACGGTATCCTTGCCCACGGCGACCGTAATCGACTCGCCCTCCGCAATCGGGATGTCGCAGTCGAACACATAATCCGCGCTCGATGTCCCGCCTGTGCGGTTCTCGGTGTCGAGCGTGACGTCGTACAGCGTGTTCGTGTCCACCTGCGTCACGGTCAGCGTGTTGATGTAACTGACGGGGGTGCTGCCGTCCACGGCGGTATGAAACCCGCAACAGACCTGTCGCAGATGGGGCACGCCGCCGGGAGCTTTCCCGCCCACCATTGCCGCCGAGCGCGGGTTGATGCTGAAGGACACCGCCGCCCCGCCTGTCCCGACGTTGGTAATGGTTTCCTGTCGGACCGCACACGTTCTTGACATATCCAACCCCTTTCTCGGTCAGCCCCGGTTCCACGGTAGACAACAGAACTGACCCGGTTTGCTCTCAGCCGCGTTGACGACCGCCCCGACCGCCGGGGTCCCGTCGCCAATCCAACGTGCACGAACCCGCGGCCCGTTGAATTCCCCGTCCCATCCATCACGCAGCCGGACCCACCAAAAACGCCGGTCCTTGGCGCGCTCCTCGACTTTTCCGAACATATCCCTCTCCCAAGGTAGTCTCAGCCCGAACGCCGACGACAGCCACTCCACCGCATCACGGAATCCGACGTCCCGAACGAGCCGCACCAGGTCGATGCTGTCCCCGTACTCCGGACAACGGACACAGGAAAACCGACCGTCCGTCACCCGCAGCGTGCCGCGCTTCTCGTCGTCCCGTCCGCAACGAGGACAGGCGAATCGGTCGCCGCGGGTCGCGATCCCCAACCTCGACGCGACGTCGCAAAGCGGTAGTTTCTTGTAGAGCATTAACGCGGCCCGTTTCTCAATCTGAACCATGATTCGACCCCTTAGATGTACGCCGACGTCGCGACGCCCCACGGCGGGCGGCCTTCAAAATGGCCTCAGCAAGCGGCCGGGCGAATTCGGCGGGTAGCTGGAAGGCCCGC
>DATKVD010000607.1:0-6808 GCA_035530235.1 Planctomycetota bacterium | reverse complement strand
TCGGGGTCTTCCCTCAGCGTCATCGGGCGCTCCAGTTCGCCCGAGAAGTCCTCGGCCTCGACGGTGATGCGGGTCCGGTCCTCGTCGGTGGGGTGGTAGCGGACGACGGGTTCAGCCATCGGCTTCTCACGACAGCCGACGGCAAGAGCCGTCGACGCCGCCAGAAACAGGACCAGCACGTGGGGCTTTGTCATTACGGTATCACTTGTCCTCGAGGGTTTTCCGGAGTCGCTCGGCCTCGGTGCGTGTCTTGGGGTCCTGGGAGAGTCTGAGGACGTCGTCGAGGACGGAGCGGGCCTGGTCGTTCTTTCCGGCCTTGACGGCGAGCTGTGCCCATTCGAGTCGCCAGCGACAGGCGACCTCGACGTTTTCCTGGAGTCGGACGGCCTCTTTCCAGGCGGTGAGGGTGCGGTCGTGGTCGTCGAGGTGGGCGAGTGCACGGACGAGGTTGTACTGGATGGGAGCGGCTTCCTTTTCGGTCGTTTCGGTCTCGAGGGCCTTGCGGTAGGCGTCGGCGGCCTTGACGTACTCGCGCTTGCGCTCCCACAGACGTCCCAGCTCGACCAGCAGTTTGCTCTTGACGGCGGACGAGTTGGCCAGTCGGACGAGGTGGTCGTGCTCGTCGATGACCTCGTCGGTGCCTCCCTTCTGTCTCTGGAGGGTCATGCGCTGGAAGCGACTGACGAAATCGTCGGGGTTCTTCTTGATGCGTTGGTCGAGGGTGCGCAGGAGTTTGTCACCGTCCCCCTGTCGCTGGAACTCGTTCCGCAGGGCGGTCAGGGGCCAGTTCTGGTCGTAGGGAAACGTGAGGATGCCGGTCTCGAGGATCTCCTGTGCCTTGTCGAGTCGGTTGGCCTGGATGCTGTAGTGGACGGCGTAACTGTAGTTGGTGAGGTATTTCGGGGCCTCCCGGACCGCCCGGACCAGTGCGTTCACCACCACCTCCCGACCCCGTGCGACGTCCTCGTACTTGAACATGCTCTTGAACACCTTCTCGAGTTCCTGCTGGAGTTGTCCACTATAGTGGGCACTCTGACCGACGGTGGCGGTGAGCACGAGGGCCTTGGCGAAGGCGTCCTCCGCCTTCTGCCATTCACTGCGGGTGATGTAGTAGTGGGCCAGGTCGACCTGGAGGACGACGTTGTTGGGGTCGGTCCTGATGGCTTCGAGGTAGACGGCCTCGGTGCGGGTGTTGAGCTTGACGTCGAGCTTGACGGTCCTGTTCTCCTCGATGTCGACGGTGCTGGTCCAGTCGAGGTAGTTGACCAGCGTGATGCGGACCCGGTGTCCGCCGGTGCTGAGTTTCCGGAGGGTCCTGGGCGTCCGTCCGGAGGACTCGCCGTCGACGAAGACCTCGGCGTCGGGGGGGGTGCTGGTGATCTCGAGGGTCCCGCCCGGACACTCGGCGAGTTCGAACGAGAGGACGTTCCGACCGGTGTGGACGTCGATCTCCCGCAGGAGAGGCACGTAGCCGAACTTCGCCACACGCAGGACGTGCTTTCCGGGGAGGAGCGGCTGCTCGGGGACGGGGGTGGTGCCGATGAAATGTCCGTCGACGAAGGCGGAGGCCCGCTCGGGGGTGGTGGACAGTTCGACGACGGCCCCGGCGGTGCCGACGGTGAACGCCGCCCATGCGATGACGACGAGGACGGCCACGACGAGGACCAGTCCCACCGTGTACTCGATGCGTCGTCGAAGGTTCATCACCTCGGAAGCTCTCCCAGAAAACAAGACGCTGAGTCGCTGAGACAACAAGACGCTGAGACGCTGAGACGCTAAGACGCTCAGTGAAAACAACGGCTCGGCTCTGCTTCCTTTTCCGCTGCTTCTGACTCAGAGACTGAGAGCATCCAACAAAATGAGCTGTTGCCGTTGACAAGAAGCCCCGTGAGGGGCGTCAGTGAATAGCCGGGGGCGTGAGCCCCCGGTGGGGATTCTCATATTCGCCCGAGCCCCAACGGGGCGATAGGAGGTCACGCAACGCTTCTGCCGCCCCTCCGGGGCTAAGGATCCTTGTTGGCCCGTGTACCGGGGGCTTACGCCCCCGGCTACATGCTTCCGCCCCCTACGGGGGCTGTCCAAATTTATCCGCCTCAGGCGGAGGCAAGCTGCCTCGTTTTGTTAGACGCTCTTAGCGTCTCAGCGTCTCTTTGTTGTCACCGTGAGGCGACGGCCTCGGTGTCGTAGACACTGCGACAGTGGACGGGCTTGTAGGCGTCGGGGGATTCGCACGTGCCGGCATCCTCCGCCGAGACCGTCACCCGGGCCACCATGATCCCGTTGTTCCAGGTCCAGATGGCCACACGGTCGCCGGTGAGGGGTGTCGGGTCCTCGTGGTCGATGACGAGCTGGTCTTCGAGCCACATGCGCAGACGGGAGCCCTTCTTCTGGACCTTGATGTGATACCACCGGCGGTGGAGGTTGGAGGTTTCGATGAGGGCGGGTCGTCCCGTGTCGGGCCACTTCGCCTCGGCGACGACCTGGTCGCCCTTCATCAGCGCCGTCTTCGTGTTCCCGAACCCCCCGAAGAGGAAGCTGTAGCCGCTCGAGAGGTCCACACCGTTGCCGGCGATGGTGCAGTTGATGTCGGCGGCGTACTGGTAGCTGTTGCCCCGGTCACGGTCCATCTTGGGACCGGCGTAGAAATCGAGGGTGACGTCCCCGGCCAGTCGACGCTTGTTCCAGATGGCGGCCAGTCGCCAGCTCGAACGTCCACTGAAGAACGTCCACCGCGGGTCGCACTGCCACCGGTTCGTCACCTCCCAGATCCCCTTCACCACCCGCCAGTCGGTGTACGCCCGACGGAAGAGATACTCGTGAACGTTCGGCGAGCTCACACTCACCGACGCCGTGTCCACCTTGACGCCCCGTGCATACCACCCCAGGCCGTAGCCCTTCAGGGCCTCACGGTCCCGCTGCCACAGTCGGGGCTTGCGGTTCACGTAGCCCACCAGGTAGTCCCCGTGCCGCTTGAAGCCGAGACGTGTGACGGGGACGTCCGTCTCCAGGGACGTCGAGGCCAGGGTCTTGCCCTGACGCAGCAGTTCGAGCGTGAGTCCCTCCGTCCCGGTGCCGAGCTTGAGGAGGTATCCCTCCTCGACGGTGTCGGCGGACATCGAAAGCAGCAGTCCCATCTCGGCGTCTTTGGCCTGGAGACTCTCGACGTCGGTCTCGATGGCGGCGTCGCCCGGGAAGTCGCCCTTGTGGAGCCAGAGTCCGGCGGCGGTGCGACGCCAGTCACTCTCGATGTCGGACCAGTTGGCCATGGAGGTCTCGTGCTCGAAGACCTCGTTGAGTGTGAGGATGGGCGGGGCCTCGAGCGGCCAGTCGACCTTCACCGGACCGAACGAGACGAGCCGTGCGTCGGCGGCGTAGAGTCCGGCACGTCCGCTCGTGAGCGACGTGTCGAACCCCTCGAGGACCTTCCGACCGTTCACCCGCACCCGGATGTACCCGTCACGGATGCCCGCCTGCACCCGACGTCGACCCTCACGGGCGTCCACCGTCGTCTCGTCCAGCACCGTCCGCTCGTCGTCCAGGACCCGCTGGAGCTCCCAGGTCTCCGCCGCCTCGGTGTCCCGTCGACAGACCACCTGGTAGTAGCGGGTCTCGTCCTGGTAGTAGAGCACGACACCGGACCGACCGGTCGCGTCGGGATGGATTTCGGTCTCGACGACGTAGTTTTTCCAGGCGGCACTTCCGACGGCGGCCCGGCACTCGCCCGCCGGGGACCGCACGGTGAGCACACCGGTCGGCGGGACGTCCGTCGACGTGTCCGTCCTGTGACGACTTCCCAGCACCACCCGGGACCACTTGCCGCCGATGAACGTCCACGCACCGGTCCCGCCGTTCGTGAACCGGTCCTCGAACGACCGGTGCGACCGCACGAACACGTCGTCGAAAAACGTCCGACTCATCTCGTCCGCCCACAGTCCCACCATCCCCGAGGTCAGCTTCGACTCGTGCAGGTCGAAGACCAGGTTCTCGTCGATGGTGGTCTGCAGACGCTGTCCACTCACCTGACACCGGAGGGCGTACCACTGGTTGAGCTGGAAGCCCCCGGCACGCTCGGCGACGACGGTCTTCTCCCCGTGCCACATCCGGATGAGTTCCTTCCGACCGGAGCCCGGTACACCGCTCTCCTCGGGGTACCACTGGAAGCGGAAGTAGTTGTTCTCGTCACGGTAGTAGAAGTAGAGTCCGAAGGCGGCCCGCTTCTGAGGCCGGACACACACCTCGAAGGAATAGTCGTCCCAGAAGGGGTGACCGGCGACGGCCCCGGCCTCCTCCTTCCCCTCCACGACGTACTGGAAGGCGTTGGCACTCATCGAGGAATGCGTGAGGGCGTAGACCCGCCACTCCCCACGCAGTTCCGTCCACGGACCCTTTTCCTTCTCGGCCCGCATGAAGTCGTCGGCGAAGTAGATCTCCGCCACCGACTGCACCCGCGGCGTCGTGAACGAGACCTCACCGGGCACGGACGCCTGACCCACCTGACCCGAGTGGAACGTCTCGTCGTAGGCCTCGGCCAGCACCACGTCGTCCACACTCACCCGGATGGCCAGTTCCCTTCGACGGACGGTCACGTGGTGGGCCTCCCCCACCGACACCGACAACTCGGCGACCGATTCGAGCACCCGACCGATGCCGTCCTGCACCACGACGATCTCGACCGACCGTGGGGTCACCTCCACGTAGTGGTGGTTCCGGAAGTCGGTGAAGTTGAACACGAGACGTGCACGACTGTCCGGCCCGGTCAGGGTGACGTCACTCGCCAGGTCGAACGTCCTCATCTTCGGTCCGGGCATGACGTCGTATTCGAACGAGGTCTCGATGCACGTGGTCTTCTCGAGGGGATCGAGTGTCCGACGACTCGTACGGTACCGCTCGATCTGCACCAGTGCCGCGGCGACCGTCGCCGTGAACACCAGCACCGCGAAAGCGACGATGACTTTCCTCACGTGGGCTCTCCTGTTACTCGGCGGCGCCCGTCTGGGGTGCGCCCTGCTTGATGAGTGCTTCCAGCTTCTGGAGCCCGAGCTCCAGACGCTTCACGTCCTTGGTGAGGTCGCGTGTGGTCGTTTCCAGCTTCTTGTGCATGGCGTCGACGACACGGTTGAGTTCGGTCACGGCGTCGGCGAGTTTCTTGAGTTCGGGGTCGGGCTTCGTCGGTTCGGCGAGCTTCCGCGTGATCTCGCCCAGCTGCTTGGTCACGGCGTCGATGTCCGTGCGGGAGACCACCCGACCCTTGATGTCGTTGACCGCCGGGACCACCACCTCGTTCAGTTTCTTGTTGATCTCGTCGACGGAGGAGTCGATGCGACCGAGGGGAGCGGCGGCCAGTGCCGTCTCACTGAGTTTCTTCTCGAGCTTGTCGAGGTCACTGAGCTGGTCGTGCATGACGGAGACCTGGGCGGTCAGCTCCTCGAGCCGGTCGAGACGTCCGTCGAGCTGGTCGATGCGGTCCGGCACCCACACGATGGCCGCCAGCAGCAGTCCGCACATGACGATCAGTGTCAGAAGCCCTACGATGACGACGACGATGCGGTCACCCATCGAGACCCCCCCGGAAGCGGCAGGACTATGGTTTGAACCCCTTCGGTCGGCGGACGTTTCGCCCGAACGGCCCGGACGGCGGCATTCGGCCGTCTCCCCCGGCGTCTCGAGCGGCGCGACGAGGAAGCCGGACCCGCCCGTGCACCCCGGACGCCCCGGCCGCTCCCGTGACGCAACTCCTTTACCAGTATATCCCTTACGACGCGTGCGTCAAGCGGCTCACCGCTCCGGAGGCCCCCCGGCCCCCGACGCGACGACGCCACACCCTATTGGGAGGCCGCCACTCGTCGATGTTACGCCAAAATGCGTGGAAATTGTGCATTTGGGGCGTAGAATGGGGTACCGTCCCCGTCGGCCGGTGTCTTGTGGAGGAGATCGTCTTGAACCGACGTGAATTCCTGCGAAAACTCGGAAAAGCCGGTGTGGTGCTGACGGCGGGGGGCGCACTTTCCGCATCGTTTCCGCGCCGGGCGGGTGCGGCACCGGGCGGCGCCCCGAAGCTCATCCGACTCCACGGCAGTCCCAAGACCATGGGCCGGCAGTACGCCGAGCAGGCCGGGGACCTCGTCCGTGAACGACTCAAGCTGATGAAGGAGAAGGGCACACACGTCCCGATGGACCTCGTCGAGCAGTCGCGCATCTTCCTCAATGTCAAGGCCAACTCCGTCCTCGTCGAGATCGAGTACCTCGCCAGCACGCTCGAGGTGAAGGAGGAGGACCTGCTGGTGCTGTCGGCCGAGCCGCCCGGCGTGGGCATCCGTCGCGGGGGGTGCTCGTCCTTCGTCATCGACCCCAAGGCCGCCACGGACGGTCACGTGTGGGCCGGGGAGAACATCGACGACACCTCCGACCTCGAACGCTTCGGCGTCGTCATCCTCCGTCATCCCATGGACTCGCCCCCGATGATCACCTGGGCCCTTGCGGGAGGCGTCGGGGCCATCGGCATGAACCTGAAGGGCATCGTCGTCTTGATGAACTACGTGCAGACCGTGAAGAAGCGTCCCCCGGTGGGCATCTTCCCCGAGTTCGTCGCCAACAGTGCCCTGCGTCAGTCGGAGTTCAAGGACGCCTCCGCCGTCATCGCCCACACCCCCATCATGGGACCGTGTGCCTTCACCGTGGCCGACGCCGAAGGGACGCGCGTGATGCTTGAGCGCACCGCCCACATCTTCCGCGGCATGACGCCCGGGGCGCTGTGTGCCTGTCACACCAACCACTTCCTCGACCGTGAGCTTCAGACCGAGGACGAGAC
>DATKVD010000606.1:0-4649 GCA_035530235.1 Planctomycetota bacterium | reverse complement strand
GGTCGACGCGAACTCGGCCTATACGCTTGACGACGTCGACGTCTTCCGCAAGCTCGACCGCTTCGGGCTCATGCTCATCGAGCAGCCGCTGGCGCACGACGACATCATCGACCACGCGAAACTGCAGTCGAGAATCGAGACACCCATCTGTCTCGACGAGAGCATCCATACCCTCGACGACGCACGTCACGCGCTCGAACTCGGGAGCTGCCGCGTCATCAACATCAAGCACACGCGCGTGGGCGGGCTCTATCACGCGAAGCGCATCCACGACCTGTGCGCCCAAGAGGGCGTGCCGGTGTGGTGCGGCGGGATGCTCGAATCGGCCGTCGGGCAGTGTCACGGGATCGCGATGGCCTCGCTGCCGAACTTCACGCTCGCGGGCGACCTCGCCCCCAGCAGTCGCTACTTCCACCGCGACCTCATCCGACCGTGGATCGAGATGGAAGACGGATATATGGCCGTCCCGCAGACGCCGGGCCTCGGCTTCGACGTGGACGAGGACTACCTGGAAGAAGCCACGACGGAGAAGGTGGTGCTGCGGTGATTCGCCCTGCCGCATCGAGTGGTTCAAGGACCCGCTCGACATGCCGGGCCGTCTCACGGGCCGAAGCAGCACAGTTCGCCGTTCTGGAGTGACAGGTAGAGGCGTCCGTGGGCAGCGATCAGACCGTCGTAGACGGGCGGCGTCTCGAGCGGCGTCTCGGAGATCTTCTTCCCGTCGGCCGACGAGACGACCCAGAGGAACCCCTTCTCGTCGGCGGGTTCCTCTCCCCGGATCCTGCCGGCGACGACGAGCTTGTCGCCGCAGAGTACCATGGCTTCGACCTGTCGTGAGCCCATGCCCAGGGTCCACGTCGGCTGCTTCGGGTCGGGCTTCTCGGCGTCGAGCGTCGGCTGTGTGCGTGTGAATGCGAGAACACTCCTCGCCCGCTGTGAGAACGTCACGATGAGCTTTGCGTTCCACGCGGCCAGTTCGGCGTGGAAGGTCCCGAACCGGAAGGCGTTCCCGGAGCGTCGCGTCCCGATGTACGTCCAGCTGCCGTCGAGGATCCCCCCGTGTGTTCCCCTGGCGTCTTCCGCCGAGGGGGCGGCGTCCAACTTGCCCTCACCGGTCTTCGCGTCCATCCGCAGGTGATACCACGCCAGTGCCCCGTCGTGCAGTCGCAGGAGATCGTTCTGTCGAAGCGGTCCCGCGCCGATCTGCCGACGCCAGGACTGGGTCCCGGTCGCCGGGTCGAGGGCGACCACCGCGACGCCGCCGTCCGATTCCGACGTCCGCCCGGCACTCGCGTAAACCCGTCCGTCGTGAAAAGGAAGCGTCCCGACGACCGGCCACACCGATTCCACGCGTCCGTACGCCACCATGCGACGTTCACGCGGGGCGGCACGTGTCCGCCAGACCCTCTCACCGTCGGCCGCACGGAAAGCGTAGACCCAGCCGTCGTGACATCCGACGATGCACACCCCGGCACACACGGTCGGGGGCGAGTCGATGCGGCCGGCGAGCTGCGTCGTCCAGAGCGGCTTTCCGGTCTTCGCGTCGAAGGCGAACAGCTCCCCGGTGTCGGCACCGGCGACGAACGTCCTGTCCTGTGCGACGACCGGAGCAGTGAGCGGTGAGCCCAGACGTGATCGCCACGCGTCGGCCAGTGGACCGCTGTAGGACGTGACGACGCTCGCGCGCCAGAGCTCCTTCGGCTGGTCGGGTGCCGCCGCGTCGGTCGCGGCGCTGCGCTCGGCGTCGTGTCGGTACATGGGCCAGTCGTCGGCCTGCGGCACCCCGGCGGTCACGCGTCCGAACGCGGGGCCCTTCTCAACCGGACGCTCCGCGGCGAACTCGGCCGCGTCCGGGACGTCACCACACGGACCCACCGCCACGAACCCGTAGACCTGTGCCGGTGAGCAGCGACAGTTGTTCTGAGCCGTGTAGAACATCCCGTTGGCGGGAACCATGCCCTCGATGCACGCCCCGCGGGCACCGTTATAGCGCAGGTCCTTCACGGCACCGGCGCTTCCCTCGTGCGGCAGCTCCAGGTACTGTCCCCCGCGCGGACGCACGATGTAGTTGTTCACGATCGTCTGAGGCGTGCAGCTCTGGTCACCCACGCCCCACCCGAAGCGCCCCTTCTCCTCGCCCGTCATCACGTCGTACTTCTTGCCGCCGTACCCCAGGAGTCCGTCCACGATGGGCGTCCAGATGGCGTTGGCCGGGTTGATCTGCCAGAGGGTGCTCCCGTCGGCCGCCGAGAGGACGAAGACGGCCTTCACCATGGGCGTGTCGTCGGGTGTCTCCTTGGGGGCGCCGAGACCCTTGGCGTGTCCCCGTGTGGCCACCACCACGTAGCCCTGTCCGGCGACGTTGAGCTGGAGGTTGGCGGCCCCGCCGAAGCGCGTGTGCGGCACGCGCCAGCGCTCCCTGCCGGTGGCGAGGTCCACCGCCGCCACCGACCGCTCCGTCGGCGGGTTGCCCTTCTGTGTGAGGAGATAGACGATCCCGTCGGCCGTGGCGGTCGTCTGTGCGGCTTCGTCGATCGACCACTTGCGTGTCCCGCTCTTCGCGTCGAAGGCCTCCACGTTTCCGACCCCGTCCTTCGCCACCCACGTGGCCCACAGACTCGTCGCGTCGAACTTCGCCTTCGACGCCTCACGTCCCTCCCAGCACGACGCCACGAGCACACCGTCCGAAATCAGCAGCCGCACCGGGGGATACTTCGTCTGGAAGCTCACGACGACCTCGCCGGTGGCGGCGTCGACGCCGATGGCCTTGTCTTTCGTGGCGGCGTAGACGCGCGGTCCGTCGGTGACGAGTGCCCCGTGGTTGACCCATGTGAGGAACGCCCCGTCGTCGGTGGTCTCACAGTTGATCTTCCATAGGGGCAGTCCGTTCCAGGCGTCGTGTGCGGCGAGGTAGTGGGGTTTCCGACCCCGACGGCCGAGGTTCTCGTACTGGTTGGCACTGAGGAGGAAGAGCCGACCGTCGGCGGCGACCCACGCCCGACACGCCGCCCAGCGGTTCAGGTTCATGGGCAGACCGTCGATCCAGCGGAAACCGATGGGAAACTGAATGAGCTTGTCCTCACTGACCATGTTGCCGTCCGCGTCGTGGTTCGGGTGGGTCCACTCGTCCATCTCCTTCGGACGCGGCTTGACGGTCTTCGTCCACCGGGGCCCTTTCTTCTCACAGAGGATGCCCTCGGGGGCGACGACGCGAAGCACCTCGTCCCGTGTGACGCCGTGCGCGGTGAGTTCGGTCATGTCCTCGACGACGACGAGGTCGGCGAGGTCGGGCAGGTACGGCAGGGCGTTGGCGGTGAGTCTTTCGGCGCTGGCGCGGCCGGCGAGTTTCTTCCTGCCGACGGCCTCACGCGCACGCACGAGCGACATGTCGTCCAGGGCCTGACCGTGCACGAGGAGGTCGCTGCCTCCGGCGAGTTCCGCCAGCAGCCCCGGAGAGTCCTCCCGACCGCAGCCGAGGTGCACGCACAACCCCTTCTTCACTCCGGAGAGCTTCAGCACCGCGGCCGCTTCCGACGCGTCGTCGGCCCATACTTCGACGGCCCCGAGCAGAAACCCGAGAATGAGCATCACCGCCGCCGAATGTGCGCCGCTCCGGGACATCGCGTTTTCATCGGTTCTCACCGTGTCCTCCGTCAATCAGATTGCGGGCTGACCGTCACTCTTCCGTCTATAGGGTGCCTCAGGATAGCCGATTGTCCCGGCATTTTCGACGGAAATCCGGCGGACGGGTGACGTGCCGTCAGTCGCCGCGCTCGTACCCGACCGGTGGGGAAAACTTGCTGGGTTTCTCCTTTGCGGCGGGCCCGTCGAGCGGGCCGATGTAATTCCTCGCGACAACGATCTGGTCGTCCCACAGTTTCTGGTCCCGCTTCGAGACCCAGGTGCCCCCCACGTAGGCACTGTAGGTGAAGAGGTTGATCTTCAGGGCGTTCGTGTCGCGGAAGTGCAGGTTCACGTGGTGGGCTTTCAGCTCACCGTCGATCCACATCTTCAGCTCGCCGTCACGCTGCGGGGCGTTGTTGGCCTGGATCATCATCTCGAAGCAGTACCACCGCTCGGCTTCGACGCGCACCGGTTCGCCGACGTTCTGCTTCAGGTGGTCGCCGTAGGGGCCCTTCTGGTCGGGATGGTAGGTGTAAAGGGCCGGGAAGCGCTGGGAATCGACGAACAGCTTGCAGGAGAACTTGTCCCGGCCGGTGGGCCGGACCCCGGCGCCGCTGGTCCTTCCGGCGGTCGCATAAACGCCCGGCATCTTGTGCTGGGTGAAGTCGTAATCTTTCTCCCACCGGCGATACCACCGGACGTAGACACGGTCCGAGGGGGCGATCTCCGGGTGGATCTCCATGGGGAGGTGGGTGCCGCGGGTCTGCTGGATCTCGAGTGCGCCCGTGCCGGCGAGGACGTTGGCTCTGCGGCCTGTCCAGGCGTAGCCCGGCTTGCCGCGGAACCACTTCTCGGTCCGGTCACGGTCGTTGAAGTCGAGGAAGTAGAGGACGTCCCGGCGTCTTCGGAGCGCCGGCTCGGAGACCGGGTCACCCGCCGGCTGGGCCGACACCGGTGTCGCCGTCAGCCACAGAAGACACAACACCAGCAGTGTGCTGCGTGTCTTGCCGGACATCTAACCCCCA
>DATKVD010000605.1:0-8559 GCA_035530235.1 Planctomycetota bacterium | reverse complement strand
GAGGCAAGGGTCCCTCCTGGGCCCATCCCGTTGTCGTCCATGGAAGGCTTTTCGTCCGCCACGGCGACGTTCTTCACTGCTGGGACGTGAAGGCGAAGTAAGAGAAAAGGACGTTCAACATCTTTTTCGGGGCGTTGTGATGCGAGGGTTCACGATTGTCATTTCACGGTCGTCGGACGGCGACGTCGACAGACGGACGTTCGAGGACGAGGTGCTCGAGGGCCTCGACGGACGTGCCGACGTGCTGGTGGTGCCGTCGGTGTACTGGATGACCGACGACGACCCGGGTCTCCTGGCGCTGCGGGCGGTGACGGACGATATCGTCTACGTGTCGTGGCTGCATGCCCGTCCGGCGTACTGGCTGCTGCGGGCACGCGGTGTCGAGGGTGAGAGTGCGGATGAGGTGACGTGCGACTGCGAGGGTGGCGAGACGTGTCCGCGCACCCTCCGCACCTTCGCCTTCGGTGCGTTCGACTCGTCGACGGCCTGTGCCGGGACGCTGCTGGAAACGGTCGGTGAGGCCCCGGCGGCGCGACTTCGCCGGTTCGAGCACGACGTGTCGCCGAGATGGTACCCCGTGGTGGATTACTCGGTGTGCGCGGGGTGCGCACAGTGTCACGACTTCTGCCTGTTCGGGGTCTACGCCCTGGACGAGTGGAACCGGCCGCTCGCGACCGACCCCGACAAGTGCAAGCCCGGGTGTCCGGCGTGTGCACGCATATGTCCGGAGGGGGCCATCATGTTTCCACAGTACACGGCGGACGAGGGCATCGCCGGGGCGCCCGGAAAGCGTCCCGAAAATGCCCCCATCGACGCCGCCGCCTTCTTCGCGAAATCCAAAGAGCCCTGTCCCGTCTGCGGCTGTGCGTGTGACTGCGAGCGCTCCACCGACGGCACCGCCCCCCCGGGGATGACGGTGTGTCCGGCGTGCGGGTGTCTCTGCGCCCAGCCGGGTCCGTGTGCCTGCAAGGGGCAGCTCACCCCGCACGAGGAGACGCCCGGCGTCCCGGCCGAAGCACGGCCGTGCTGCGGGAAGCCGCGCGACGACCTCGATGACCTGATCGATGCCCTGGACGAGTTGGATGTCTGAGACCCCTGCCAACGGATTCCGCGTGGTACTGACGGCGGATCGGAGCCTGATGGCCGACTACCGCACCGTCTTCGAGGGGATGGTAGGCGCGGGTCAGACTACGTCGGTGCCGTCGGTGCTGATGCGGGTGCTGGTGGCGCCGCCGGTGCCGTCGACGGGACTGCGGGCGGTGCGTGCGCCCCTGGGTCTCAGACGTCTCGAAGCCGCACTCCTCGACGACGGACTCCCCGCCGACCACCTCGCCGTCGTGACCCCCGAAAGACTCCCCCGGGCCGTCGGGACCCGCACGCGCATCGTCGGACTCTCCTCCGGCGACCCCCTCGGACTCGGGATGAACACCTCCACCATGACGGGTCTCACCGGCGGCCGCTCCCGGACGATGGTGCTCTTCCAGAGACTCCTGGCGGACGTCCGTCGGCTGAAACGGTCGCATCCCGACGTGAAGATCGTGGTGGGCGGTCCCGGGGCCTGGCAGCTCGCGCAGGACCCGCAGGCCGCCGAACGACTCGGCGTCGACCATGTCCTCACCGGCTACTGTGAGACCGACGCCCCGCGCCTCTTCCGTGACCTGCTCGACGGCGCCGCGCTCCCCCGCGTGTGTCACTGCACCTGGTCGGCCGGCGACGTCATCCCCCCCATCCGTCGCCCGAGCGTCATGGGCGTGGTCGAGATCACGCGGGGCTGCGGACTGGGCTGCGACTACTGCACCCTCGCTCACGTCCCCATGACCCGGCTGACCCCCGACGCCGTGCTTCGTGACGTCCGGACCAACCTGTCGGGGGACGTCCGTGACGTCGCACTGATGAGTGAGGACGTGTTCCGCTACGGGGGCGGCGCCACGCACCCCGACCCGGCGGCGCTCCTCGGACTCCTCCGCGACCTCCGGAACCTGCCCGGCATCCGCATGATCCAGCCGCTTCACGCCAACATCTCGTCGGTGTCCGGGTTCTCGGACGACGAACTGGCCGAGACGGCGAGACTCTTCCGCGGGGACCACGCGTCGCGGCACGTGTGGGTGAACGTGGGCGTGGAGACGGCCTCGGGTCAACTGCTGCGTGCCGTCGGCGGTCGGGCCAAGATGCACCCCTTCGCCGTAGACGACTGGGGCGACGCCTGTCACCACCAGGTGCGTCGACTCGTCCGCGCCGGGTTCACCCCCATGATCAGTCTGCTGACGGGTCTGCCGGGGGAGACCCCCGACGACGTCGAGACCACGTGTGAGTGGGTGCGGGACCTCGACGGCGAGCGCGTGCTCGTCTTCCCGGTCTTCCTGGCCCCCATCGAGCCGCGCATTCGTCCCTTCGGACTGGCCGACATGACCCCCGGACACTGGCGGCTCTTCCAGGCGGCCTACCGGTTCAACTTCAGGTGGAATCTCAAGATGCTCAGACAGGAGCACCGGTGTGCGGGGGCGCCGTGGATGCGACGCGCGGCGGCCGCACTCTTCGGCCCGCTCTACCTCCTCGGCTTGAAGACGCTCTTTGCCCTGGAATCGTGACCTCGGCTGTGACGGGTGAGACGTGGTGAAGACACGCGTGAGTGTGGGGAAAATCCGCGAGGCGCACGGGACGGCACGTGAGGTGCTGCTGGGTGAGCGTACGTCGGGCGGGTTCTGGACGGGGTGTCTGTCGTCGTCGGCGCTCTCGACGGCGACGGCGGTGAGTGCGCTTTCGGTGTCGGGGCGGGAGCGGTTCGCCGCACTGGTGGCCGCCGGCGTGCGGTGGCTGGCCGAGCACCAGAACGTCGACGGCGGCTGGGGCGACACCCCCGACAGTCCGTCGAACCTGGCGACCACCATGCTGGCCCAGGCGGCCCTCGCACTGGCCCGGGCCTCCGCCGGCACCGATTCGCCCTACGGTCGTGCCGAGGAGTTCCTCCGACGGATGGCCGGCACCACCACCCACCGGCGCGTCGTCTCGCTGTCCGAATGCTACGGCGAGGACCGCACCTTCGCCGTGCCCATCCTCACCAACTGCGCCATCGCCGACCTCGTGGAGTGGACCGACGTCCCCACACTCCCGTTCGAGCTGGCCCGGCTGCCGCGGTCGTGGTTCCGCTGGCTGCGTCTCCAGGTGGTCAGCTACGCCCTCCCGGCCCTCATCGCCATCGGACAGGTGATCCACCGTCGTCGGGGCACACTGAACCCGCTGACCGCCGCACTCCGACAGGCCGCCGTCCGTCCCACGCTCAAGATGCTCACGGAGATCCAACCCGCCGACGGCGGGTTCCTCGAAGCCACACCGCTCACCAGTTTCGTCGTCATGAGTCTGGTCGAGGCGGGACGTGCGGGACACCCGGTGGTCGTCCGTGGTCTCGACTTCCTCACCCGGAGCGTGCGTCCCGACGGCAGCTGGCCCATCGACACCAACCTCGCCACGTGGGTGACCACCCAGGCGGTCGAGGCGCTCCGGACGTCGGGAGGCGTCGACCGTGCGGAGGAACTCGGGCGGTGGCTCCTCGACCAGCAGCACACCGACGTGCATCGCTACACGGATTCTCCGCCGGGCGGGTGGGCGTGGACCGACCTCCCGGGCGGGGTGCCCGACGCCGACGACACCTGCGGGGCGCTCGTGGCGCTCCGGCGGCTCGGATGTCCCGTCGATGCGCCGGCGATCGCCGCGGGCGTGCGGTGGCTTCTGGGTCTCCAGAACGACGACGGCGGCTGGCCCACCTTCTGCCGGGGATGGGGTCGGCTTCCGTTCGACCGCAGTGCCGCCGACCTGACCGCCCACGCCGTCCGTGCCCTGCGGATGTGTCACGGGAGTGTGGACGTCTGGCGTGAGCGCCGCGCCGTCCGGCGCGCCGTCGATTTCCTCCGACGCACCCAGGCCCCCGACGGGACGTGGGAGCCGCTGTGGTTCGGCAGCCAGCATTCCCCCGACCAGATCAACCGCACCTACGGCACCGCACGCGTCCTGACGGCGCTGTGCGAACTGGGGCCGGCGGTGTCGCCGGAGGTGAGCCGTGCGGCGGCGTGGCTCGTCCGGGCGCAGAACGCCGACGGCGGCTGGGGTGCCGAGAAGGGGATCGCCTCCACCGTCGAGGAGACCGCGCTCGCCGTGCGCGCACTCGCACCCGTCGCCGGCGACGCCCACGCCCGGGACGCCTGTCTCAGGGGGGCCGGCTTCCTGAGCCGACGGATTTCTGAAGGGGCACTTGCACACGGTGCCCCCATTGGGCTATACTTTGCCAGGCTGTGGTATTCGGAGGGACTGTATCCGGTGATCTGGAGCGTCGCGGCACTGGGTGAGGTGCTTGCCCGGACGGACGCGACGGCGCAGAAAGCGACGGACGAGCCATGATACGCAAGATCCAGCCGAGAGGCACGGACCGCCCGAAGCCGTCCGTGGACATCAAGAGCGTCCCGTCGGACGCCGACGTCCGTGCACGCATCCGTGAGCGTGCCCGACGCGCCGCCGACGTCCTCAGCCGATCCAGACCCCTCAGACGACCCGAACTCGAACACATCGCCCGTGACGTGCTCACGGAGATGGACCTCTCCCCCGGCTACCTCGGCTTCGCCATGGTCGCCCTCAGCAACGAATTCTGGCGTCCGCAGTTCGCCGCCATCCCGTTCAACCGGAGACTCCTGCTCCTGCCGCACTGTCTGCGTCGTGTCGACGCGTGTCGCGGCACCTACAGTGCACTCGGACTCGAGTGTGCCGGGTGCGGGGCGTGTCCCATCGGCTCGCTCAAGGCCGAGGCCGAGGCCCTGGGCTACCGTGTGCTGGTGGCCGAGGGGACGCCCGCGGTGGTGCAGCTGGTGCTCAGCGGCAACGCCGACGGGATCCTGGGGGTGGCGTGTCTCGACTCCCTGGAGAAGGCGTTCGGGCGGGTGGTGGAGCTGGGCATTCCGCACCTGGCGGCGCCGCTGCTGGTGGACGGGTGTGTGGAGACGACGGCGGAGTTCGACGAGGTGCGGTCGCTGATTCACCTGCGTGCGGGCCGGTCGCCTGAGCGCACGCGCAGCTACGTGCCGCTCCTGCGGTCGGCCGAGCGGCTCTTCGAGCCGGGCATCCTCGACGCGCTCCTGGCCGGGGAGCTTCAGACCGGCGGCGTCGCCGCCGACGCCCTCACCGAGCCCCTGCTCGCCACCGAGGCCATCGCTCTCGACTGGCTGCGGGCCGGGGGCAAGCGCTTCCGACCGTTCGTCACCCTCGCCGGGTTCGCCGCCATGACCGTCGGCGAGAACGCCCTCCATCCCGACGCCGACCTCGCCGACACTTTTCCCGAGGTCCTCCAGCGCGCGGCGCTCGCCATCGAGGCCCTTCACAAGGCCTCGCTCGTTCACGACGACATCGAGGACGACGACGCCTACCGCTACGGCGTCGAGACGCTGCACCGGCGCTACGGCATCGCGACCGCGGTGAACGTGGGGGACTACCTCATCGGACTGGGGTACCGTCTGATCGCGTCGGGCTCGGAGGAGCTGGGTCCGGCGTGTGCGTCGGCGATGCTGAACGTGCTGTCACGTGCACACCTGAGACTGGCGCGCGGTCAGGGGGCGGAACTCCTGTGGCGCGACCGCGAGGCGCGGACCATGCGGCCCATCGACCTCCTCACCATCTACGCCCTCAAGACCGCCCCGGCCTTCGAGGCCGCACTCCTCGTCGGACTGCGCGGCGCCGGTCCCGTCGACGCGTGGACCGAGGTCGTCGCCGCCTACTGCCGGTACCTCGGCGTCGCCTACCAGGTCCTGAACGACCTGAAGGACTGGCAGAGCGACACCCGGGACAAGCTCGTCGCCGGGCAGGACCTGCTGTCGATGCGTCCGACCATCCTCCAGGCCTTTGCGTTCGAAGCGTGTCGTGACCGCCCGGACGACGACCCGGCCGCCGTGCTGCGGTCCGACGCCTCGGACGATGAGAAGCTCGAACGGCTCCGTCGGACCTACGAGGCCGGCGGGGTGTTCGACCGTGCCGGGGCCCTTGTCGAAAAATACCGCGGACGTGCCCGCGCCGCCGCCGGCGGCGTCCAGCCGCCCGCCCTGCACGAACTCCTGAATTTCATCGTCGACGTCGTGATCGGATGAGAAGCAAGACGCTAAGACGCTCAAAAGCAAGACGCTGAGACGCTAAGAACCTAAGACGCTGAGTGTACGGCAACAGAAGAAAAAACGGCAGAGCATGACGCCTTTGTGCGGTTTCTTCTGCTTCTGACTCAGCGTCTCAGCGTCTTAGCGACTTAGCGTCTTGTTTTTCACCGTCTTGCTTCTCATCTTGGAGCCTGCCGCCCCATGACATCTTACCTCTCACGTCTGGCCGAACGTCTCCGATCCGGTCTCGCCGCCGTCGCCCGGGCTTTCCGTCGACGACAGGCCGAGTACCTCCGGGGCGTGCAGAACGCCGACGGCGGGTTCGCCGGCCGACGGGGACCCAGTGACGTCTACTACACCGTGTTCGCCCTGCGTGCCGCCGACATGCTCGACGTCCGTGCGGCCGACTTCTGGCGGCACGCCGCCGCGTTCGTCCGAAAGAATTCCACCCGGCCCCGCGACGTGACCGACTGCGTGAGCCTGCTCGCCGCGCGCGACCTCCTCGCCCGTCACGGTCAGACCCTCTGGTGCGAGACGTGTGCGCCCGAACGGATCGACACCGTCCGCGCGACGCTCGAACGCTTCCGTCTCCCGCTCGGCGGCTTCGCCAGGGCTGCGGGCGGCGAGATCAGTCTCTACCACACGTTCCTCGCGGGGCTCTGCTTCGAGTTGTTGGGGGAGTCGACGCCGGACGGCGAGGCCACGGGGGCGCTCGCGCGCTCCCGGCAGCTCTCGGACGGCGGGTTCGCCGACCTCGGTCGCGTCGAGCGATCGGGGACCAACCAGACGGCGGCGGCGCTGGGCGTGCTGCGGCTCGTGGGGGCGCTCGGGGAGAGCGGCGCGGCCGCCGCGGCGGGGTATCTCGTGGAGATGCAGCGGCCGGACGGCGGCTTCGCCGCGCACGCCGGGGCGCCCATGAGCGACCTGATGAGCACATTCACGGCACTCGAAACCCTCGTCCATCTCGGCCGCATCCGGGACGTAAGGCTTTCGGACGTCGGCCGTTACGTCAAATCGCTCGCGGCCCCGGGCGGCGGCTTTGCCGCCACGACGGGTGACGATGCCATCGATGTCGAGTACACTTATTACGGCCTGGGAACCCTCGCACTCCTGGCCGCGCAGGTCGCCGGGGGACGCGCCGCTCGCCCCTCACCCTCCCGGAAGACGGGAACGCGTGGGGGTCCGGGGACCCGGGAGAAATGAAGACGAAAGCTGTCCTTTATTTGCCTCCCGGAAGGGCAAAATAAATAAATTTTCGACGTTCCCGGGCACGCCAGACGGGTTCTTTCAGAGAATGAACGAAGTTTTGTTTGCCCTCGTCCCGCTAGTGGGGGTGTCCCGGAAACAACTGTGCGAATGTCATCCTGAGCGAGCGCAGCGAAGCGAAGGATCTGGCCGCGAAGCTGACAACAGTCCCGCTCTTCTGCTCAAGAAACGCCCTTCTGGTCGACGGCGCCAGATTCTTCGTCCCGCCAGAAGTCGCGGGACTCAGAATGACATTGGGGACGAATTTCCGGGACACCACGCTAGTGGGGACGGGCCGCCACACAGGGAGTCACCACGATGCCTGACAAAGAGCACGCCGATCCACTGAAACTCACCGTGAAAGACGTCCGCAAGGAGTACGAGACCCCGGACGAGCCGCTGGTCGTCCTCGACGGCGTCTCGTTCGAGATGTTGGCCGGCGACACGCTCGCCGTGGTCGGTCCCTCGGGCTCCGGCAAGAGCACGCTCCTCAACATCATCGGCTCTCTGGATGAGCCCACGGCGGGGTCGGTGAGACTGGGCGGTGTCGAGGTGACCGAGCTGGCGGGCGCGGCGCTCGCCGGGTATCGCTCGCGGCAGGTCGGGTTCGTCTTTCAGGACCACCACCTGCTGCCGCAACTCTCGGCGTTGGAGAACGTGGTGCTGCCGAGTCTCGCCGCGGACACGAAAGAGGGCGCCGTCGACCGGGCGTTCGGTCTCCTCGACCGTGTGGGGCTGTCGGAGCGGATGGAGTCGCTGCCGGCGAAGCTCTCGGGCGGCGAGCGTCAGCGCGTCGCCATCGCCCGCGCGATGATCAACGATCCGCCGCTCCTCCTCTGCGACGAGCCGACCGGCAACCTCGACCAGCAATCCGCCGACACCGTCGCCACGCTCTTCGCCGAACTCGCCGACGAGAAGAACGCCATGCTCGTCGTCGTGACGCACAACCTGAAACTCGCCGGACGCTTCGCCCGCATCCTCGAACTCCGTCACGGAAAGCTCGAGGAGGCAGCCGGTTGACCGTGGGTCTCGGGCGCCCTTAACTTGCTACTTGCTACTTGTTACTTGCGACTGTTATGAGTCTGTGGAAACTCATCACGCGCAGTCTGCGGTATTACCGGGGGACGAACCTCGCCGTGGCGGCCGGGGTCGCCGTCGCGGTGGCGGTGCTCGTGGGGTCGCTCGTCGT
>DATKVD010000604.1:0-11083 GCA_035530235.1 Planctomycetota bacterium | reverse complement strand
CTTCCGGCGACTTGCACCGCGGCGAGACGAACGTCAGGTCGATGAGGTTGAACTCTCCGATGCGGGCACGTGCCCGGACCCCTTCTAGACTCCCACCGGTCCTCGATTCGACGGTTTGCTGAGCCATCTCGATTGATTCGGGCGGCCGATACGGGTGGAACTCCCACCCGGGGAACTGCGGGGCGCGCTCTAGAATGATGTCGACGAGAGGGCGCAGGTGTTTCTCCGCCTCCGGGGTGATGACCAAGCGGTGACCGTCTTGCTTGACCGCCGGGCCATACTCCCACATGAGCATGAGCGAAATCGCTTGCAGGTGATCGGCCATCCACTCCGGCAGGTCCCACTCGGCTTGCCGCGCAAAGAGCGCTTCGATGTCCGTGCGCTTCTCACCGAACGCCTTCCACCACGCATCGATCTTTGCGACGACCTCGCTGCGCTCGGCCGTCTCCCGCCGGTCTTGCTCGTTGTAGAAAAGAAGGCGCAAGCATTATCTCCCTTTGGGAACGAGATGCTCCTTGCCCTGTCCTGTGTGCATCTGCGTTAATCTGCGGTTCCCTCTGCCTCTTCTTCCGCGGTTTCTTCTCCCCCTGATTTCCTCCGTTTTCCTCCGCGATCTCTGCGCTCTCTGCGGTTAGAGAGGCCGTCAGTCTTCGGGTGTCTCGCGGAGGAGCGGAAAGAGAATTACATCGCGGATGGATCTGGCGCCGGTGAAGAGCATGACGAGGCGGTCGATGCCGAGGCCCTGGCCGCCGGCGGGGGGCATGCCGACCTCGAGGGCGTGGACGAAGTCCTCGTCGAGCCGGGCCCATTCGCCGCGGGCGTCGGCGAGCTGCTCACGGAACCGACGGGCCTGCTCCGCGGGGTCGTTCAGCTCCGAGTACATGTTCGCGAACTCCATGCAGCCGATGAAGAGTTCCGAGCGCAGGGCGACCGTCGGGTCGTCCGTGCGGGACTTCGCCAGGGGACACAGCTCCACCGGGTAGTCGTAGACGAACACCGGGTCCACGAGCTTCGGCTCGACGAGCGCCTGCCAGAGGTCGTCGGCCAGCTCGACGGGCTTCTCGGTGCCGACGAGGTCGAGCTGCATCTCGACGGCTTTCCTCTTGAGCGCGGCCGCGTCGGTGCGGTCGATCCCCACGTGCCTGTCGAACAGCTCCCAGTAACCGGCCCGCCGCCACGGGGAAGCGATGTCGATCGTCATGTCCAGCCAGTCGAGTTTTTCAGGCAGGCCGAGTTCGGCACGGATGAACTGGATCATCCCCTCGGTCCGCTCCATCATCACGTCGAGGTCGGCGAACGCCTCGTACATCTCCATCATGGTGAACTCGGGGTTGTGCCGGGTGGAGATCCCCTCGTTGCGGAAGTTGCGGTTGATCTCGTAGACGCGGTTGAGTCCGCCGACGAGGAGCCGTTTCAGGTGCAGCTCGGGCGAGATGCGCAGGAAGAGGTCCATGTCGAGGGTGTTGTGGTGGGTGATGAAGGGCTTGGCGGCGGCGCCCCCGGCGATGTGGTGCATCATCGGGGTCTCGACCTCGAGGTAGCCGAGGTTGTCGAGGTAGTTGCGGATGAGCCGGACGATGCGGACGCGCGCCTTGAAGACCTCGGTCACGTCGGGGTTGGCGGCGAGGTCGGTGTAGCGCTGACGGTAACGGGTCTCGACGTCGGTGAGTCCGTGCCACTTCTCGGGCGGCGGCGCGAGGCTCTTGGAGAGGACGGTGAACGACTGGACAAAGACCGTGATCTCCCCGGTCCGCGTCTTGCCCAGATCCCCCTCGACGCCGATGATGTCCCACAGGTCGAGCAGTCCGAAGACCTCGTACGGCTCCTCGCCGACCGCATCTTTCCGGACGTAAGCCTGGACGCGGCCGGTGCTGTCGCGGAGGTCGAGGAACGCCGCCTTCCCGTGCCGACGGAGCGCCGTCACACGTCCGGCCGTGCACACACGGATGTTTTCCCGGCCTTCCACGTACTTGTCGCGGGCCTCGGACACACTCAGGGCCCCCGGGAACCTCCTCCCGTACGGGTCAATTCCCCGTGCTTTCAGGGCTTCCAGCTTCCGCAGTCGGTCCGCTTCGACCTTCGAACGTTCTTTCATGACAGGACCCGCCGAGGGGACAAAACCGGTCTGGAAAACCGGACTATAACGTGACTTAGGACGAAGAGTCAAGCAAAGAAACGGACGTCCGGGGCGCGCCGGTGTTTTGCAGCGGCTGGGGGCGCGCTTCCCGAGGATTTCCCCCGATTCGGACGCTCCGGCGGCCTCAGGGCCGCTGTGCCCGGGCCGCACCGGTGAAAAACACCGTCAAAATTCCGCAAATGCACCCCCGCAGGGCTTGACGCCGGTCACTTCCCGTGTTATCTTTTAGTAATTGAACGTCCGTTGATTCTAGCTGCAGCGCACGCTGTTCATGGGTGCCTCTCCAAGCGGGCCCCTGTGTGACGTCCGGGTCCCGTGAGGGGGACGGGGGAAGCATGGAGTCCACGCAGCAGCGACGCCTTCACAAGCGGGCCTCGGCACGCCTTCCGGTGTGGGTCAAGCGTGCGGCCACCGGAGTGGTTCTCCAGGGACACACCGCCAACGTCTCCGCCGGGGGGATGTATCTCCTGACGGCGGTGGACAGGGAGTTCTTCCTGGGCGTCGAGGTGACGGTGGTTTTCGGCATCCGTGACGAGGATCACGGGGGCTACGTTCTGCACGAGCCGTCGCGGGGTGCGGAGGTGGTGCGCGTCGAGCGACACGGCTACGGGACGGGGATTGCGGTGAAATTCACCGAATCCTCGTTCGCCCGGTGCGTGGAAGCGCCCATGCTGTCGTGAAGCGGTCCGGGTCCGGCCGGTGAGCCTCGCTCAGGCAGGCGGAAGACATCCGCCTGCCCTTTTCGTTGAGACGCGACGACGGACCGATGCCATAACCTCTTTTCCGGCAATGGTTTGCGGAGCGACAGCGGCCGGGTTTACGCACGACCGACGACACGGTCCATGCCTGTCTCCAGCCGGCAAATAGTTCCTTCCCACGTAATGAGACCCCCTGATTCTGTCGATAATACCTGAGGGACGGGGGTCCTTATCCGACGTCCGCGGACGGCAGGACGCCGGTGTAACTCTCTTACGACAAACCACTTACGTAAGACCACGCACAAGACAGGGGACCTGTGATGACCGGCCGAAAATCAGCACTGGCACTGGTATGTCTCTGGATCGCGGCTGCGATCGCCGGGTGTGAGTCGCAGACGCAGACGGCCGGCGGCACGTCCGCCGGGCCCACCCATTTTCAAAAGGCGCTTGACTACGAGGTCCGCGAGGACTTTGACCTGGCGAGGGACGAGTACGCCGCGGCCATCAAGCAGGACCCCGCCGACTCGCGTGCCTACGTGAACCTCGGCTGTCTCTACGCCCGTGAGGGAGACCAGGCGCGCGCCGAGCGCTGTTATGCCAAGGCGGTTGAGGTCAGCCCGAAGGACATCCGGGCACTCAACCTCCTCGGCGGCGTCTACATGCGACAGAAGCGATACGACAGGGCCATCGCCTATTACAGACGGGTGGTCGAGCTCGACCCGAAGTACGCCAACGGTCACTGGAACCTTGCCGCGGCCTTTCGGAACCTCGGCTATCCGAAGGAAGCCGCACAGTACTATCGTCAGTACATTGCCCTGGCGTCACCGGACGAGGAAGAGGACGTGGCCGAGGCGAAGCGCTACGTGACGGTCACCGCCGATCAGTAATCACGTGCGCCCCGGCGACGCGTCGGGGGGCCGGCCTTTCCACGACACGTCATCGTAATGTTGTGACCCGAGCGGCCCATCCCGGCGGGATCTTGCTTCCACGGAAGAGCCATGAAGCGCTGTCACAAATGTGGTAAGGAGTGGACGCACCTGGAGCAGCCCGGGTTCAAGGCGGCGTGTCCCGGGTGTGAGAGCTACCTGCACGCGTGCGTCAACTGCAAGCTCTACAACCCCTCGGCCGACCGGTGCTCCTCCATCACGGCGGAGTGCACGGGGGACCGTGAGGGGGTGACGTACTGCGAGGAGTTTCAGTTCCGCGACGCACCCAACAACGCCAACCACCGGAACGGTCGCACCTCCCGAGCCGCAAACCCGAATGCCGCCGACGACGCCTCCCTCCGCTTCGGCCGCGGCCCCCGCACGAGCGGCCCCGGCCGTGCCTCCCTCGACGCCAAGAAGAAGTTCGACGACCTCTTCGGGAAGTAGATGAACGGCAGGCTGACTGCGAACGCGAGTGAGCGAACCCCGCGCACGCAAAACGGCCCAACCAAGGCTGCACACTGAAGGTACAGCGACGGCAGCCTCCGATGACCTTCCACTTGCGACTGTGTCTCAGGGTGATCCTCTTCCCACTCCTCCGCGCTTGTCAATCCCGCTGTGTCTTGCTATGATGTTCTGCGCCGGGTCAGGGCAGCAGGCGCATCTGATCGTCCTGGAGGACCGAGATGGGTGACGCGACGGACCAGGAGAGGGACACGCCGACGCAGCCGCTTCCGGAGACGGTGACGGGGGGCGGGCAAGGTGCAGGCGAGGACGCCCCCCTGCCCCGCATCGAAGGGTACGAGGTCACCGGACGCCTGGGCGTCGGGGGCATGGGCGTCGTCTGGCAGGCGGTGCAGCTCTCGACCCGCCGGGAGGTCGCCCTCAAGCTCCTCGGCACCGGGAGCTTCGCCACGGAGAAGCAGCGTCACCGCTTCGAGCGCGAGGTGGAACTCGCCGCGTCTCTCGAACACCCCAACATCGCACGGGTCTACGAGTCGGGCCTCCACAAGGGCGTATACTACTACGCGATGCAGCTCATCCATGGGGTGCCGCTGGACCAGTATGTGGAGACGGCGCGTCCCACCCGCCGGGGCATCCTCGAGCTGATGCGCACCGTCTCTCAGGCGGTGCAGCACGCCCACCAGCGCGGGGTCATCCACCGCGACCTGAAGCCCTCGAACATCCTCGTCACCGAAGACGGCCAGCCCTATGTCCTCGATTTCGGTCTGGCGAAGGCGTTCGTCATGGAAGGCGAAGAGCGGACGATCTCGACGGAGAGCGGGATCACGGGGACGCCCGCATATATGAGTCCGGAGCAGGCGGTGGGACGTCATAGCGAGATCGACACCCGTTCGGACGTCTACAGCCTCGGGGTGATCCTGTATCGGCTCTTGGTGGGCCGGCCGCCTCACCACCTGTCGGGGACGCGGTATGAGGTGCTGCGTCGGATTGCGGAAGAGGAAGTGAAGCGGCCGCGGGAGGTGACGCGTCTGGTGGACCGTGACGTGGAGGCGTTGCTCCTCAAGGCGCTGTCCCGCAATCCGGAGGCCCGCTACGCCACGGCCGGGGAGCTGGCACAGGACATCGACAACTACCTCAAGAAGGAGCCGCTAGCGGCGCGGAAGCCGACGCTGCGCTATCTGCTTGTGAAACGGCTGAGGAAATACCGAGGGTGGGTGGGCGTGTCGGCGGCCGCTGTGGCCCTGCTCGTGGGTCTGGCGGTCTTTTCTTACGTGCGCATCGTCGTCGAACAGGGCCGAACGGAAGCGGAGCGGGTGAAGGCGGTGACGGCGGCACGCCAGGCGGCGGAGGACCGCAAGGTCGCCCTGGAGAAGGCCGAGGCCGCCCGCCGGGCGGCCTACTTCAGCCGGATCGGCCAGGCCCATGCCGAGCACGAGCGGGCCAATGCCGGGGCGGTCAGGGAACTCCTCGCCGCCTGCCCCAAGGACCTGAGGGGCTGGGAGTGGTATTACCTGCGCCGCGTCCGCGACCGGAGCCTGATGACGCTGCGCGGCCACCGGGGCCGTGTGCTGTCGGTCGCATGGAGTCCCGACGGAAAGCTCATCGCCTCGGGGAGCTACGATCTCTCCGTCCGAATCTGGGACGCTGCCACGGGCAAGCTGGTGCGGACGTGGCAACCGGGTCATACGGTCGAGGCGCTTGACTTCTCTCCGGACAGCAAGCGTGTCGTGACCGGCGGGACTGCGCCGATAGCGGCAGTCTTCGATGTTGCGACCGGCACCGAGTGCATCAGGCTTGCAGGGCACAAGGGAAGAGTGCACGCGGCTGCATTCAGTCGGGACGGGAAGAGGATCGTTACGGGCGGCGATGACGCCACGATCAAGGTGTGGGATGCGGCCACCGGTGAACTGATCAGGACGATGACCGGCCACAAATCGGTAGTCTGGTCCGTGGCTTTCTCGCGAGACGGCAAGCGGCTGGTGTCGGGGGGTGGGCCCAGTAACCCCAGCACGAGAATATGGGACGTGGAGACGGGCGAGCAGCTTCTCGTGATCCGCCACCCGAACAGCGTCATCGGTGTTGCGTTCAGCCTCTCGGGCCGGTGGGTCCTGTCGAACCAGTCCTACGACGTGACCGTGCACGACGCAATGACGGGGGCGGAGATCGCGATGCTTCGCGGGCATCGGGGTCTTGTTCGCGCGGTTGCCTACAACTTGGGCGGTGGACTCATCGTCACCGGGGGCAGCGACAAGACGGTGAGGATATGGAAGGAGTCCACAGGGGACGAGATCGCGCGGCTCCAAGGTCACGAGGACGGGGTTACGAGCGTGGACTTCAGCCCTGACTGGGAACGCGTGGTTTCGGGCAGCCTGGACGGGACGGTCAAGATCTGGGACCGGGCGGCTGGGGACGGAATCGTTTCTTTCGGCACCGACGCGACGTACGGCCTCGCTTTCAGTGCCGACAGCCGGCTGATAGCAGTCGGGGTCGGGCGGCCGCGACTCTGGGATGTGAAGACCGGGAAGGCCGTCCTGACCCTGAAAGATTTTCCTTCCAGTGTTCGGACGGCGACATTCAGTCCTGACGGCAAACGTATCGCCCTCACGGCGGATCGTGAGAGGAGAGTCAGACTGTGGGACGCCGACACCGGTGAAGCGGTCATGACTTTGACCGGCCACGAAGACACCGTCCTTTGCGTGGCCTTCAGCCGCGACGGAACCCGCTTGGTCTCGGGCGACAACAGCGGGACCATGAAGGTGTGGGATGCCGGAACGGGTAAAGAGATCATCACGCTGCCCGGAGACGAAGAGGCGGTCTACTCGGTCGAGTTCAGTCCGGACGGCCGGTCCATCCTCTCGAAATATCAGGACGATACGTGCAAGGTGTGCGACGCTGCGACGGGGGCTGCACTCCTCACCTTCGGCACGTCGCGCAGCATCGCCGGGTCGGGGCTCACTGGCGGCTACTACTGCAGAGCAACCTTCAGCCCGGACGGACGACTCATCGCCTCCGGCAACCACGACGGAACGATCACCCTGTGGGATGCGGTGCTGAATCGGGAACTCAGGACGCTTAGAGGTCACGGGCGGTGGGTCTACTCGGTGGCGTTTAACCCCGACGGCACGCGTCTGGCGTCTGCGAGCCTCGACGGCACGGTGAAGCTGTGGGACCCGGGGAGCGGGGCGAACGTCATGACGCTTCAGGGGGCCAGCGGGGCCGCCCACGCGGTGCGTTTCAGTCCCGACGGCAAGCTGCTCGCCGCGAGCTGCGATGGCGAAACGGTCATCTGGGATTCCGGGTCGTGGGAGGACGGTCCCGAAGCCCCCGGCCCGTGACCCGGCGAGCAATCAACGCAACGCCCGCACCGCCCCCCCGGTTTTTCTCACTTTTTTAACAAGAGCGGGCTTGACAGGCCCGGCGGCGTCGGTATCATGCCGCCGGGAGGTATAAGACGATGTCCAATAGCAGACAGTATCCTGTAGAGCCGTTCGAGGGGTGTCCGTGCTCGGGGGGGAGTCTGAGCCCGCTTCTGCAGCCGGCGGTCATGACGGTGCTGGCGGACGGGAGGCTGCATGGGTACGCCATCGTCGAGCGTCTGGCCGACACACCCACACTGGCCGGCAGCCGCCCGGACCCGACCGGGGTCTACCGGGTGCTCCGGGCGATGGAGGGACGCGGGTTCGTCGCCTCGTCGTGGGACACGTCCGAGCGAGGCCCCGCGAAAAAGGTCTACCGGCTGACGTCCCCGGGCCGGAAGTGCCTCGCCCGCTGGATCGCCTCACTCACGGCGTATCACCGTGCCGTGGGCGAGGTCCTTGCGAACGCCAGGAAGGCGTCCGCCCGGCTCAAGCGAACGCGGCGAAGGAGAGGTGGATGACATTCGAGGGGAAGATCGCGATCCTGCCCTGCACGGGCGTGGGACAGGTCGTCGGCACGATCACGCGTCAGACGGCCTACCGTGTGTGCGAGGACGAGCGCCCGGAGCATACGGTGCTGGTGTGTCTCCCGGCGCTCATCAAGGGGGTCCGGGAGGACATCGACATGGTGCGCGAGTGCCCGGTGGTGGTCGTCGAGGGGTGCCGGGAGTGCTGCGCCGCGCACGCCCTGGCGGCGCAGGAGGTCACGCCGGCCGCAACCGTCTCCGTGCCGGACGTCATGAAGGGAAAGGGATTCAAAGTCAAACGCGAGGCACGCCGGCGGCTGACGGCGGCCGAGACGGCCGTCGTCGAACTCACGGTCGAGGCCGTCGTCACCCAGGTCGATCGACTCCGACGGGAGACGCGGCCATGAACGCTGACCCCGGGATCGTCCGCCGGTGCGTCGCGGAGTTCATCGGCACGTTCTTCCTCGTGTTCATCGGCTGTGGGGCGTGCATCGCGCATCACGGAGACCCCGGCGACATCACGCACGTCGGGGTGGCGCTCGCATTCGGGGGCGTGGTGATGTGCGTGGTCTACGCGTTGGGACACCTGTCGGGGGCGCACATCAACCCGGCGGTAACGGTGGCCTTCGCCGCGGGCCGGCACTTCCCGCTCCGGGCGGTGGGGCCCTACGTCGCGGCGCAGTGCGCGGGTGCCGTTCTCGCGAGTGCCGTCCATGGGGTCACGTTCGGCTCGGAAGCCGCCGGGGCCGCGCAGTTCGGCGCCACCTCTCCCGTCGGCATCACGCTCGGGGGAACCTTCGTCTTCGAGGTGGTGCTGACCTTCATCCTCATGTTCGTGATCATGGCGGTGGCGACCGATGCCCGGGTCGTGCGTGGGGTGGGCGGCCTGGCCATCGGCACGGCGGTCTGCGTCGACTGTCTCGCCGCCGGGAAGTGCTGCGGTGCCTCGATGAACCCGGCGAGGTCGCTGGGACCGGCGGTCTTCGCGGGAGGTGAGGCCCTCAGGCACCTCTGGCTCTACGTGTGCGCGCCGGTTGTCGGGGCGGTCGCCGCGACGTTCGTCTATCAACTCGTCCGCGGGAAAGAACGACGCGGCGAGCCGAAGGAGGCCGAGAGAGCGGCCGACGGCTCCTGAGGCTTCGCGGCATATCGACGCGACCGACGGGTCAACGGGCAGGGCGGCAGACCTCGCCCTATGCCAGGCCGAAATTCGGTGACTTCTTCGGCGACGCACCGCAGTGAGTCCCGGCAGGTTGACGCATGCCCCCAGGGCCGAGAGGCCCGCCCCTGATTGCCCCCGCCGTAACCCCACACCGGCGGCACCCTCCGTTGCCGCCTGCCTCCGCGCACTTCCGGCCCCGCCGACGGCGTGAGTCCTCCCCTGCGTAACGCCATGCCGAAAAGCAGAGACTAGCGTAATTGAGACGCCGCGTTTTGTCGATAACGGGATGGGCCGGGAATGCTCGAGCGGCCTTGGGAGCCGGTGGGAGGGGCTGTCGCACCGGAAGTACAAATTTTTGTCACTCGTGAGAGGGGAAAAGTCCGGAAACAGGAGGGAGAATTCAGATGAGGTGCGAAAGAATTCTGTTCGGGATGATGGGGGTCGTGGTGACGGCGGTCATCATCGGGTGCGGCACGCAGCAGCAGGCGGTGCTCGAACCTCGGGGGGACACCCCGTTCGAGCGGGCGCTCGACTACGAGGAACAGCAGGAGTTCGGCCTGGCGGCGAAGGAGTATCTCCGGGTCCTGAAGGAGAATCCCAACGACTCACGGGCCTACGTGAACCTCGGTCTCATTTACGACCGTGAGGGACGCGAGAGTCACGCCGTCCGGTGCTGGCAGAGGGCCCTCGAGGTCAACCCCAACGACGCCAGGGCCCTGAACCTGCTGGGCAACGTCTGGAAGGACCAGCAGCAGTACCTGAAAGCCATCGCCTATTACCGGCGAGCGCTCGAGGCCGACCCGGACTACGCGGACGTCCACTGGAACCTGGCGGCTGCCTACCGTCACCTCGAGATGAAGCGCGAGGCGGCGACGCATTACCGCAGGTTCATCGCGGTCGCTTCCGCCCATGAGCGCCGGGACGTGGACACGGCGGAGACCTATCTCGCGGAGCTGCGGAAGGAGGGAGAGGTCTTCGACGAGATCGCTCCGAGTGCGCCGGCACTCGCCGAGGCCCCCGCTGACGTGGCGCCGGTGATCCCGCCCGCTGAAGCGGTGCCGCCCGCGGTGGAAGAGACCGCCCCCGTTGCGGTGGTGCCTGCGCCGAGTGTGTGGGAGGAGTGCCCCGCGATGGACTCGATGGGCCCGTGCGCCGTTGAGACGGAACTCACCGCAGAAGAGGACCTGCCGGCGGAGCCTGCGCCGGATGCGCCCGAGGACGTTCCCGAGGTGAAGGAGGAGAAGAGCACCGACGGGGAGGCGACAACCACTCAGCGGAAGTATGACGGGACGACGGAGGACGAGTTGAGGGAGTGGGTGGCGGAGGACCTCGACCGGGCATGGCGCGAGAGACACAACCAGGCCCGTGCCGAAGAGTGACCGGCACGCTTTGTCGGCCGCTTTCCATGCCGCAGGAGATGAACACGACGCGGTCCCGATGCCTCGGGACCGCGTCTTTCTCTTGCGCTCGGGGCAGCCTTGTCACCTGCCACTTGACACGGGCTTCTTCTTCCACTTCACGAGCCGCACGTAGTCCATCCAGTAGTGGTGCGGGACCTTGCCGTCGTATTTGCCGCGCAGCCCGAGCGCCATCTTGTAGACCTCGTCGAACCGCCACCCGACCTCGTGGATGTAGGCGTACTTCTCGTTCTGCTTCCACAGGGTCATCGCGGTCATGTTCTTGCCGCCGCCGATGCCCGGAAGCCCCGGCCACTTCAGGTCGTCGAACGCCGCAAGCGGGATCTCGACGTGCGTGTCGCCCGGCTTCATCGTGTAGAGGAGCCACGGCTGAATCCAGGTCCGCCGGCCCTCG
>DATKVD010000603.1:0-12531 GCA_035530235.1 Planctomycetota bacterium | reverse complement strand
TCGCGGCAGGTATCCGATGTCCTCCAGGAGACTCAACGCGAGGTAGAACGCGAAGATGTAGGGAAGCACGGCCGCGAACGGGATGTAAAGTCCGCTGGTCAGCAGCCCGAACGACTGGCCGAAGTCGATGTGTCTGCCGTCCACCAGGTGACCGATGAGCAGGTCGTGCAGGAGCCCTTCACCGCCCAGGAGGACCGACAGACCGGTCATCACCGGCAGCCAGAGGTGGTCGAACGCCGGCTCGAACACGTACGTGATGAGTCCCTCACCGATGAACCGGACGACCTCGAACGAGATGAAGAGCACCACGAGTGCCAGGAGCGGTCCCCACACCGGGTGCACCGTCGCGTGACTGATCTTTTCGCCCACCGTGGGGTGTCGGTGCGTCACGCGCTGCACGTGCTCCACGATGTCGCCGATGACGTGCCATTTCTCCCCTTCCTCGAAGGGTCGGCTTCCGGGCCGGGCTTCACCCAGTCTTTCGGTGAGACGCTTGATCCCCTCACCGCTCAGGGCACACGTCGCCACGACGGGAACGGTGAGTTCCTCTTCCAGTTTCTCCAGGTCGATCTGGGTCCCGCGGGCGGTGGCCTCGTCCCACATGTTGAGCACGACGAGCATCGGCTTGCCGGTCTGCAGCAGTTGGACGGTGAGGTTGAGGTTGCGTTCGAGGTTGGTGGCGTCGACGACGTTGACGATGACGTCCGCCTTGGCGACCATCTCGACGGCCACGTCCTCGGCACGGCTGGACGGCTCGAGGGCGTAGGTGCCCGGGACGTCGATGACGTCGACCGGGTCGCCGTCCACTCTCAGTCGTCCCCCGGTGAACTCGACGGTCGTGCCGGGATAGTTCGACACGATGACGTTTGCCCCCGTCAGACGGGAGAACACCGCACTCTTGCCGACGTTCGGATTGCCCATCAGCAGGATCAGCACGTCGGCACCTCACCCGTCACGTTCCGTCTCCACCATCACCCGGCCGGCGATCCCCCGACCCATCGCCACCTGGCGTCCGTCGACCGTCACCGTGACGGGACCGCCCATGAAGAGACCACTCACCTTCACGACCGTCTTGCCCGGTCTCACCCCCATGCCTTCGAGCCGCTGAAGGATGCCCCTGCCGCCTTCGACGCTTCGCACCACGCCGCTCTTGCCTGCTCGAAGCTGGTCGACGGAAATCAGCATCTCGTTTCCCTTCCTTGTCCGCACGGCCGGACGTTCAGTCCGACGGCAGTCATTATTCCGTCCCCGGATCGCTGCGTCTCGCCCGCTCGAGACACCGCTCGATGCATTCCTCACAGTCCCGGCGTGTCTGTCGGTCACGACAGAACTCGGCGAAGTGCCTGACCAGGTCGGTGCCCACCCGTGGACATGACTCGATGAAATCCACGAAGCGGATGAGACGCTCGAGGATGGGACGGGGGAGGGCGTGCTCCATCGCACACGCCGCCGCCTCCGCGTTCGGTTCCGCCACCGCCAGCACCCTGATGAGGAACGTCTTGAGCGCCTCGTGACGCCTGAGCACCCCCTGGGCCAGTTTCTCGCCCTCCGAGGTCAGCGTGACGAACTCGTAGGGGGCGTAGTTGACGAGGTGACGCTCCGACAGGGCGTGCAGGGCGCCCGTGACGGAGGCGCCGGTGACGCTGAGACGTGCGGCAATGTCCTTCGCTCGCGCCGCCCCGTTCTCCTGCACCGACAGAAAGATCGCCTCGAGGTAATCCTCGAGACTGGCACTGATGGTCTCCGCGGAAGCCATGATCACCCTCCGAGTGACGACGCCGGGTTTGAGTTTGTCTTCCCTAAGAGTCTACGTCAAGCCTAACTTCTTGTCAAGTCATCTTCCGCGACGATCTCCGCGGGCGAAAAAGGAGGAATCGGCCCGGTTTGCGGGGGGTCTCCTCGGGACCGGCGCAATACGTAACGTCTTGTCAGGCAATGGGTTGCGTGAACCTTCGCGGTTTTCGTTTGACACCGACGACGTTATGTCTTATGATTTTTTGCCGGAAATACCGGGTTTTGGCACGCTTTTTGCAGTAGACTCCTCATGGCACTGACGTGGAGCGGGTGCGGAAGCGGTGTCGGCCGGCTTGCCGGCCGACGAGGGGATTGACTTGGCCGTGCTGGGTGGGGAACTAGCGGTGCCCTGTACCTGCAATCCGCTTTAGCAGGACCGATCCCCGACTGAGGCTCTGTCGCTCCTTGGAAAGTCCGGATACGGGACGTTGAAAGTCGGGTCCCATGCGGCGGAGAGTTGTGAACCGGGTCAGGCGGGGAACCGAGCAGCCCTAAGCAAATTTCTCCGGGTGTTGTGGGGCTACCTGACTGGAGTTACCGGTCCGGGTGGACCTTTGGGTGAGGAATCGAGGAAGGGTGCACGGCCATTTCATCTGTAGGTTTCGCGTGACGGTCCGGGCGTTCCTGGCGCTCCGGCCGTCGCCGCATTCTCAGAAAAGGAGTCGAACGGGGCAGGTCTTCCGGGAATAGAGGTCTGCGATGTCGTACCTGGTTTTAGCCCGCAAGTACCGTCCAAGGTCCTTTGAGGAAGTTGTCGGTCAGGAGCCCATCGCCCAGACACTGAAGAACGCGATTGGGTCGGGTCGTGTGGCGCACGCCTACCTCTTCACGGGTCCGCGGGGCGTCGGAAAGACGTCGACGGCCCGCATCCTGGCCATGGCGCTCAACTGCGGCGCCGTCGATTCCCCCACCACCGACCCCTGCGGCAGCTGTCCCTCCTGCAAGAGCATCTTCATCGGCGAGGACGTGGACGTCCGTGAGATCGACGGGGCGTCGAACAACAGTGTCGACGACGTCCGCGCCCTGCGCGACAACGCCAGCTACCATCCCGCGCACAGCCGCTGCAAGATCTACATCATCGACGAGGTCCACATGCTCTCCAAGGAGGCGTTCAACGCGCTTCTGAAGACACTGGAAGAGCCCCCGGAGCACGTCAAGTTCATCTTCGCCACCACCGAGCCGCACAAGCTCCCCGAGACCATCCACTCCCGGTGTCAGCGGTTCGACTTCAGGAATATCTCGAGCGGCGACATCGCGAGGCGTCTGGGTCAGATCTGCGAGGCCGAGCAGGTGAAGGCGTCCGAAGACGCCCTGATGAGGATCGCACGTCGTGCGAAGGGGGGCATGCGTGACGCACAGAGCCTCCTCGACCAGATCATGGCGTTCAGCCCGGAAGAGGTGACGTCGGTGGCGCTCGATTTCGTCCTGGGCACGACCTTCGAGGCCGAGATCGACCGGCTGTTGGGCGCGTTTCAGTCCCGCGACCCGGCCGAAGCACTGCGGGTGGTCAACGCCCTGACGGCGGCGGGCGAGGATCTGACGGAGTTCCTCGGCCGGCTCCTCGAGGCCCTCCGGGCCCTCATGGTCGTCAAGGCGTGCGGCGACGGGCAGGAAGAGCTGCTCGACCTGACGCCCGAGCGCGTCGCGAAACTCACGCAGCTCAGTGAAGCCTTCGAGTTGGACAGCGTCCTCTACATGCTCCAGGTGGTCGGCGAGGCCGACCGGAAGACACGCACCGCGGTCGAGAAGCGCATCATCGTCGAGACCACCGTCGTCAGACTGGCCTCCATGGAGGACCTGAAGCCTCTGACGGAGATCCTGGAGCGGTTGAGAGCGGCGGGGGACGCCGCGGCGGCGTCGGGACAGACGTCCCCCCGCCCAACCGTGCCCCCCCGCCCGCGGCAGAAGACGAAACGCCCACGACCGCCGGCGCCGCCCCCCGAGCCGGAACCGGAATCCGCCGACGTCCCCGAGCCCGAGACGCCCGTGGAACCGACCCCCGCCCCGGTCACCGATTCCGGTCCCCTCGGTGAGGTCCAGAAGGTCTGGCCCAGACTCCTCGCACTCATCAAGACACGACACCAGCGCAGCATCGAGGCCTTCCTCAGGGAAGGACGTCCCGCGGCACTCAGCGACAACGAGGTGACCGTGACGTTTCCGAAGCGGTACGCGTTTCACCGGGAGCAGCTCTCGGACCGTGAGCGTCTGGACTTCGTGGAGGGGTGTCTGACGGAGGTGATGGGCCGGAAGATGAAGATCAAACTGGCGGACGAGGGTGGAGACGGGTCGTCGGAAGAATCGGGCGGTGAGGACGTCGGCGGGACGGACCGGGCGGCGACGCCGGGGCGCCGACGGGCGAAGGACCATCCGGGCGTGCGACGTGCCGTGGAATACTTCGGCGGACGTGTGATGGAGGACGAGTCGTGACCGACTTCCCGGGCTTCGGCGGCATCGCGGACCTCCTCAAGCACGCCCGTGAGATGGGAAAGCAGGTGGGCGAGGTCCGTGAGAGACTCCGCAGGGAGACCTTCTCCGCGTCGGTCGGCGGCGACCTCGTCAAGGCGACCGTCAACGGCGAGGGCGAGGTGCTCCGGGTGGAGATCGACGACGCACTCCTCACCTCGGACGACCGTGAAATGCTGGAGGACCTGGTGGCGGCGGCGGTGAACGGGGCGACGAAAAAGTCGCGGGACCGCCTGCGCCAGGAGATGAGCCGGCTCACCGGCGGGATCGACGTGGCGGGAATCCTGGGGCTGTCATAACCCCTTGTGGCATAAAGACTTGCAATTGAGCACACGCACGCTTTTGCTCAAGGGACCGTGTCGAAACTGCCGAAAGAAAGGATAGCGCATTTGGCCGGGTACAGTGAGTCGATGGTCCATCTCATCCGTCTGTTGGGCCGACTGCCGGGCATCGGTGAGAAGTCGGCCGAGCGACTGGCCTATCACATCCTCCGCGGCAGTTCCGAGGAGGCACTGGAACTTGCCCGTGCCATCCGTGACGTCAAGCAGAAGGTGAAGCACTGCTCCGTGTGTTTCAACATGGCCGAGACGGACCCGTGTCACGTCTGTGCCGACGTCTCACGTGACCACGGTGTGGTGTGTGTGGTGGAAGAGCCGAAGGACCTGCTGGCGCTTGAGCGTCCGGGGAGTTACCGGGGCGTCTACCACGTGCTGGGCGGACGCATCGCCCCGCTGGACGGGATGGACCCCGAGACGTTGACGATCGGGGCCCTGGTGGCCCGGGCGAAATCGGGTGACGTCAGGGAAGTGATCCTGGCACTCAACCCGAACATGGAGGGAGACCTGACGGCACACCACGTGCACGAGCAGTTGAAGGGACTGCCCGTGACCGTGACGCAGATCGCCCGTGGGATCCCGTCGGGCAGTCAGTTGGAGTATGCGAACCAGACGATGCTCGCCGACGCACTGAGAGACCGGCGACAGATGTAGGTCGGACTCGATTTCGTGAGAGGGATCGTGTCATGAGAATGGAGATGGCCTTCGGGCTGCGGCAAGAGCAGACGATGAAGCTCGCGCCGCAGATCATCCAGTCCATCGAAATTCTCCAGCTGCCGCTGTTGGCACTCGAAGAGCGACTGCAGGCCGAACTCGTCGAGAACCCCGTGCTCGAGCTGGTGCAGAAGCGTGACGAGGCGTCCGAACGGGACAACGGACAGGAAACCCGCGACCCCTTTGAGGGACTGGGCGAAGGCTGGCGCGACCACTTCACGCAGTGGTCGTCACGCAGTGTGCGACACGTCGAGCGCGACCGCAAGCTCGACGCCATGCAGAACACCGCCGCACGGGGCATCAGTCTCCAGGACCACCTCCTTGCCCAGCTCACGCTGCTCGACCTCACCGAGCGACAGCACGTCCTCTGTGAGAACGTCATCTGCAACATCGACACGAACGGGTACCTGCAGTATTCCCCGGAGGAGATCCTCCCGACGGTCGAGCTGTCGAACGCGACGGCGGAGGAGCTGGACGAGGCCGTGAAGCTGGTGCAGGGGCTGGAGCCGCGGGGCGTGGGGGCACGTGACCTCAAGGAGTGTCTCCTGCTTCAGCTCGATCCGGAGGACTTCCACTACGTGCTGAAGGCCGAGCTGATTCAGAGCCACCTCGAGGACATCCGGACCAACCGGTTCCCGCAGATCGTGCGGGATACCGGTCGCACGCTCGAGGAGGTCAAGAAGGCCATCGATTTCATCCTGACGCTCAGTCCGAAACCCGGGGCCACCTTCGACACCACCGAGCCCGCTTACATCCTGCCCGACGTCATCGTCGAGGACACCGACGAAGGCTTCGACGTGAAGCTCCAGGAAGCGGGGATGCCCCGGCTGATCATCAGTCCCTTCTACCGACGGGTTCTCAGCTCCGAGCACAACAACCCCACCACACAGGAGTACATCCGCAAGAAGATCCAGTCGGCCCGGTGGCTCATCGATTCGATCGAGCAGCGACGGACCACACTGCTCAAGGTGTCGAAGGCGATCGTCGAGACACAGAAGGAGTTCCTGAAGAAGGGCACCACGTATCTCAAGCCGCTGAGGATGCAGGAGGTGGCCCGCAAGGTCGGGGTTCACGTCTCCACGGTCAGTCGTGCCATTGCCAACAAGTACATGCAGACGCCGCAGGGGATCGTCGAGATGCGGTATTTCTTCAGTGGGGGCACGGCACAGAACGCCGGGGGGTTCACGTCGTGGGAGAGTGTTCGCGACCGCATCGGCCGACTCGTCGAGACCGAGGACACCCACATCCCGCTCAGTGACGAGGAGATCGCAAGACGGCTCATCGGCCAGGGTGTGGACGTCTCCCGCCGGACCGTCACCAAGTACCGCAAGTCCATGGGCATCCCGTCCAGTCGACAGAGACGCCGATACTGACCGACACGTCACGTCACTCCGGAAGTCCGGGAAGAACCTTGTCCGCCGTCCGACACACACTCGACGCCGCCGCACGCAAGCTCACCGTCGTCCACGCACTGCACGTCTTCCTGGCCGCCGCCGCCGGCTCGACCGTCGTCTGGACCGTGCTGGTGCTCCTCGTGGGCACGTCGTGGGGGATATTCTGGGTCGTCGTCGGGTGCATGTTGGCCGTGCTGGTGGTGGGACTGGCTTCGGCACGGCGGACGGTGCTCGACGCCGCCCGGCACGTCGAGCGGTCGGCCGGGTGGGAGGAGCGGCTGTCGACCATGGTCGAGGTGGAGACGTCGGACCCCGGCAATCCCTTCCGAGGCCGGCTGCGCGTCGAGGTCGACCGGCTCCTGGCGGAGACCGCCCCCCTCACGTTCATCCCGTGGGACGTGCAGCGTGCCGTCGTGCTGGCGGTGGGCTCGGCACTGGTGGCGGTGGTGGTGACGGTGCTGGTCCCGGACGGGGTGCGGGGGATGCTCGGCGCGTCGGAGGCGTCGGTGCGGCGTGAACGTGCCGCGGTCATCCTCGAGGGGGCGGTGGGGCGGCTGGAGGAGCGGGCACCGGAGGTCCCGGGCGTCAACGAGATGCGCCTCGAACTGGTGGGACTGCTGGATGACGTGCGTCGCAAGCGGAACACGGAGGACATCGAGCGGAAAAGCGCGGACGTTCTCCGGAAGGCCGGGACGGACCCGGCCGAAGGACTCCGCACGGAGGCCGGAGAGATCGCGGAAGAACTCGGAAAATCGGACGCGTTGTCGGCGGCGTCCGACGCCCTTCGACGGATGGATGCCGGCGACCTTGCGGACGAGGTGTCGAAACTGTCGGAGAAGGCTCCCGCGATGACGCCGATGGAACGGCGGGCCGCCGTCGACGCCCTGGCCGCCGCCGCGGATGCCGGACGCACACCGGGGCTGACCGAACCGCTCAGGCGGGCGGCCGCGGCACTCGCCGCGACGGACATCGAGACGTTCCGGCGGGCGATGCGCGACTTCGCCGCCGCCATGCAGCGCGAGGGGACGCGCACGACCGCCGAGACCGAGGCCCTCGCCGACGTCCGGAACGTTCTGACGCGTGTGGCCGCCGTGATGTCGGGCCGTGACGACCCCGGCCGGACGCCCCCGCGCCGACGTGCCGATTTCTTCGTCGAGGGCGGTCCATCGCCCCAGGGCAGTGGCGGGAGCGGCAACCTCACGGTGCGCGGCGCCCCGCCCGACATCCAACAGGTCTGGGAACAGTCACACGCCGCCGACGTCTCACTCCCGAAGCTCGACGACGTCGTTCGCAGCGGCCGGATCGCTCTCGAACGCGACACTCTCGATCCCGAGCACCGTGAATACGTCCGAAAATACTTCGGCGTCGAAGACGATAACCGGTAGGGGAAGCCATGGACCTGAAGACCCGTGCCCGGAAGATCTTCGGCATCCTCAGGCAGACCCATCCCGACGCCCGCGTGATGCTCAACCACCGGAACGCCTACGAACTCCTCGTCGCTACCATCCTCGCCGCCCAGTGCACCGACGAGCGTGTCAATGAGGTGACGGACGGCCTCTTCCGGAAATACCCGACGCCCGAGGCGCTCGCCAAAGCGAAGCCCGCGACGCTCGAGAAGGAGGTCAGACCCACGGGGTTTTTCCGGCAGAAGGCAAAGTCGATCACGAGCTGCTCGCGCGTGATTGTCGAGAGGCACGGGGGCAAAGTCCCCGGCACGATGGACGAGCTGGTGGCGCTCCCGGGCGTCGGACGCAAGACCGCGAACGTCGTCCTGGGCGAGTATTACGACACGCCGGGCATCATCGTCGACACGCACGTGAAGCGCGTCACGACGCGTCTCGGGCTCACCGGGAACTCGGACCCGGACAGGATCGAAGCCGACCTCGACCGGCTCATCCCGCGCAGGGACCGCACGGTGTTCAGTCACGTCATCGGCTTCCACGGCCGACGCATCTGCGCCGCCCGAAAACCGGAGTGCGACGAATGTCCGGTGAGCAGGCTGTGCGACTACTACCGTCAGCTGACCGGAAAGGATGCACAGAGAGGCTGAAGACTGAAGGCTGCAGGCTGAAGGTACGGCAACGGCGGCGCTGCTTCCCGGAGGTTTACCCTCGAGGAGGAGATGAGACGAGATGGCGACGAAGACACTGCTGGTGATCGGGGCGCACATGGACGACTGTGAGGGCGGCGCCGGGGGAACCATCTTCAAGGCGATTGACCAGGGGCTCCGCGTGGTGCTGGTCAACACGATCGGCGATTTCTCGAACCGTCCGGAGATGACGGGCGGGGATTTCGAGGCCGCCCGGAAGAAGGTCATCGACCTCGCGACGGACATGGGCGCCGAGAAGATCATGCTCGACTACAAGTACCACCGGTATCCCGACACGCTGGAGGCCCGTCGGGAGATGGCGCGGATCGTGGCAGAGGTCCGTCCCGACGTCGCCATCATCCACCACTGGGAGGACTACTGGAGTGACCACCGCGTGACGGGACTCGTCGCCCGGGACGCCCTCGTTCACACAGACGGACTGGTCGATCGGTCGGGCGTCGAGCCGTGCCGGCGCATCTTCGCCTTCGGCGCCGGGAGACGCCAGACCTACCGCTTCGAGCCGGACACCTACGTGGACGTCACCCCCTATATCGACCGCATCGCGTGGATCCGCTTTGAACTCGACAAGGTGATGAGCCCTAACGTGCCTGAGGAGAAGTACTTCCGTCAGCACACCCGGGTCTTTCATCCCACCGACCCCTCGCTCGACCGCGAGATGAAGCTCACCGCCCACGCCGAGCTTCAGATGGCCAAGCTCCGCCTGGCCGGGGCGACGTCGGGCGTGCTCTACGCCGAGCCCTTCCTGGCGCTCTTCAAGTCCACGGGTGACCTCTGGTAGCGGGGCCCGTCTCCCTTGACTGCGGAGAACGCGGCAAATCCCGAAGCGGAAAGCTCAAGGCTTGAAAGGCGTGCGGAGGGGGAAGGGCACATTCAGACGGGAAATCCGTGGGGTTCAGTCGGCGGCGGAGGGGTACATACAGAAACCCCCTCGTGCTGTCATCGGTCCTTTCCGTTCGACCGCCGACAGCAGTACTGGTGAAAGCCCCCTGGACGTGTCCGAATTCCCAAATAATTGGAGGTGTTCGGCCAGAACGAACAGTTCACCAGGACGAGGGGGTTCTTTATCGGAACACCCATGTCGGTACGCGAGACCCGCCGACTCGGCGGGGTCTCGCCTTCCGACATCCCGCGCATTGTATAGTTACTCTACCACACGGATGGACCAGGCGCAAACAACTCGCAAAGTTTTTTTTCGACGGAATCCGAAACACACACCGGGGGGGCTCCCAAACGTGACACGGAAAGCCCCTCCCCCGGATGGCGTGTGTGCAGGAGAAACGGTATGGATCTCATGCACGGGGGTGGGCCTTTTCGTAGACCTCGCGCATCCGTTCGGTGGTGACGTGGGTGTAGACCTGCGTCGTGCTCAGGTGTTCGTGACCCAGCAGTTCCTGGACGCTGCGGAGGTCGGCGCCGCGGTTCAGGAGATGCGTTGCGAAGGTGTGACGCAGGGTGTGCGGCGTGATCTTTCCCTTGAGTCCCGTCTTGAGGATGTATTTCTTGAGGATGCGGTTGACACTGCGCGCGGTGAGACGCGTGCCGAGTCTGTTGGTGAAGAGGGGTGTGTTTCGTTCCGGTTTTTTCCGCTCCGTGAGCCTGCGACGTTCGAGGTATTCCTCCATGACGGCAAGCGCCACGCGGCCGATGGGGACGAGTCGGTCCTTCTGTCCCTTGCCGCGGGTGCGCACGGCTTCGGACAGGACGTCCACGTGGCCGACGTCGATGCCGACGAGTTCACTGACGCGCATGCCGGTGGAGTAGAGTGTCTCGAGGATGGCACGGTCGCGCAGTCCCGCAAGGGTGGCGGTGTCGGGCGACTCGACCAGTTTCAGGACCTCGGTTTCGTCGAGGAACCGGGGCAGTTTTCGGTGAAGCTTCGGGGTCCTGAGGCCGATGACGGGGTTGACCTCGACGTGTCCGCGTGCCGTCAGGAATTTGTATAAGCTCCTGACAGCGGCCAACTTACGTGCGATGGTGGTCCGGGCAAGCTCCCGCTCGCGAAGCGACGCCAGAAACGCGCGCACGTCGATGGTGCGGGTCTCGGCCAGGCGTCGTTTCTGCCCGACGAGGAAGTCCACGAATTCCGTCAGGTCGCGCGTGTACGCCCGGAGGGTATGCGGTGAGTAGTTGCGGGCGTGTGCGATTTCGGAAAGGAAGAGTCTGATTTCCCGTGGGGGACGGACGGCTTCACCGGTGGGTGCGTCGGACGACTGTCGAGGCATGTCCGAATCTCTTGTGACCGGTCAGGGGTGTTGTTTCTTCTGTGCCAGCTGCTGCATTTCCTTAATGATACACAGAACGTCCGGCCATTCAAGGTTGCAGTCCTCGCTTTCGGCACAATCCATCAGCTTGGCCTGCACGTACTCCTCACACCCGACCTCGAAGAGGAAGATGTACCGGTGCTCCCCTTTGACCAGGATGATGAAGTCCATCTCACGGACCATCTAGGGTTCCCTTTCTTCGACGTCGGGCTGCGGCACTTCGTCTTCGGTCGGGTCCACGAGCTTCGCTCCGCTCTCCATCATCGTTTCGTCGTCGGTGACGGTGCCGGGTGCTTCCGGTTCCGGTGTTCGCCGCGTCGGTCTGCCGGGCCTGGCGATCGTGTCGAACAGGTCCCGGATGCTGCGGTCCGCCACGAATTTCATGTACTCACTCATTACGAGCAGGTACTTCCTGGAGCCGAGCGGCGTCTCCTGCGCGTCGCGTCTGGCCGCAAAGGCCCGCACCTGCTCGGCCACCTCCTTCGTGTCGGAATCGTACACACGGTTGACGGAGCCCAGGGCCACCGCGGTGTCCACGGCGTTGGGATCGACCGCCGCGGGATACACCATCAGCAGCACCCCCACCCGTGGGTGGTCGTACGGCTCGTAGTCGGTGATGAACCCGACGATGAGGGCGTCCACGCCCAGACGTTTCGCGAGCACGTGTGCCTGCTCGGGAAGCTGGAGCTTCTGCTGGAGCACCGCCGCCCGCGCCACCGCCGGCGGAAACACGTCGATGCCGTACGAGCGCTGAAGTTCCATCGAGTAGACCTGTGCCGCCTCCCGGATGTCCACCTCGGCGTCCGAGGCGTTCAGGACCACCACCGCCACCTTCTCGATGCCGTAGAGGGCGAGCATGTTGTAGGGCTTTGACGGGTATTCGACCTGACGTCTGAGCGGCCAACTCTCGACACACCCGGCAACACCCAGAACGACGACGATGAGAAAGAGCTTCCTGATCATGACCGCATCCGTCCCCTGAGTTCTGCTGACGTCGGGCGCCCCGAGACGTCGGGGTACGAGGGTCCCTCCGGTCCGGCAGATGACCTCATCTACGGTATCGACCCCGTCGGAGCACGGACTTTAAGCATTCGGCCATTCCGGGACTTGCGGCGGATTTTGACTGTTCGGGAGACGGGTCGGACCGGCAGGAATTGCCGATGGGGGCGGCCGGTGTCACGGGCTGTGTCGAAACACCCGTGCATCCGCCGGACGGACCCCGTGGGGTGTGACGTTTTGAGTGACCGGTGTGCCTCGCGTGCGGCCCCTTGCCGGAGCGGTGGGCGTTCTCCCGGGGAAGGGGGGCAATGGGCGCGTCTGGACGCTCCGGGAGGACGTCGGGCGGCACGAAATGTTGCAAGTGCGGGCCTTCGTGCTATGATGGCACGAGGGGAGAGAGGGGAGATCGGGAGGAGAGCGGATGTCCAGGCTCAGGCAGCCGGTCTCGCGGACGCTGGTGC
>DATKVD010000602.1:0-3484 GCA_035530235.1 Planctomycetota bacterium | reverse complement strand
AAGCTCATCCACGCCCGCTCCGACGCCGAGCGCCGGCTCGCACTCGACGAGCTCACGGGGGAGTTCTCCGGGCGGATAGACGCCCTCACCGATCGCCTCGTCGAGACCCTCACGCGCGTCGAACTGGCACTCGATTTCTTCGAGGACGACGTGACCGTTATCGGTGGGGAGGAACTCTCCGCCGAGCTTGCCGACGCGTCGGCCGAGGTCGAGGAACTGCTGCGGTCCGGCACGGGCCGGTATGTCTTCACCGAGCGGGCCCGCGTCGCCGTCATCGGTCGCACCAACACCGGAAAATCCAGCCTCTTCAACCGGCTGCTCGCCCGCGACGAGGCCATCGTCACCGACGTCCACGGCACCACGCGTGACGTCCTCGAGGCGGAACTCGACCTCGACGACGTGCGGATCCTCCTGGCGGACACCGCCGGGGAGAAGAAGCCGGCTGAGAAGGCCAATGGGTGTGCCACGGCTGGCTTGTCCAGCCGTGCGGCACTCGACCCCGACGACATCGCCCTCGAACGTGCCCGTGCCGAACTCGACCGTGCCGATCTCGTCCTCCTCCTTATCGACGCCTCCGAACCCCTCACCCCCGTCGACCTGACGCTCCTGGAGAAGCTTCAGCAGGCACCGACGCTCTCCCGGCCGGCGGAGCAAGGTAGCGCGGCCACCTGTGGGCCGCGACCGTCTATCGCGGGGCACAGGTCCCCGCGCTACACCGCGGACAGTTGTTCGCCTCCCAGCATCTCGGCCCTCATCGTCCTCAACAAGACCGACCTCCCCATCGACGCCGACACCGAGCGGACGGTGCGGCGTCGGGGGCTGGTGGTTCCCCTCTCGTGCGTCACGGGGGAGGGGCTCGACCGCCTGCGGGAGGAGATCGTGCAGATGCTTACCGTCCGGGGCGTCGAGCGTCAGGGACTGCGGTTCGTCCTGAACCTGCGTCAGCTGAACGCCCTGCGCTCGGCCGCGGAGGCCCTCGGGCGCGCCCGGACAGCCGCCCGCGATGACCTGGGTCTCGAATTCCCCGCCGCCGACATCCGCACCGCCATCAACCGCCTCCGTGAACTCACCCATCCCCTCGACGAGGAGGAAATCCTCGACCGCATCTTCAGCCGCTTCTGCATCGGGAAATGAGGGGAACCGGAGATGCACGCAGAAGCGTCCGGAACGGGGGCCACAAGAAGAAACAGAAGCAGCGCGGAACCGCAGATGCACGCAGAAGGAAGAAGCGGCCAGAACGGGGGCGGGAAGAAGAAGCAGAAGCAACGGGGAACCGCAGATGCACGCAGATGCACGCAGAAGGAAGAAGGGGCCGGAACACGGGCGGGAAGAAGAAGAAGCGAGGAACCGCAGATGCACGCAGATAAGGGCAGAGAAGAAGGAGCCACCAAATGGCAGAAGAAGACCACAAGCGGGGGCTGAAGGACCTGACGCAGCGCATCATCGGATGTGCCTACACGGTGATGAACGAGCTTGGGTGTGGCTTCCTCGAAAAGGTCTATGAGAACGCATTGGCCCATGAACTTCGAAAGGCGGGTCTGACCGCGGAGTGCCAGAGGGCCGTCACTGTCTACTACGATGGGGTCATTGTCGGACAATACGTGGCCGACTTGGTCGTCGAGGAGACGGTGCTTCTTGAAATCAAGGCCGTACGGGCCCTCGATAACGTTCACCTCGCACAGTGTCTCAACTACCTCAAGGCAACCGGTCTGAAGGTAGGCCTTCTCATGAATTTCGCAAGGCCGAGACTCGAGGTCAAGCGCGTCGTTCACCGCCTCTGACGCGGCGTTCATCTGGACCTGCGATCCGCGTGTTCTTTTCTCCTTCTTCTTCTTCTTGCTCCCTCTGCGTGTATCTGCGTGCATATGCGGTTCCGAAGCTGTTTCTTCTTTTTCTTCTTGCCCCCTGCGCAGCTGCGGTTGCAGCTTGCTGTTGTTCCGTTCGCAGCCCTTCGGTATACTGTCGGGATGGACATCGTCTGGCTCATCCTGATCGTCTTCGCCGCGTGTTTCACGCAGGGGCTGTCGGGGTTCGGCTCGGCCCTGGTGGCGATGCCGCTCCTGTCGCCGATGCTCGGGCTTCGACACGCCGCGCCCCTGGTGGCCATGATGAGCGGGACCTTGCAGATCGTCCTCCTGGTCCGCTATCGCCGGGCGTTCAACTTCCGTGCCGTCTGGCGGCTCCTGGTCGCCTCCGCCGTCGGCGTTCCCCTCGGGGTCTACGGGCTCCGCCAGATCGACGAGCGCATCACCCTCGGCCTCCTCGGCGTCGTGGTGCTGGCGTATGCGATCTTCGTGCTGTCGGGCGTCACGCCGCCGAGGGTGAGGCGCGGCCTCTGGACGTACGTCGCCGGCTTGTTCGGGGGCGTCCTGGGCGGGGCCTACAACACCTCCGGGCCCCCCGTAATCCTCTACGGCGACTGCTGCCGCTGGCCCCCCGACGAGTTCAAGAGCAACCTCCAGGGGTTCTTCTCCATCAACAACGGCTTCGTCCTCGTCGGCCACGCGTTTGCGGGGAACGTCACCGCGGCGGTGGGGTGGGATTTCCTCATCACTCTCCCCGCCATTGCTGGGGGCGTGACGGCGGCGCTCCTGTTGGACCGCTTCATCAGCCACGCGGTCTTCCGCAAGATCGTCCTGGTGCTGCTGGTGCTCCTGGGCGCACAGCTGCTGCTGCGGGCACTCTTCGGAGGCTGACCTCGATGCGTCCGACATGGTGGGAGATCGTTGTCATCGCGGTGCTGCTGGCGGTCCTGGCGGTGTTTCTCTGGCCGGTGCGGGTCAACGGGCCGCCGGGATGGCAGTCGGTTTGCATGAACAATATCCGGCAGATTGGCTTCGCCATGCTCTTGTACGCCGGGGAGCACGATGGACGCTACCCCGAGTCCTTGGGTGTGCTGCTCAAGGAGGAGCCCCTTCTCTCGCCAAAGACGTTCATCTGCCGGGCAAGCGGCAACAAGGTGCCTGTGGATTTTCCGAAGGTGAGACCGGCCAACCCCGATCTGAGCATGCTTGACGGTGTGGACGCGTGGTCGGACTACGTCATGGTGAAGGGCATCAACCACGCCGGGCGTAAAGACGTCATCGTCCTCTACGAAAAGCCCGGCCGCCACAAAGGCGACGGACGGCATTGCTTCTTCGACGACGGTCACGTCGAACGGCTCTCCGAAGCCGACTTCCAGGAGCGGATGAAGACCCAGGAGGCCCGGATGCCGGAAATGCGGGAAAAAGGGGTCGAGTAGCGGCCCCGGGACGCGTATACTGATGGGCCGGGGTAAATGGACCTGAGCCGCTGAAAGGGGAATCCCATGAGACACGTCGGACGCGGGGGACTTGTGGTGCTGGTGGTGCTGGCGGGTGCGGCTTGCGGGTGGGCGCAGGAGAAGCCCACGCCCATTGAAGGTTACATCCCCACGGGCCCCATCCTTTACGTCTACTACCAGGGGTTTGCGGGGGCGGGGAAGGGCTTCGAGGCGACCGCGCTC
>DATKVD010000601.1:0-2745 GCA_035530235.1 Planctomycetota bacterium | reverse complement strand
GACGCTGCGTCTCGTCACGGATGCGATGTCCGTGCAGGTTCACGTCCCGACCGCGGTTCGCATTCAGGGCGACCGCCACGGCCTCCTCCCAGTGACGGGGAAGCACGGTGTACCCGAAGTCCCCCAGACGACCGGTACGGTCGATGACCTCCTCGGGCCGTCTCGCCAGGAGATAGTAGGCCATCAGGTACTCGAACGCCATGCGGTTCGAGGGGGCCGTCTGGAGGGGCTGCGTGAGCAGGGCCTCATAGGTGAACACCCGTCCGCCGCCGTAGCCGTACTGCCGGTCGACCATGACCGTGCGGATGTGCTGAAGTCCGTTGTCGGCGGACATCAGCGGGTCGCCGTCCAGACGTCGACGGTAGTCCTCGGCCCACGTGGTGTGGAGCGGGTGCTTCGCCAGCGCCCCCAGGAACGTGTCCGCCGCCCGTCGCCGTCCCTTGAGGATGTTCGTGCGCGCCAGGAGCTTCAGCACCTCCGGCCGCTCCCCCGACAGTTCCATCAGGTAGTGTCCCCAGTGCTGGGCGATGTTCACGCGACCCATCTCCAGGCAGAACCGGGTGAACTTCCAGTAGCCGATGGGCGTCTTCTCCGCGACGGTGAGCTGGAGCCCCGGGACGCCTCCCTGCGGGTAGGAGAACATGTCGTCGAGCAGTCGACCGGTATGGTAGAGGGCCAGGTTGACGTCGTGCATCACGTAGACGTCGTAGAGCCGCGGGGGCAGGCCGCGGGCCCTTTCCAGCACCCGCTCCCACTGGTCGTGCTCGGCGAAGTAGTCCACCTGGAGCTGTCGCTTCACGTCGTCGTCGAACGTCAGCCATACCATGAAGACGGACGCGACCAGGAAAAGGGCGGCGGCCGTGAGTGCGCGGGGAAGTGTCTCGCCGGGGGCACGGCGGCGCAGGCCCACGAGGGCGGCCGCGGCGGGAAAGAAAAGCACCAGGAGCCCGTGAAGCGCCACCGGGGCCGAGAAGAGCGTCTTCGGAGACGCCAGGACGCCCTCACGCGTGGGCACCAGCGGCAGAACGGCGCGGACGGCGACGACGTCGTAGGAGAAGACCGCGAAGCCGAGCGGCACCACGGCCGCGCCTGCCAGGCACAGCACACCCAGGACGGGACGACGCGCCCTCACCAACTCGAAGACGCCGCACAGCACCGCATGCAGCACCATCATGCCCCCGACGGCGTAGTAGAGCACCGCCGACAGGACGAGAAAGACCCCCAGTCGGGGCAGGGCGCCCCGCAGGGCCATCCGGATGTAGAGGTACGCCGACAGCAGTGCCGTCAGGATTGCGAGGCTGGTGAACAGCGTGTGTCGGTACCGTCCGTGCAGCATCGCCAGGAGAACCAGGGGCACGAGACTCACCAGTGGATGCACGCGCCTTCCGGCCGTCCGGGACAGCACACCGTGCGTCGCAAGGCAGATGAGCCCGGCGATCAGCGTGATGAGCGCCGCACCCGCCCATGGGTAACTGTACCCCTGCATGAGAAACGCGGAGACGTATTCCAGCAGCCCGCCCGGATGGTCGAGGGACTCCCTGAAAAAGCGGGACGTGGCCACGAAGATCGGGTTCTGCTGGTGATAGAGAAGCCGGGGTTCGACGCACAGCCACACGTAGAGGTAGAAGGCCACCGGAAGGATGACGACGGCCCCCGCCCGGACAAAGGCGGAGCCCCGCGGCGGCCTCTGTTGGGAAGGCGTCATGGTCATGGGCGACCTGTCATCGGAAACCCCGATCCTTTTAGATGTTACGGTCACAGGGCGTCGGCTTCGACCGCACCGTATCCGGCACCCACGACCCCGTAAAGGATAACTCACGTTCCAGAGGCTTGCAAGGCGCTATCGGCGCCACGGCCGGCCCGAAGGAGGCGGGAAACGGGGCCCCGCGGCGCCGCGACACCCCCACCCGGCCGCCGACGGTGAACCTTTCGCTTCGTGACGACGCTCATAACATGTGGGGTGCACCCCCCGGAAGGGGCTTTCCCCTTCACGGTGCCCCGGGTATAATGCTTTCAGGCCGTGTGACCCATGAGAATCGGGAGAGACGACATGCGACGACGATGGCAGGCCATCGGGCTTCTTCTGGCGGTGTCGGCGGTGCTGTGGCTGGGATGCGGCCGGGAAGGGGCCCGACCTTCGGGCGGCCCCGGGACCCCCGTCGGACAGATGCCCCCTGCGCAGCTCAGGAAACAGGCCGAGGGGGCCGTGGACCGCGGACTCAAGTACCTTCACGGGACGATGGCGGAAGACGGCTCGTGGGGGAAGCACCCGGGCATCACGGGCATCGCGGTGCTGGCCTTCCTGAAGAGCCACAGGGACTACAAGGAGTCGGACGGGCCGTTCATCCGCAAGCCGCTGGAGTACCTTCTGAAGATGCAGAAGACCGACGGCGGGATCTACGACCAGGAGCTGGCCAACTACATCACTTCGGTCGCACTCGAGGCGCTCCTGGCCGCGAAGAACCCGCAATACGACGACGCCATCCGGAAGGCACGGGCGTATCTCTCGGGGACCCAGCTCAACGAGACGCAGGGCTACCAGGAGAGCGACCCGGGCTACGGTGGGGCGGGGTACGGCAGCAGTCTGCGTCCGGACCTCTCCAACGCCTCGCTCAGGGCCGACGCCCTCCACGCCTACGAGCAGGCCGGACTGGAGCGTGACAGTGACGACTGGAAGCGCACCGTCGTCTTCCTCCAGCGTCTTCAGAACCGCAGTGAATCCAACCCCATGAAGTGGGCCTCGAA
>DATKVD010000600.1:0-3970 GCA_035530235.1 Planctomycetota bacterium | reverse complement strand
CCGTACTGGTCCGACAGCAGCTTCAGCCACGTGTCCGGCCCGAGTGTCCTGCGCGCACTCAGCCACCCCGAGATCACGAGGTGGTCCTTCGCACGCGTGAGCGCCACATAGAGGATGCGCAGGTTCTCCGCCTCGTCGCGTCGACGGTCCTCCTCGCGGATAAGGTCGTACAGCACCGGACGGTCGCCGGCTTCCTCCGTCTCGTCGGCCTCCACGCCGATCGACACCCCCAGACCGCGGTCGAGCACCACGTCGGACCCGTGCCGCCGCACGTCGTGCGAGCAGTCCGCTACGAACACCACCGGGAACTCCATCCCCTTCGCCCTGTGCACGCTCATCACCTGCACCACGTTGCTCGACTCCTCCTCCGCCGCCCGCTCGCTCTCCCGGGCCTCCACCTCCACGAACCGCTCGATGTAACGGATGAACTCGTCCAGGGTGAAGAGTCCCTTCGACTCGAACGACCGGGCGAGGTCAATGAGTTTTTCGACGTTGGCGAGCTTCTGCCGGCCCATGAACTGCACCAGGAGCGTCGCGTCGTACCCGGTGTGTCGGAGGATCTCCCCGAGCAGTCGTGAGATGGGCACGCGGTTTTTCACCCCGGCGAGCCCGTTCAGGATGTCCCGGGCGTCGATGAGTCCCTGCCGCTGGTCGTCGGTGACGTGCGGCACGTCTTCGGCCCGTGCCAGCCCGGCACGCATCGACCCGGAGCGGCTCGTGAAGAAAAGCGTCTCGTCGCTGATGCCGAAGAGCGGCGAGCGCAGCGTTCCCAGGAGCGCCACCTCGTCCCGCGGACGCTCGACGCACTTGAGCGCCGTCAGCATGTCCAGGATCTCCTGTGCCCGGAAGAACCCGCTCCCCGCCAGGATGTAGTAGGGGACCCCGGCTTCACGGAAGACGTGCTCGTAGATGTATGCCTGGGTCATCGCACGGAAGAGGACGGCGAGGTCGCCGAAGGTGACGGCACGGGGACGCTTCGCCCCGGCGTCCCAGACCAGCTTCTCGCCGGAAGCGACCATGTCGCTGATGCGTGCGGCGATCATCCGGGCCTCGCGGGCACGTGCGTCGGACGACGACTCACCCGCCTCCGGCTCCGGGATCATCACCTCGAGGAAGTCCCCCGGTTCCGTGCGGCTGGCTGCCAGGTCGATATACCGGCTTTCGTAGGGACGACGCGTCTCCCCGCGGCCCAGGAGCTTCCCGAACAGGTCGTTGGCGAACGCCACCCCGCGCGGAATCGTCCGGAAACTCACGTCCAGGTCGACCACCTCCCCTTCCTCGGAGAGCCTGTCGGCCAGTTCACGGAACACCGTCACCTCCGCCCCGCGGAACCGGTAGATCGACTGCTTGTCGTCACCCACCACGAACAGCCTGCCCGGAAGGATGCGCACCCGTCCCGACCGACGGAACGTCTCCTCGTCCCGCACCAGGAGGAAGATGATGTCCCGCTCGATGAGTGCACTGTCCTGGAGTTCATCCACGAGGAGGCAGCGGATGCGGTCACGGAGCCGCTCACGGACGTCCCGACGGCTGTCGAGCAGCTCGCGTGCGTGCAGCAGGAGGTCGTCGAAATCCAGGTATCCGCCCGCCGACTTCTCGCGCTCGCAGCTCTCCATGACGGCGTCGTGAACACGGATGAGGCACCGGACGGCCTGGAGCGACCGCTCGTCGAGTTCCGAGACGGTGCGGTCGAAGCCGCCTCCCGGCACGTCGTCGAGCATGTCACGGACCGTGCGGAACGAGTCGCGCACGGTCCGGAGGCCGTCGTCGACCCATTTCGCCTTGCTGCCCACGCGCAGGTTGTCCGTCGTGTCGCGCAGCTTCTCCGCCAGCTCGATCTTCCGGTCGTCGGACGCGGCCCCGGCGAGTTCACCGGCAAGCCGTAGCACCTCCCGGCGAAGCGGCTCCAGCTTGTCGGTCGCGTCGCTGCATCCGGCCGCGGCGAGTCCCTCCAGGACCCCCCGATCCCGGATGGCCTCCAGCACGTCGTCCACGTGGGCCGCCTGGGCTTCCTTCAGCAGTCGAGTCCACGTCGCAAGGACCTCCGCGTCGCCGGCGGACCTTATCCGGCCGGCCGCCCGTGCCGCCTCGGGACGGTTCGACGCCAGTTCCCGCAGCATCCCCCGCACCACGGCGAGACCCGACTGCCGGCAGAGCGCCAGCACCTCCGTGTCTTCCTCTTCCAGGTGACGCCTCACCACGTCGTCGATGCACCGCTCGAGGAGGATGGACTGCTCGACCTCGTCGAGGACGGTGAAGTAGGGGTCGACACCCGCCTCCACGGGATGCTCGCCGAGGAGGTGGGAGCAGAAGCCGTGGATGGTGCCGATGTGTGCGGTTTCGAGGTCGATGCGCTGTCGACGCCACCAGGCGGCGTCGTCCGCGCCGTCGGCGGCAAGTTCCCGCTCATGGCACTGTCGGCGGATGCGGTCCTTCATCACCTTCGCCGCCTTCTCGGTGTAGGTGAGTGCGGCGATCTCCCGGACGGTCGCCCGCTTCGTCCGCAGGAGTTCCATGTATCTTCCGACGAGGACGGTGGTTTTTCCGGTGCCGGCCCCCGCACGCACACACACGCTCCGGTCGAGCGTGTCGAGGGCGCGCTGCTGTTTCACGGTCGGCTTGAAGGTGATCATTCGTCCCCGCCTTCCGTCCGCTCGGACGGGTGCCGGTGCTCGAACCACGGCTTGAAGTCGCCGGTCTTCTTCCCGGCACGCAGCTCACTGTAGCGACAGATCTCCCGGAATTCACAATACCCCGGACAGGCCTGCGTTCCGCGCCGGAGGACCGGGAACTGACCTTTCCGGATCGCACCGACGTAATCCCGGATGTGCTCAACCGCGGCGTCCATCAGTGCCTCCGCGCCGGCCACCGGCTGGACGCCCGTCGCGGTGCCCTTCAGAAGCGCAAGCGCCGGTCTGGCCTTCATGTCGCGCAAGCCGTAGAACCGGGCGTCCACCGCCTCCAGCGTTTCGTCGGCAAGGATCACGTCCCGTGCCGCCAGCAGATACACCGGCATCTGGAACGCCGTTCCCTCCTCGATGCCCCGTGTGCCGCTCGGGGCACGTCCCCGCTTGTAGTCGATCACACGGAAGCCGCGACGTCCGGCTTCACCCACCACACCCTCGGTCACGTCGATGCGGTCGATCTTCCCCACGATGCCGATCGACGGTCCGTCGGCCGACTCGACGACGAGACGCTTCGACGTCGAGCGTGGGTCGGCAACTCCGCGCTTCACCGACAGGCCGAATGCGACCTCGAAGAACCGTGGGATCATGCCGAGCCTGTCGGTGCCCCGGGCGGCGGCCTCGGCCCGGACGAACTCTCCCAGCAGTTCGTGCATCGCCTCGCGCTGCAGCCTGAACAGCCCCTCGTTGAGGTCGGGGTTCCGTCGGTGGAAGCGATCGAGATGGGCGTCGGCGATCCTGCGGATGTGCTCCTGGGCCGTACCGACCTCGTCCTCGCGGATGCGGACGTCCCGGGAGCGCTCCCGTCTCTCGGCGTAGAACTGTCGCAGCGTCCGGTGGAGGATCGTGCCCTCGTCCACCGCTTCCAGTTCCTCCGGGGGCTCCACGGGGGCCTCGACGCCGAGGACAACGTGACACAGGAACGCGAACGGACAGCCGCCGTATTCTTCGAGTGCCGTGATGCTGAAGCCGTAATCGGCCCCGAAGCGCCGGGCCAATTCCCCGACGGCTTCCGGGTGTGAGAGCACGCCGTCGTGGGCGCCGAACGGGTCCCACGAGTCCCGCTCCGCCTCGCCTTCGAGCCCGCGCCGGAGCACCGGCAGCGACCGTCGTCCCTCCTCTTTCTCGCTCTCCCCGACCGCCGCCAGCGCCGACAGGCACCTCCCCCGCTCCGCCTTCCCCAGACGTGCCTCGCCCAGCTTCAGCACCGCGGCCCGTCTCAGTTCCGCCGGTGAAGCGCTCGCCTCGATGCCGGCCACCTTCGTCGAGAGCGTCACCTTGTGCGT
>DATKVD010000599.1:0-2895 GCA_035530235.1 Planctomycetota bacterium | reverse complement strand
TGTTCTCCATGCTCGCCGTGTCTCCAAGACGTGCAATGTGCACAAAACATCCCAGGCAACGGAGTGCAGCAGGTCCATGTTCTTTAGGGAATCAGTATTTTTTATCGTCATTTCCGGCCCCCGTCTTGAGGCCAAAGGCCTACTGAGAGCCCCTAACAGAATGAGAATCGTCCCCCCAGCGGGTGCGCCGGGTGCCTTGGGCAATTGGGCGCGGGGCACGGGTCCCCGCGCTACACAGGCCCGTGCAGCGCGGCCACCTGTGGGCCGCGTCCTGGGCGTTGAGTTCATTTTGTCACATGCTCTAAGAGACTGTTTCACAGCCCGGCCGGTCCCGTCCTGGGTGTGCCAGGGGCTGCTTGCCAGCCCCTGCAAACCGGATGCAGCGGCAGACAAGCTCTCTCGCTACGCTCGGGATAAATGCCGCTGGCACACAAGCTCTCTCGCTACGCTCGGGATAGATGCCGCTGGTACACTCCCGAAACAACCTGTCCGGGGTTGTGAAACCGTCTCTCAGGTCTTGACAGACCCCCTTCTCTGCCTGATACTTGCGGTGTGGGTCGGAGCTTGCGGAGGTCCCCGATGCCGGAGAAACCGTTCGGACACTGGTGGGAGCGTGTGGCCATCCTGGTGGCGCTGGCGTCGTTCTGGCCGTGGCTTCTGGGCTGGCCGCACCCGGCCTGGCGGGTGCTGATGTACGTGATGCTGGGGGTGATGGCGGTCCTGTTTATGGTGAACGTGCGTCGGCTCTGGCGGATGGGACACCCGCCCGGGGCCGAGGACGATGCGTAGGCGGTGCGGACATCGTGCGCCGCCTGACTTCGAGACCGTGGGTGAGGAGAGCCGGGTGAACTTTCAGGAAATGATCCTCAAGCTGGATCGGTACTGGTCGGACTACGGCTGCGTGCTGTGGCAGCCGTATGACGTGGAGGTGGGCGCGGGGACGTTCAACCCGGCGACGTTTCTCAGGGCACTGGGACCGGAGCCGTGGAAGGCGGCGTACGTGGAGCCGTCGCGTCGGCCCACCGACGGACGCTACGGCGACAACCCGAACCGCTTCCAGGAATTCTGGCAGTACCAGGTGGTCATCAAGCCGGCCCCCGCGAACACACAGGAGATCTACCTCGACTCGCTGAAATCTCTGGGCATCGATCTGGTGGGTCACGACGTTCGGTTCGTCGAGGACGACTGGGAGTCGCCCACACTCGGGGCGACCGGGCTCGGGTGGGAGGTGTGGCTCGACGGGATGGAGATCACACAGTACACCTACTTCCAGCAGGCCGGGTCCATCGAGCTCGACCCCATCACGGTGGAGCTCACCTACGGTCTCGAGCGCATCGCGATGTTCCTCCAGAAGGTGGACAACGCGTTCGAGCTGTTGTGGAACGACGAGGTCACCTACGGGGAGCTGCGTCACGAGGACGAGGTGCAGTTCAGCCGGTATAACTTCGACGCGTCGGACCCCGAGATGCTGCTGAAGCTGTTCGACATGTACGAGACGGAGTGCCGACGGCTGCTGAAGGCGGCGCTGGTGCTGCCGGCGTACGACTACGTGCTGAAGTGCTCGCACACGTTCAACCTTCTGGACGCCCGTGGGGCGATCGGCGTCGCCCAGCGCACCACCTACATCACGCGCGTGCGCAGCCTCGCCCGTGCCGTCGCAAAGACCTACCTCAAGCAGCGCGAGGCGATGGGCTACCCCTTCCTGCGGTCCGGGTGACCCACGCCACAGCGCCCTTCGGACGTCACTAAGCGGTCCTGCCTGAGTTTCTTAAAGTGTCTGGGCGGTCCCGATGTATCGGGATCCCGCCGCCTGTTTGCCGGGTTTGGCGTGGTGGGACGGGAGCCCCACCACGCTCGTACATTAGAGGACTTAGGTGAAACCGCTTAGCCGAAACCATGTCGGTGAAACGGACTGCCGAGGTGACGCGTCGTTCCCGCAGGCGAACGTCGGCAGGCCTCCTCCGCACGACGCGTGAGGTCCTCCAGCACCTCCTCAAGATGTGTGCGACAGGTCTCCCGTTCGTCGGCATCCGCATCGTGGGGCACGAAGATCGGGTCCCCGATCACGCCGCCCACCGTGGCGAAGGGATACGGCACGATAAACCGGTCCCACCCGTGGAGTCTGATGCAGGGCGTGGCCGTGGCCCCGATGGGCATGATGGGTCGTCCGGTGGCCTGGGCGAGCATGATGATTCCGGGATGGACGTGCCCGCGCGGTCCGCGGGGTCCGTCGGGCGTGATGGCGAAGTCCTGTGTGGTTTCGGTGGAGGCGAGTTCGAGGAGTGCCGGGGCTCCCCCGCGTGTGCTCGACCCGCGAACCGGATCGTACCCCATGCCCATCATCAGTCGGGCAACATATTCGCCGTCGTGGTGAATGCTGATGAGGACACGTGCCCCGCGGTTGCGCCCGACGTGGCCCACGAACGCCTGCGCGTTGTGCCAGAACGCCCAGATCACCGGACCGTACCTCAGGTGCACCTTCCGGTCTTTATACAGACCGATGAGCCGCCAACGGAGGGTCACCATCAGCATCTTGAAGAAAGGCGGTCCCACCGTCGCGGCCAGGTCCTGTAGAAAGACGGTCATGCGGCTCACGGTTCATGCTCCCGTCAGAACGGACGTGGCGTCACTCCATGCAGACCGTCTCGGCGTGTCGGGTGAGGCGGTTGAGTTCGTCTTCGAGACGTCTGCGATATCGTTCACGATCGGCGGCGTCGAGTTGTCTGGGGACGAAGATGGGATCGCCGAAGGCGAGCACGGCCTTTGCGAACGGCAGTGGGAGCAAGGCACGGTCCCAGCTGTTGAAGTTCTTCCGTGGATGCGCCGCCCCGCCCAGGGGCATCAGAGGGTGACCGGTGATCTGGGCGAGCAGGATGGCCCCGAGCTGTGCACGTC
>DATKVD010000598.1:0-7631 GCA_035530235.1 Planctomycetota bacterium | reverse complement strand
CCTTCTTCGCCTCGTTCTTCTCGATGCGCTTTTTCGTCCCGCTCGACGGCCGCTGGACGACGTCGAAGAGGTCCTGGAGTCCGATGATGCTCCGGCTGTAGAACGCCTCGCCGTAGCGACGTCCGATGAGCGGACCCCAGATGTCCGTGGAGGCGAGGTTGTCCATGTCGACGTTGAACTGGCTCCTGTAGCAGGAGAGGATCTCCATCTTCCGACGGTATTCGTCGGTGATGTCGACGATGAAGCTGGGCCGGACCTCGTCCACCTTGACGCCCAGGAAGTAGTAGAACTGCTCCGGGGTCCACCACGGGTCGAGTTTCCAGGGGTTCCCGTGGGGGTCGTGCTTGGTGAGCTTTGCGGTGAAGCGTGCCCCGTCGGTGATGAGACTGACCGCCCGGTGGTCGGGATGCGTCCCGCCGTGGTAGGGACACAACAGCACCTGCGGGCGGTGCTTGCGGATGACGTTGGCGAGCTTGATGCGGTTTTCGACGGAATCGAAGAGGTAGCGGTTGGGCATGTCGAGGATTTCGAGTTCGGCGCCGAGCATTTCGGCGGCGGCTTCGGCTTCGGCCAGACGGGTCTCACGGTCGCCGTTCGGGGTGGGTTCCCCGTCGGTGCAGTGACACAGAACGATGGCGTGTCCGAGTGCCTTCATCTTGACAAGGGTTCCGCCGATCGAGATCTCGACGTCGTCGGGATGTGCGCCGACGGCAAGGATATCCGTCATGAGTCTGCTCCTGATAGTCACGGGTCCTGTCATGACATCGCGGGGGCCGTCCATACGTCCGACGCTGTTCCGGATGATAGACGAAACCCCCTTGAAGACAAGAGAAAAGCCGTACAAGAAACCAGGGCGTCCCGGATGCCGGGACGCCCTGGGACTTCCACAGGGCACCACACGTCTACTTCTTCTTCGAGAACGTGTACCGATCAGCCTGGATGGTCTTGCCGTTCGCACTCATGTACTTGAAGGCGTCGTCGGCCAGACCGCGCAGCAGGTCGATGTTGATGCTGTAGATCATCTGCTTGCCCCGGCGTCGCTTCTGGATGAGTCTCGACATTCTCATCAACGCCAGGTGATGGCTGACGGTCGGCTGGGGGAGGTCCAGCTTCACACACAGCTCGCCGACACTGTGTTCACTCTCCATCAGGTGAAGCAGGATCCCGAGCCGGGTCTTGTCACTCATCAGCTTGAACACATCACACGCCTGGCCGATGAAGGCCTCAGGCACACTCAACTTCTTCGCCATGTCCTTCCTCCTTACTCGTTTGCCGGTAGACCGTGAGGCGCGTCCGGCAGTCCTGCTGCAACGTGCTCTATTCCCGCCTGCCGCGACTGACGCCTCGACTTGCCAAGTCCCCCGTGTGGTATCGCGTTCGCACGCGACGTCCATCCCCGTGTGGAAGACCGTCCGGGACCCCCGGTCCTCCAGTCATTATCATGTCAAATGGGAGGCGGATGTCAAGCAGAAATTATCAAAATTTGCATCAAGGAAGACCTGATGCGTTCTGGACGGGTGTGCGTCTTGATAAATCGATTCGTAGTTTGGCGTGTGAACCGTTCAGTCGTTACACCAACCGGCGTCGGCGAGGATTCCGTGAGACACGGCACGGAGCCCCCGGCCGTTGACGTACCCCGTGTTCGCACAACGACTTAGGGTAAGGTTGTCCTGAACTCGACGCAGGCACGACCGGCACTTGAGGGACCGAAGGGTTAGGAATCCGTAGAATGCAATTGCTGCTCTAGTTCGGTGAAGGGCGAAGCGGGGTCATCTCGGGGTGGAGCCGTAGATGAGGGCCATGGCCTCGGCACGGGTGGCCGCACGGTCACGGAAGAGCCCCCTCACGACACTCGTCACCGTCTTGGCACCGGGGGTCCTGACGCCGCGCATGGTCATGCACAGGTGCTCGGCCTCGATGACCACCATGACGCCGCGGGGTTTCAGTGCTTTCACCATGGCTTCGGCAATCTCGGTGGTCAGTCGCTCCTGCACCTGGAGACGCTTCGCGTGGACGTCCACCAGACGGGCGAGCTTGGAGAGTCCGGTAATGGCCCTGCGGCCCGGGACATACGCCATGTGGGCCTTGCCGATGAAGGGCAGCAGGTGGTGCTCGCACATGGAGTAGAAGGGGATGTCACGGATCAGCACGATTTCGTCGTGACGGTCGCCGGAGAGCACCTTGACGACCTTGCCGGTATCGATGCCGACGCCGGCGAAGATTTCCTCGCACATCTGGGCCACCCGACGGGGCGTCTCCTTGAGGCCCTGACGCTTCGGGTCCTCGCCCACGCCTTCGAGGAAGAGTTTCACGGCCCGTTCGATTTTTTTCCGGTCAATCGCCACGGTTCACCTCAGAGCAGTCCGTAGTCTTCGAGTGCCTTTCGGATCTTCACTTCCGACGTCCCGGTGGGGGGCACCATCGGCAGACGCATTTCACGCTCGATCATCCCGAGCATGGCCATCGCGGCCTTCACCGGTCCCGGGTTGGTCTCCACGAACATCGCCTTGGCCAGGGGATAGAGCTTCGCGTTCAGCTTCCGTGCCTTGGCCGCGTCGCCGTCGAGGAACGCGTGCACCATGGCGTGCACGTCCCCGGGGACGATGTTGGCCACGACACTGATGACCCCCTTGGCCCCCAACGCCATGAAGGGAAGCGTCATCGAGTCGTCCCCGCTCAGGACCGTCAGTGGGGTCCTGAGGATGATTTCCGTCACCTGGTCGGTGGAGCCTGCGGCCGATTTGACCGCGACGATGTTCCTGATCTCACTCAGTCTCGCCATCGTGTCGACGTCGATGTTCCGGCCGGAACGGGACGGGATGTTGTAGAGCACGATGGGGATGCTCACGGCCTCGGCGACGGCCTTGAAGTGCTGATACAGTCCCTCCTGGGTGGGCTTGTTGTAGTAGGGACAGACCTGGAGTGACCCGTCGGCACCCGCGTCTTCGGCGTGTCGGGTCAGTCGGATGGCCTCGGCGGTGGCGTTGGACCCGGTGCCGGCGATGACGGGACAGCGCTTCTTCGCCGCCTTGACCACACGCTCGATGACGGCGTCGTGCTCGTCGTGGCTGAGTGTGGGGGATTCACCCGTCGTTCCGCACGGCACGATCGCGTCCGTGCCGGCCCTGACGTGCATCTCCACCAGCTCGTCGATCTTCTCGAAGTCCACCTTGCCGTTCCTGAACGGCGTCACGACGGCGACAATGCTTCCCGAGAACATGGGTCCGTCTCCAATGGGTTGACCGGCGCCTGAAAGGTCTCGTCGGGGTGTCAGCGTCTCAGCAGCTCTTTCATCTCGCGGACGGCACGTTCCAGTCCCACGAACACGGCACGCGAGATGATGGAATGACCGATGTTGAGTTCCTGGATTTCGAGGAGGTTGACGACACGGTCGACGTTGGTGTAGGTGAGACCGTGTCCGGCGGCCACGTGGAGGTGTGCGTTGCGGGCCAGGATGGCGGCCAGGTGCAGACGGTAGACCTCCTTGCGGACGGACTCGAGTCCGGTCGCCTCGGCATAGGCGCCGGTGTGCAGTTCCACCGCGTCGGCTTCCACGGAACGTGCCGTGTCGATCTGCTCCCGCTCGGGGTCGATGAAGAGACTCACCTCGATGCCGGCGTCGTGGAAGCGTCCGATGACCCCGGTGAGACGTTCGACCTCTCCGGAGGCGTCCAGCCCGCCCTCGGTGGTGATCTCCTCGCGTCTCTCGGGGACGAGTGTGACCTGGTCGGGCTTCACGGTGAGGGCGATGTCGATGATCTCCTCGTTCATGCCCATTTCGAGGTTGAGCTTGGTGGTGACGGTGGCCCGGAGGAGTTCGAGGTCACGGTCCTGGATGTGCCGACGGTCTTCGCGGAGGTGGAGGGTGATCTGGTCGGCGCCGCCGAGCTCGGCCAGCACCGCCGCCCGCACCGGGTCGGGCTCCGTCGTCCGTCGTGCCTGACGCACCGTGGCCACGTGGTCGATGTTCACGCCCAGACGTATCATCCGTTCACACCCCGTGAGGAAGCTGCGTCGGTGGTTCCGTCGGGTGCAAGTCTATCCATGAGAGGGTCCGGAGGCAAGTCTTTTCTGTGTGTTTTTTGCCGGTCGGTGTGCGTGTCCGCGGGCATTTTGCGCTTGCACAGGCGGGGGCCGCGACACTATCATCTGGAAATCGAAGAGGGGGAATCGTGGGAGCCGGACTGCCGTGACCGAGCCGCTGCCGGGAACCGACCGCACCGAACTGTCCGCCGGACGCGTGACGCTCAGACGGTTCACACGTGCGGACCTCGACACCCGCTGTGCCTGGCCGCCCTACGACGAGCTGGTCTTCGCACACCTCGACCTGAAGCTGAAGACGCGCGAGCAGCGGGACGCCTGGTTCGAGCGGGAGTGGGCCGCCCGCAACCCCTTCTGGTTCGCCGTCGACGACGAAAACCGCCAACTCATCGGATCCATGACACTGCGGGACGTCAGTCGGTGGACCCGCACGACCCGGCTCGGCATGCACCTGCATCCGAAACGTCTGGGACAGGGCTACGGGACCGAGGTCCTGACGCTCCTTCTCGACTACTACTTCAACATGCTGGGGTACCGGCTGCTCAAGCTGGACGTGGCCACCTACAACAAGCGGGCCGTCCGCTGCTACGAGAAGCTGGGCTTTCAGTTCAAATTCGTGTTCTGGCGGGCGAACATGACCGGCATCGAGTGGCTGAAGGACGAGCGCTTCGCCCACGTGCGCGACGGCGTCGAGAACCGCCGCGGCCTCGAACGCATCAAGCACCACGAAATGCACCTCGACGTGAGGACCTACCGCAAACAGCAGCAGACCCATCCACTGCGTGACGTGAAGTGATACGAAAGGAGCGGAGACGTCCATGGGACAACTGAAAGTCGGCGTGATGATCGAGTCGTTTCGTCTGGGTGTGAAGAAGGGCATTCAGAAGGCGGCCCAGCTGGGGGCCGACGGGTTCCAGATCTACGTGACGAAGGGCGAGATGGCGCCCTGGAACCTGTCGCAGACGGGTCGGCGTGACTTCATGCACCTGGTGAAGAGCCAGGGGCTGGTGGTGAGTGCACTGTGCGGCGACTTCGGCGGCGGGGGGTTCGTGAGGAAGGAGGGTCTCGACGAGCGCGTCGACAAGACCCGGCAGGTGCTCGACCTTTCCCGCGACCTGGGCGTGCCGGTCGTCACCACGCACATCGGCGTCGTCCCGGAGGACGAAGCCGCGCCGGAACTGACGATGATGCGCGAGGCACTGAATGATCTGGGCGACTACGCCTCGAAGGTCGGCTCCGTGTTCGCCAGTGAGACGGGACCCGAAAGCGGAAAGGCCCTTGCCCGTTTCCTGCGGACACTCTCGACCGACACCGTGCGCGTGAACTTCGACCCGGCCAACCTCGTCATGAACGGGTTCGACGAGATCCAGGGGGTGCACGACCTTGCCGATTTCATCGTTCACACCCACGCGAAGGACGGCGTCCGCACGGCCGAGGGCAAGCACCGGGAGGTGCCGCTCGGAGAGGGCGACGTGCGGTGGGAGGAATACCTCGGCGCGATGGCCGAGATCGGATACGAGGGCTTCTTCACCATCGAGCGCGAAGCCGGCGATGATCCCGTCAAGGACGTCACCGACGCCATCGCGTTTCTGAGGAAGTTCTGAAGCGTCGGCAGGGCGGCTCCGCCGCGGCTTTGGCATGGAGGTGCCGGATGGACTGGTTCAAGGAGCTGTACGACGAGTTCCGGATGAAGCACGGGTTCGGCAGCATCCCCGAGTCGCGGACGGTGAAGGAGGTCGATTTCCTCATCGAGGAACTCGGTCTGGGGAAGGGCTCGAAGGTGCTGGACCTTTTCTGCGGCACGGGACGGCACTGCCTCGAACTGACCAAGCGCGGCATCGAGGCGGTCGGCGTTGAATGGAACCTGAGCTACATCTCGGTCGCCGCCGAGAAGGCCCGCAAGGCGTCGGTCTCCCCAAGCTTCATCCAGGGGGACGTCCGCGGCGTCGATTTCGGCAAAGGCTACGACGCCGTCATCATCATGTTCCAGAGCTTCGGGTATCTCCCGGACGCCGAGGACCGGGAGGTGCTGGTGCGGGCACACGCGGCGACGAAGCCGGGCGGTCGGTTCCTCATCGAAATCCTCAACCGCGACAACATCCTTCAGAACTGGCAGCCCAGCAGTGAACGGGAGACCGACGGCGTCACGGTGGTCGAGGAGCGTGAATTCGACATGCTCTCGAGCAGGATCAACGCGGAGATCACGCGCTACGAGGACAGCGGACCCCAGGCGAGGCACGTCTCGTGGCGGATGTACTCGGCGCACGAGATCAAGAACATCTGTGAGGGCATCGGTTACCGGTTCGTCGCGGGATATGCCAACATCGACCGCGCGCCGCTTACACTCGAGGCCCGGATGATGCGCCTCGTCTTCGAGAAGCCCGCGTCCTGAGCGACACCGAAGGTGAGAGGGAGACTGGATTTGGCCAAGGTCATCGGTGTCCTCGGGGGGATGGGTCCGGAGGCGACGGCGGACTTCTTCGTGAAGCTCATCCGCCGGACGCCCGCGAAGAAAGACGCCGGGCATCTCCGTGTCATCATCGACTCGAATCCGCAGATTCCCGACCGCACCGAGGCCGTCGAGGGCCGCGGACCGAGCCCCGTCCCCCAGCTCATCGCGACCGCGAAAAACCTCGTCCGTGCCGGGGCCGATCTTATCGCGATTCCCTGCATCACCGCCCACGCCTTCCTCGATGACCTCCGCGCCTCGGTCGAGGTCCCCGTGCTCGACGCGATGGCACTCATCGGAAAGCACGTCGACGGGCGGCTCGCCGCTGAGGACAGACTGGCACTTCTTGCCAGCACGGGAACGCTGAAGATGCGGCTGTTTCGGCGTGCGATGCCCGGGCGGAAGTTCCTCCTGCCGACGGACGACGAGCAGGAGCGCATCGTGATGGACGCCATCTACGGCCCGGCGGGGGTCAAGACGGTGGGCGTGGACGCCGGGACGCTTGAGCGCATGCAGGACTACGTCGCCCAACTGGCCGCGAGGGGTGCCGCGGGCGTCATCGCCGGGTGCACGGAGTTCAGCGTCCTCTTTGTCCACGCCGAGCTGCCCGTGCCCCTGATCGATCCCATGTGGCTCCTGGCCGAGGAAGCCGTCCGCCTGGCACGGGAGACGTAGGGGCAGACCTGTGTGTCTGCCCCGCCGCGACTTCCCCTGGAGAACCGGACACCTTCCATGACCGAGCACGGGTACAAGGTCGGCGGCCGGCGGATGATGCTCCTCTGCGAGGGGCATTTCAACTCGGACTACGCCAAGACCGCGACGGGACTCATCATCTGGTGTCCGGACGAGGTGGTCGCGGTCATCGACCGTGAGACCGCCGGCAGGGACGTCGAGGACCTCATCGGCTTCGGGAAGGGCATCCCCGTCGTCCGCACGCTCGACGAGGCGGTGAAGCTCGGCGGGAATCAGCTCGTCATCGGCGTCGCGAACGTCGGCGGGGTGCTCGTCCCCGGATACCGCGAGGTCATCGTCCGGGCGATCGAGCTCGGCTGCGACGTCGTGAGCGGACTGCACGACATCCTTTCCGAGGACGCGGAACTCGTCTCGCTTGCCGAAAAGCACGGCGTGAAGATTTACGACA
>DATKVD010000597.1:0-28828 GCA_035530235.1 Planctomycetota bacterium | reverse complement strand
GTCGGACCCATCTGCGAGAGCGGCGACTTCCTGGCACTGGACCGGCCGTTCCCGGACGTCAGGCGCGGGGACCTCGTCGCGGTCTTCAGTGCCGGGGCCTACGGGATGACGATGAGTTCCAACTACAACAGCCGCCCGCGCGCGCCCGAGGTCCTTGTCGAGGGAGACGCCTTCCGTGTGGTCCGCCGCCGGGAGACCTACGACGACCTCATGCGATACGAGTCGTGCTGAGACCGTCGTCGGAAAGACGCGGCAGCCACAAGATGTGGGCGGCGCCCGTGACGGAAGCCGCATATCTGGCATACGTGCGGAACCCTCGTCCATACCTTGTTTTTCGGTTGATTCGCCGGGCCGCACGGTTAGAATGTGATGTTCCATTGGGACAGACGACGGTGGCATCCATTTGAAAGGAAAGCTGCGATGAGGACGTGTTCGGGTCTGGGGGTGGTGACGGGGGTGCTTCTCACCGTGGTGGGGGTGCTGTCGGCGGCGGAAACGCCGTGGGAGACCATCGAGTGGCAGAACATGGATCAGGCCCAGCGGTTCGAGTGGGGGCTCTCGCTCTTCCGGATGGGTCGTGAGGCGGACTCGGCGGAGATCCTGACACGGGTGATCGCGGCGTCGCCCGAGGCGCGCACCGTGGCCGCCCTCCACGAGAAGCTCACACCCACGCTTCGTCTCAGCATGCTCGAGGAGCCGAAGACCACCCAGGCCGTCCAGGACTGGATCAAGCTCTACGAGTCTTCGATCGACAAGCTGCGTCGTGACGACGCTTACATCGCCGAGACGGCGGGTCGGCTCACCTCGGCCGCCGTCCCCGAGCGTGAGCGTGCCACCCGACACCTCCTCCAGCTCGGGGAGTTCGCCGTCCCTCACGTCATCCGTCTGATGCACCAGACCGAGAAGGCCGAGGACCGTGTCGCATGCCGCAAGGTGCTGTTGAGACTGGGCCGGTCGGCGGTCCTGCCCACCGTGGAGTACCTGTCCAGCGACGACGACGCTTTGCGGGTGGCACTGCTCCAGGTGCTGGCGGCGCTTCGGGACGTCCGGGCACAGGCCGCCGTCTGCAGACTCGCCGTCGACCGTGAGGCCAATCCCGTCGTCCGGGAGACGGCCATGAACAGTCTTATGAACCTCCTGCACCAGCCGCGGCCGGGTCTCGTGCTCTCCCGCAGACCCACCGTCAACTACTGGCGACTCGCCGACGCCTACCTCCACGAGGAGCCGTTCGCACTCCCAACCATGACCGGCGACGAGCTGCCCGTGTGGACGTGGTCCGACGAGAAGAAGTGGGTGACCTGCCGCATGGTGCAGCGACGCCTCTACAACGAGGAGATGGCCGAAGAGGCGTGCTACGATGGACTCGAGATCGACAGGAACGACGCCCCGCTGCGCTCGATGGCCATCGCCGTCTACTACGCGCAGAAGCTGGAGCTGGTGGGCACCGACGCGTCCGAGGTCAACCACTCACTCGAGATGGCCATTCTCGTCGGCGGCAAGTATGCCCTGCAGCGGTGCATGGCGAAGGCCCTGGCCGACGGCGACCTCGGTATCGCCATCCAGGCGGCACAGACCCTGGGTGAGGTGGGTGAGGGGAAGGGGTTCTCGGCGGTCGAGCAGATCGAGACGGTGAACCCGCTCCTGGCGGCACTGGCTCACGAGGACCGTGCGGTTCAGTTTTCGGCGGCGAGGGCCGTCGCCCGCTGTCGGCCCCACGTGGTTCAACCGGCGGACGAGGTCCCCGGCGGACGCCCCGGGGAGCCCCTCTCCACCGGACAGTTCGACAACTACTGGAGGGTGCTGCCCGCACTCTCGTGGGGACTGATGTACGAGCTGCCGTCACGCACCGTGCTCATCGTCCACCCCGACACCGGCGTCGTCAACTACTACAAGGGAGAGGTCCGGAAGCTCGGACACACGGTCGTCGACGCGACGACGGTCCAGGAAGGCATGAGACTGGCGGGACGACTGCCTCAACCGGACGTGGTGCTGCTGTCGTCGGAGTTCCTGCCGGCCATCGACGGGTTCCGTGCGATGATGGCGACCGACCGGGTGCCGGTGGTGGTGCTGCTGGGCGACGACCAGGCCGACGCGGTGGAGCGGGTGAGTCGCGTGGCCGCCGGGGCCCTGGCGGGCCGGGCGACCGACAAGAACATCTCGCTCGTGCTGAAGACCGTCATGGACGTCCCCGAGAAGAAGCTGGTGACGGACCTGATCGGGCACATTTCCGAGCGGGCGGCGACGGCACTGGCCGGGCTGCTGCCGGAGACGACACCGCTTCCCATGAACACCGTCGAGGCCGCGCTCCGACGGAACCTCGCCTCGAAGGACGACACCGTCCGACTGCCGGCGCTGCGGGCACTGGGGAACATCGCCGCGAGCGAATCGGCACTCGACGTCCTCGCCGTGGCCGCCGACAAGCGGGCCGCGAAACCGGTCCGACTGGCCGCACTTGACGCCCTGGCCAGCATCCTCAAGGCACAGAGACAGGTGCCGCCCGACGTCTTCGCCGATCTCGTGCCCATTTCGTCCGAGGAGGACGCCGAGATCTCCCTGGCCGCCGCCCGGGCGATCACGGTGGCCAGGTTCGACCCGGCACAGTTCGCCGACCTCATGGTGCTCAAGCGGGTGCGCGAGATCACCACCGGCGTCCGTCCCTGAGTGATCCGGCGTTCCCGCGCCGCACGGGTTCCCGCCAGACGCAGGTGCTCCCCCGGGAGGTGCACGTGGACGACACCGACCTCGTCATCCTGAAGACCGTCCAGAAGGCGTTCCCGCTCTCGACACGTCCGTACGACGTGTTGGCCCAAGAACTCGGCCTGTCGGCCGACGAGGTGCACCGCCGGGTGAGCGTCCTCAGACGCACGGGCGTCATCCGACGCATCGGACCGCTCTTCGATTCGCGGCACCTCGGCTTCCGCGGACACCTCGTCGCCGCACGCGTCGAGCCCGACGCCGTGAACGACCTGGCGGCACTCCTGGACCGGCACGACGGGGTCACCCACAACTACCTCCGCTCGGGACCGCTCAACGTCTGGTTCACCGTCACGCTCAAGGAGACGGACGACCTCGAACGGGTCCTCGCCGAGGTCCGGGCGGAGCCGGGCGTGGGTGAGGTGGTCACCTTTCCCACCCGGAAGGTCTTCAAGCTCGACGCGTCGTTCACGGTGAGGGATAATGATGGATGAGGCGGACCGCCGGATCATCGCCGAAGTCCAGGGGGGCTTGAGCGAGTCAATGACGCCGTGGGCCGACGCCGCGCGGGCGGCGGGCGTCGAGGTGGACGAGCTGCTCCGGCGACTGGAGGCGATGCGGCGGACGGGGGTGCTTCGGGGCGTGCGGGCGGTCCTGGACCAGCGGCGGCTCGGACTCGAAGGGAACGTGCTGGTGGCGTGGGTGGTGCCGGAGGGCCGCACCGACGAGGTCGGGAGGCTTTTCGCCTCGCGGCCGGAAGTGTCGCACTGCGTGCTTCGCGAGGCGGCGTCCGACTGGCCCTATAACCTGTACACGATGATCCACACCCCGAGCCGTGAGCGCGCGGACGCCGTGACGGACGAGATGGCCGCGGCGAGCGGGATCACCGACCACGTGCGGCTCGAGACGCTCCGGGAACTCAAGAAGTCGCCGCCGAGGTATTTCTGATGCCCAGGTATTACCCGGTCAACCTGGACGTGCGCGGGAAGCGCTGCCTGGTGGTGGGCGGCGGGGAGGTGGCGCTCCGAAAGGCACGGTCGCTTCTCGAGGCCGGTGGGGCCGTGACCGTGGTCGCCCCGGAGGTGCACCCGCACCTCAGGGCCGACGACCGTGTGGAGGTGCACGAGCGCGCGTTCCGCGACACCGACCTCCACGGGGCGTTCGTGGTGGTGGTGGCGACGGACGACGATCTCACCAACCGCACCGTCGCACGTGACGCCGCCGACTTCGGCTGCCTCGTCAACGTGGTGGACTGTCCGGCACTCTCGAACTTCATCGTCCCGGCGACACTGCGACGCGGGGAGTTCGCCGTCTGCGTGTCCACCGGCGGCGCCAGTCCGGCGCTGGCCCGACGCGTCCGTCGACGGCTCGAAGAGGCCTTCGGCGAGGAGTACGCCGATTTCGTCGACGTCCTCGGCGAGATCCGCCGACGCGTCTTCGATAAGGTGCCCGAGGGCGAGCGTCGGCCCGAGCTCTTCCGTGAACTGACCGACGAACGCTGGCTCGAGGTTCTCCGCCGACAGGGCAAGGATGCCCTCCGGACGGAGATGCTGAAATTCATAGGGGAATAGGGCTGTCTGCCTGACGCCGCTGAGTGCAATGTCTTGTTAGGCGACGTGCCACGGCTGGCTTGTCCAGCCGTGCCGTTACCTGTTCCTATAGCACGGCTTGCAAGCAAGCCGTGGCACAGCTTTCTTGCTCGATTGGGGAATGACGTGGGTGTGGTTCTGGTCGGCATGAACCACCGGACGGCACCGGTGGAGCTGCGCGAGAAGGCGGCCTTCGACGCCGAGACGACGCGCCGCGGCCTCGAGGACCTCGCCCGCCGGACCCGCTCGGCCGAGGCCGTCATCCTCTCCACCTGCAACCGCGTGGAAGTGACGGCGTTCCGTGACGACGAGACGGGTCTGGTCGAAACGGTGGAAGCGTTCCTCGCCGACTTCCACGGGCTCGAGGCCGGGACACTGGCGCCGCACCTGTACCGTCTGCGCGGTGCCGAGGCGGTGACGCACCTCTTCCGCGTGGCCGCGTCACTCGACTCCATGGTCCCGGGGGAATCGCAGATCCTCGCACAGGTCAAGGACGCCTACCTCATGTCCGCCGAGGCGGGCTGCACCGGGAAACACCTGAACGTGCTCTTCCAGCGGGCGTTCCGTGTCGGCAAGCTCGTCCACACCCACACGGATATCGCCCGGCACAAGGTCTCCGTCAGCTCGGTGGCGGTGGACCTGGCCCGCGGGATCCTGGGGGACCTTTCCGACCGGACGGTGCTGGTGCTGGGGGCGGGGGAAACGGGGAAACTGACGCTGCGGAGTCTGGTGGAGTCGGGCGTCGGTAAGCTGCTGTTGGCCAACCGCACACGGGAGCGGGCCGAGGAAGTGGCCGAGCGGTTCCGCGGCAGCGTGGTGGAGTGGACCGAGCTGACCGTCCACCTGGCCCGGGCCGACATCGTCATCTCCGGCACGTCGTCGCACGGGTTCGTGCTGGGTCGTGAGGACGTGTCGGGAGCACTGACCGGCCGCGGCGGCCGGCCCCTGCTCATCATCGACATCGCCGTCCCGCGCGACGTCCACCCCTCCGTCGCCGAGCTGCCGGGCGTCCACCTCCACGACATCGACGACCTGGAGCGCGTCGTCGCCGAAAACGTCGACCGGCGCGAACAGGAGTTCCAGAGGAGCCTCGAACTCATCGAGAGGGAAGTCGAAGACTTCGAGTCGTGGTTCGAGCGGCACGAGACCGAGGAGGTCATCGGGGTGCTGCTCCAGCGGGCACGCGACGCCTCGAAGGCGGAACTCGAAAAGCTGTGGGCCGAGCACCCCGACATCGACCCGGAACACCGACGGGAGGTCAACGCGGCGGTCGAGCGGCTCGTCAACCGCATCATGCACCAGCCCATCGAGGTTCTCAAGGCCGAAGCCGCCTCGCACAGTCCGACCGATTTCAGCCGCATTGTCCGCCTCATCTGCCCACAGGACGACCGGAACGATGCCGACTGACGCCCCCGCCCCGCTTCCGCGCACCGAAGCCGCCAGACGCATCTTCAGAAACGTCACCGCCTCCATCCTCCCCGTGCTCTTCATCGGGTTCTTCCTGGCGAACACCGAGACGGAGATGTCGTTCCTCGCGGTGGTCGTGGCGGCGGGAGAGCGTCTGCTGATGCTGGGACTCGCTGCGGCGGTGGTGGCGGCGGCGGGACTGTTCGGGATGCGCGTGCTCCGCCTGGGGCGCGTCGCGCCGGAGGGACTCTTCGCACGGTTCGTCCTTGGCGTGGGCGTCGGCCTCGGGACGCTCTCACTGGCGACACTCGGGCTCGGGTGTGCGGGGCTGGTGGGGCCGGGGCCCTCGGCACTCACGCTCGGTGTGATGTTCCTCGTCGGGCTCGGGGAACTGCGCCCGGTCGGAGATTTCCTCCGCGGCCGACCCCCCATGGACCCCCTCTCGGCTTTCGAGCTGCTCCTCATCTTCATCTTTCTCCTCGTGCTCCTCTTCCAGCTCTCGCTCGCCTTCAACCTGCCCTTGGACTACGACGCCTGCGAATATCACATGGCCGCTCCCGCACGGTGGTTCCAGCTCGGACGCATCGACGCCATCCCCGGAAACGTCTACAGCAACCTGCCGATGAACTGCGAGATGCTGTATCTCTTCAGCATGGGACTGGTCGGAAAGCTCATGCTGGGGATTCACCTGGCGGTGGTGATGAACGCCCTGACGGCGGTGCTGGCGTCGGCCGGGGTCTACGTGCTCGCCCGGCGGTTTCTCTCGCGCCGCGACGCCCTCGCGGCGATGACGCTCTTCTTCACGACCCCGTGGGTCATCGTCGCCAGTACCGTCAACCTCTACAACGAGATGCTGCTCGCGTTCTACGCGACGCTTGCTGTGTATGCGTTTCTGGATCTGGCCGGGACGCGCCGGATGCGCCAGGCGGCGCTTGCCGGGGTCTTCGCCGGACTGGCCGCCGGGGTGAAGTACACCGCACTGGCGTTCTTCCCGCCGGTCCTGGGCGTGTCGGTGATCGTGGCGGCGGGAGGCGGACTCAGGCGGCGGCTCGGTGCCGGACTCCTCTGCGTGTCGGTGATGGGGGCGGCGGCGTCCCCGTGGTTCGTGAAGAACCTCGTCTTCACGGGCAACCCCACGTATCCGTTTTTCCATTCGGTCTTCGGCGGACGGGACTGGTCGGCGGAACTCGACGCGAAGTGGATCGCCGGGCAGAAGCAGGCGGCGGGGACCGCACGGTACAAGGACATCGTCCGGGCGATGTGGGCGGAGGTCCTGGCGCACAAGTACGGTTCACTCGCGACGGCGGTGTTTCTCGTTTTGGGTCTGGGGGCCTTGCGTGAGCGCCCCGTCCGGTGGCTGGCGGCCTTCGTGGCGCTCTGGACGCTCATGTGGTATGTCTTCACGCACCGTGTGGGTCGGTTCTGGCTGCCGATGACGCCGTGTGCCGTGGTGCTGGCCGCACGGGGCTTCAGTCTCTTCCGGTCCCGGTGGGCGTCGCGGGCACTGGCGGCGGTGCTCGTCGGTGCACTCTCATGGCAGGCGTTCGTCGACACGGTGGTCTGGTCGGGCAACGTCGCCGGGAACTACGACTTGAGGACCGGGAACGGCGAGTTTCTCGCGCGGCGTCGCGGTCGGGGGTTCTGGCGTCTCGTGGGGTTCGCCCGGACGCTCGAGCCCACGCAGCGGATGATGCTCGTGGGCGAGGCCCAGACCCTCTACCTCCCGCCGAACGTCTCGTGCAGCACCGTGTTCGACCGCGAGATCTTCACCTCCACCGTGGGTGACGTGACCGATGCGGACGCGGTGCGGGAGGGGCTTCGTCGTGCGGGCGTCACGCACCTCTTCGTCAACTGGGCGGAGGTCGGCCGGCTCCGTGAGACCTACACCTGGACCGACGCCGACGGCCGGACGCATCCCGGCTTTCCGCCGCTCTCGCCTCGGGATTTCGAGCGGCTCGTCCGTGCCGGGGTGCTTGCGGAACGGGAAGACCTGCGGTGGGGAACGCCTCTGACCGGTGTGCGTGGGCTCTCCGCCGACGACCTGACGGCACTCCCGGGCGGCAAGGTCTGCGCGGTGTATGAAGTGCGTTGACGGACGTCCGCCGATTGTCATTCTGAGGAGCGGAGCGACGAAGAATCTGGTACCGGCCAGGCGAACGTTCCCCGGCGGCCGGGGAGTCTTCCAGCACTTGAGGCCAGATTCTTCGCTGCGCTCAGAATGACACGTGAGTGGTGGCCGGCGGGCTACTCCCTCTTCCGCAGCTGCTCGACGGGGGGGAGGTCCTTGGCGGACTTGAGTCCGAAGGTCAGGAGGAACTTCCGGGTGGTGCCGTAGAGGAGCGGCCGGCCCAGCTGCTCGGCACGTCCGACGATGCGCACCAGTCCCTGCTCCTGGAGCCCCTTGAGGACCTGCTGGACCTGCACGCCCCGGATGTCCTCGATCTCCGCACGGATGATGGGCTGCTTGTAGGCGACGATGGCCAGGGTCTCGAGTGCCGCCTGGCTCACACGGTGCTCCCGGCTCACCTGGAAGAGCTGCTTGACCGTCTCACCGTACTCGGGACGGGTGAGGATCTGGTAGCCCCCGCCGATCTCCTCGATGGTGAACGCCCGTCCGGTCTGGTCGTAGTGCTCGCACAGGTCACGGATGAGTTCACGGACCTTCGCGTCGGTCGATTTTAGCACCTCGGCGATCCGTCTGGAGGAGACGGGCTGGTCCGTGGCGAACAGGATCGCTTCAATTCGGACTTTCAGGTCATCGTCGGTCATGCGGCCTCCGTGACGCGGGGCACAGGTCCCCGCGCTACAGCGCGATGTCGGCGGCTGAGCGGGAGGTAGGGCGGCCACCCGTGGGCCGCCACAAGCGGCCTATGGCTGTGCCGCCAGAAGCTTCTCCACCTTCTCGAGGGCGTTCCTCACGGCCTCGATGACGGCCTTCGAGGTGATGGTGCATCCGGTGCGGGCGTCGACGCCCGAGCCCAGGACGAGCTGTGCCTTCCGCTTGCCCGAGAACTGGTCCATCCAGGAGGTCCCCTCGGAGCGCTCGCCGCCGAAAATCGCCGTCCACAGGGTGTCCTCGGATTTCACCGAGGCGCACTCGGCGCCCAGTCCGGGGGTCTCGTGGTGCACCAGCACCGCGGCCTTCACCACCACCAGCTTCGTGTCCAGTCCCACCATCACCTGGAGCTTTCCGCCGTAGCCGCCCGCCTCGCCCTCGGCCACGTAGCCGACGGTCCTGCCGTCCTTGAGTCCGGCGTAAACGTCGGAGCCCGGTGCGAGTTCACGGAACGAGTCGGCCTCCGGCAGCACCTCTTTCTCCAAGGCGTCGCGGGACTCCTGGGCCTTTTCGGCGATCGGGTTCCTGGTGAGCAGGTAGATGCTTCCCACGCCGCCGGCGGCGGCCAGGCAGACGACCGTCAGCACCACCGTGAAGCGCGTCGTGTTGCTCATGAGCCCCTTACCCCCTTCGTCCCGAGGACCCTCGGCCTCGTGAACCGGTCGATCAGCGGTACCGCCGTGTTCATCAGAAGGATCGAGTAGCACACCCCTTCCGGGTATCCCCCGTAGAGCCGGATGAACGCCGTGAGGATGCCGCACCCCGCCGCGAAGAGGATCTGCCCGAGCGTGGTCAGGGGCGTCGTGACCATGTCGGTGGCCATGAAGAACGCCCCGAGCGCCAGCCCCCCGAACGCCACGTGGTAGAAGGGATGTCCCTGGAAGAATCCTTCGGTATGAAAGGCGGCCTTGCTGTAGGGGAAAATCCACGTGAGCACCGCCACGGTGGCGATGTAGACGAGAGGCATCTGCCACTTGACGCGTTTCAGAAGGATGAGTGCGATGCCGCCGACGGCGAGGAGGACGAACGACGTCTCGCCCAGACACCCCGGACGGAAGCCCAGCCACATCTGGAGGGTGCCCGCGTCGTAGCCGAACTTCCCGATGCCGTCGGCCGACGACATGGAAAGCGGCGAGGCCCGGGTGACGGCGTCGTGGGCGGTGGCGGCCAGGTCACGGGTCTGGTCGCAGATGTTCATGGCGAAGCGGTGCCACTGGAAGCCGTCGCCGAGGCTGCGGAGGATGGGCCACTCCCCGCGGTTGATGACGTCCGGGAACGAGAGCTGAAGCACCGCCCGGCCGATGAGCGCCGGGTTCCAGATGTTGCAGCCGAGGCCCCCGAAGAGCTGCTTGGCGACGCCGATGGCGACGACGGCGCCGACCGCCGGGATCCAGAGCGGCACGTCCGGGGGCAGGACGAACGCCAGGAGCATGCCCGTCACCGCGGCGCTGCCGTCGCCGACCGTCACCGGCCGCCGGGTGATCTTCTGGATGACCGCCTCGGTGAACATGCAGAAGACGACGCAGGCGAGCGTGACCACTCCGGCGTAGTATCCGAAGATGTAGAGTGCCCCCACGAACGCCGGCACGAGCGCCAGCACCACACTCCACATGATGCGCGCGGTCGTGTCACGGTCGGTGATGTGCGGTGAGGTCCGGACCTTGAGCGTCGTCACGTCGGTCATTTCTTCGCCTTCAGCTCCTGAAGCCGTGCCTTGCCGTACTTGGCCTGCTGGACGATGGGCCGCATCGACGGGCACACGTAGGCACAGCAGCCGCACTCGATGCAGTCGGTCAGGTTCCACCCGGCCGCCTCCTCGATGAGGTCCTCTTCCAGCAAGGTGCTCAGTCGACTGGGGGTGAGGCCGACGGGGCAGGCGTCCACGCAGCGTCCGCAGCGGATGCACGCGAGCGAGGGCCCGCGTGGGGCCTCCCGCGTGAGGAGGACCCCACTCGTCCCCTTCGTCAGCGGGATTTCCGTCGAGGGCTGTGCCAGTCCCATCATCGGCCCGCCGAGGATAATCTGATCCATCCGGCCCTTGACGCCGACGTGCTCGATGACGTCGGAGAGGAGCGTGCCGACACGGATGCGGTAGTTCCCGGCGCGCTCGGCGCACTCGCCCGTCACCGTGACCACGCGTTCGATGAGTGGACGCGAGAGACGCACCGCGTCGTCCGCCGCGGCACAGGTGCCGACGTTGTGCACGACGACGCCGACGTCGAGGGGAAGCCCTCCGCTCGGGACCTCACGGCCCAGGAGCGCCTGGATGAGCTGTTTCTCGCCCCCCTGCGGGTAGCGGACGTGAAGCGGCACGACCTCGACATCCCCCTGGAGGGCGGCCGCTTTCGTCATCGCCTCGAGGGCGGCGGGCTTGTTGTCCTCGATGCCCACGAGGGTGCGTCCGCACCCGAGCGCGAGTCTCATGAACGCCGCGCCGCGGAGCACCTTCTCCGCCTCCTCGACCATCTGTCGGTCGTCGGCGGTGAGACACGGCTCACACTCGGCGCCGTTGACGATCAGGGTGTCGATGGGCTTGCCCTCGGGCGGGGAGAGCTTCACGTGGGTGGGAAAGGTGGCCCCGCCCATCCCGACGATGCCGGCGGCGGCGACGGCGTCACGGACAGCCTTGGCGTCCAGTGCCGAGAGGTCCCGCTCGACGTTCGTCCCGTCGGCCCACTCCTCGTCGCCGCTGCCTTCGATGGTGATGCTCTGGACGGGGACGCCCAGGCAGTGGGGATGTGGGGCGATGGACTTGACGGTGCCGCCGATGGGGGCGTGGATGGCGGCCGAGACGAACCCGCCCGCTTCGCCGATGAGCTGGCCCTTCCTCACCACGGCCCCGACCTCGACGCATGCCTTGGCCGGCGCCCCGATGTGCTGCTGGAGCGGAACCACCGCCTGCTTCGGGATCGGGAAGTCGGTGATCGCCGACTGCTCCGTGCGCGATTTCTCTTCCGGCGGGTGCACCCCGCCGTGGAACCGACGAACCATTCCCCCCTCCGTCCGGTGCAGTCACGGAAAGTCGTCATCATAGCGCAAAACCGCACCGTGTCCAGCCAGAAATGCCCCGTGGCGAGTAGCGGCGGGGCCGATGGGGTGTGCCACGGCGGGCTTGCCCGGCCGTGCTGTCCTGGGGCACGGCTTGACGAGCAAGCCGTGGCACTTCCTGGCCAGGTGTCCTGGGACAGAGCTTGGCGGGCCGTGGGGAAGGAGCGCGTGCCGCAGAAAAGCCGTGAATCCTGCACCGCATCGACTACAATGCCACCGTGCACGGACGGACCATGCAAGAAGGGGAAACGCCATGGGATGCTGTCTGATGTCGCTGACGGCGCTGCTGGTGCCGAGGGTGGTGCTGGTCTTCATCTGGTTCTTGACCGACTGGTTCACGCGGGCGTTCGAGACCACGCTCTGGCCGGTGCTGGGGTTTCTCTTCATGCCCTATACCACCCTGGCCTACATGGGTGCGATGCTGGCGGGCGCGGGCTCGGTGAGCGGGTGGTGGCTGGTGCTGGTGGTGGTTGCGGTGCTGGTGGACCTGGGCAACTGGAGCGGCGGCGGCCGGAGCATGCACAAGCGGGGCCTAGTCATCGTCCGCCGCCGATGAGCAGGTCCCCTCTCCCTCTCAGGGAGAGGGAATCAGGTGGGCCAGTTGCGGACGGCGCGGCCGATCTGCCGGACGGCCTGGGTGAGGCGCTGCTCGTTCTCGACGAGTGCGATGCGCAGATGTCCGTCCCCCTCCTCGCCGAAGCCGATGCCCGGCGCGACCGCGACGTTCGCCTCCTCCAGGAGTCTCAGCGCGACCGCCATCGAGCCCATCTTGCGGAACGGCTTCGGGATGGGCACCCAGACGAACATCGACGCCTTCGGACGTCTGACGCGCCAGCCGATGCGCGTGAGCTGCCGGCACAGGACGTCCCGCCGGTGCTGGTAGCGTGCGGCCTGCTCACGGACGAAGTCGTCACACTGCCGCATCGCGATGATCGCCGCGATCTGGATGGGCTGGAAGATGCCGTAGTCGTAATACCCCTTCACCTGTGCGAGGGCTTTCAGCATCTCACGGTTGCCCACGGCGAACCCGATGCGCCACCCCGCCATGTTCCACGCCTTCGACATCGTGAAAAACTCCACCGCGATGTCCTTGGCCCGACGGACCTGGAGGATGCTCGGGGCTTTGTATTTGCCGAACGTGGTCAGTCCGTAGGCGAAGTCGTGGATGAGCATGATGTCGTAGCGACGTGCGATGCGCACCACCTCCCGGAAGAACCCGTTCTCGACGGTGCGGGTGGTGGGGTTGTGCGGGTAGTTGAGGATCGCGAGCTTCGGCCTGGGGGTGATGTGCCGTGCGACGTCGGCCAGCTTGCTCAACAGCCGCGAGTCGGGGGCCAGGGGGATCCGGATGACGTTGGCCCCGGTCATCGCCGCCGAGTGCACGTGGATGGGAAACGCGGGCGAAGGCACCACCGCCGTGTCGCCCGTCCCCAACAGCGCCAGGCACAGGTGTGAGAACCCCTCCTTCGACCCGATGCAGGCGACGACCTCCTTCTCCGGGTCGAGCTTCACACCCCAGTATCGGGCGTAGAGACCGGCGGCTTCCCGACGGAGGTTCGGCACCCCGATGGAGACGGAGTATCGATGGTTTCTGGGGTCGCGAGCGGCTTCACGGAGCTTTTCGACGACGGGTGCGGGGGTGGGGTCGGTGGGATTGCCCATGCCGAGGTCGATGACGTCGACGCCGGCACGACGCTTGGCGATCTTGGCGGCGTTGATCTGGCCGAAAAGATAGGGCGGCAGACGGTCCATCCGCCGGGCGACGGTGATTTCGGGTTTCTTCATCGTAGGCCCCCTCCCGCCGAAAACCCCTTGCATCATCAGAATTATCGGCAGAACGGGCGTGTGCGGTGAACGCTTTTTGGGGGTCCCGAGGCCCGGCAGGGCCCGAAAAATCGTTTGACACGGGGCCCCCGGGCGGGGATGACTATGTCGAGTTCACCTCTTGGGGCGGGGGCTCGACATGGGGGCAGGCGATCTGGTGCTGGGCATCGACGTGGGGACGACAAAGGTCGCGGCGGTGGTCGTGTCGCGTGACGGGAAGCTTCTGGCGTCCGCTTCGAGGCCGCATGAAGCCGACCTCGCGGCGCCGCCGGGCCATGCCGAACAGGACGTGGACCGACTCCTCGCCGCCGGGTTCGACGTGGTCGGCGAGCTGCCCGCCGACCTCAGGAGGTGCGCGGCCGCCGTCGGCGTGGCCGGGCAGATGCACGGCGTCGTCGTGCTGAATGACGCCGGCACGCCGCTCACGCCCCTCGTGACCTGGGAGGACCAGCGCTGCCTCGAGGGGTCGTTCCTCGACGAGTTGAGCGCTGCGAGCGGGCATCCGATGAGGACCGGTTTCGGCTGTGCCACGCTCGCGTGGTATGTGGCGAGCGGCATGCTGCCGGAGCGGGCGGCGGCGGCCTGCACGATCCACGATCTCCTGGTGGCGCGGCTGTGCGGGGAGAAGCGGCCGGTCACCGACGCGAGCAGCGGGGCGAGCTGGGGGCTCTTCGACCTCGAGGCCCTCACGTGGGATGCCGCCGCGGTGAAGGCCGCGGGCATTCCCGCGTCCGTCCTGCCCGAGGTCCTTCCCTGCGGTGCAAAGGCCGGCGTCGTCTGCGAAGAACAGGCAGAGAAGCTGGGCCTGCCCGCCGGCACGCCTGCGGCCGCCGCCTTGGGCGACAACCAGGCCTCCGTCCTCGCCATGCTCGACGACCCGGAGACGGAACTCGCACTGAACGTCGGCACGGGGGCACAGCTCTCGGCGGCGCTGCCTGCCGGCGTGGGTCCGACGCGAGCCGACGCGGTGAGCCCTTTCGACTGCCGACCGTTTCCCGGCGGGCGGTTCATGCTGGTGGCGGCGGCGCTGGCCGGCGGCTCCGCATGGGCCTGGCTGGCCGAGACGGTCGAGCGGTGGCTGGCCGAGCTGAATGTTCCCTGTCCGTCGAGGGACGACCTCTACCGGCGGCTGAACGCGCTGGGGCTGGCCGCCGACGACGCCCTCACCGTCAAGCCGCACTTCCTCGGCGAGCGCTGCGACGCGGCACGCCGGGGGACCATCGAAGGCATCGACCCGGAGAACTTCAGCCTGGGCCGGGTGGCGAGGGCACTCGCCCGCGGACTCATGGTGAACCTCAAGGCCATGCTGCCGACGGAGACGTTCGTTGGCCGACGGGCGGTCGTGGGCGGCGGCAACGCACTCCGACGCAACCCCCTCCTCCAGGAGATGGCGAAGGAGGTCTTCGGCCTGCCGCTGCGACTGGCCGCCGGCAAAGAGGAAGCCGCCGTGGGCGCGGCACTCAACGCCGCGCACCTCGCCGGCAAGTGACAACACGTCGGGAAAGGAGAAAGGTGAGAATCATGAACGTCATTGCGATTCTGGGAAGCCGCAACCCCGAGGGCCAGACCGCACGTGCCGCCGATGCCCTGCTGGAAGGCGCCGCGGCCGGAGGATGCAAGTGCGAGAAGGTCTTTCTGCCCGAGCTCGACATCGAGCGCTGTCGTCAGTGCGACGAAAACGGCTGGGGCACCTGCCGGAGCGAAGGGACATGCGTCATCGAGGACGACTTCGCCTCGGTGGTCCGGAAGATCCGGGGAGCCGGTGCGGTTGTTTTCGCCAATCCGGTCTATTTCAGCGACCTGAGTGAGAGCCTTCGGGCGTTTCTGGACCGCCTGCGACGGACCACCCGGCACGAAGCGGGAAAAGAAGGGATTACCGGGAAACCGGCGGTCGGAATCTGTGTGGCCGGGGGCGGGGGCGGCGGGGCCCCGGCCTGTACGGTGAGCCTCGAGAAGGTGCTGGCCACCTGCGGCTTCGAGGGGGTCGATATGGAGCCGGTGCGTCGGCAGAACCTCGACATGAAGTGTGAGGTTCTGAAGACGGTGGGCGGGTGGTTGGCCGACGCCGCGGGCCGCGATCGGGACGACTGAGAGGTCGCTTGACGGACGTGAGCCCCGTGGGTCTCGGCGTCCGACGCCACTCACTCCGGACGGTCCGAAACCCCTCTCCGAGACGCGACCGTCGACTCCCCCACGGAACGTCTCACCCCTTCCGGTGGAGGAACTTCGACGCCTTGCGGAGGTTGGCGTGCTCGGCCACCAGGAACACCCGGTCGCCCTGGAGCACTTCGGCCGACCCCCGGGGGATGATGAACTTCTGCGTCCCGGCCCGGTAGATGCCGGTGATGACACACTCGACCGGGAAATCGGCGTCGGCGGTGATCTGTCCGACGGTCTTCCCCGAGACGGCGGCGTTCTCCGGCACCGTGTCAACGACGATGGCGGCCTTCCCCGCCCCGAAGGCGGCCACCTGTCGGAGGTGGGACTCCTCGATCTCGAGCAGCAGCTGGTTGACGAAGACGTCGACGACGCGGATGGTCGTGGCAATGCCGGCCTTCTTGTAGGCACCCTCGTAGCGCGGGTTGCGCATGCGTGCGATGACGCGTGGGACGTCGAAGCTCTTGGCCAGGAGCGCGAAGGCGAGGTTGTCGGAGTCACGACGCATGGTGGCGACGGCGACGTCGGCGTGGTCGATGCCGGCCTGTTCGAGTGCCTCGATCTCCGTGGCCGCGCCCCTGACCACCAGTGCCCCCACCTGTGACGCCAGCGACTCGCACACCTCCGGACTGCTGTCCACCACGACGACGTCGTGACGGGCCTCGATCAGCTGCTCGGCCAGACCCCGACCCACCAGACCGGCACCGGCGATGATGATGTACATGGTCCTGTTACCTCCAGGTTCGACGACTGAACAGGAGCAGCACCGGGAGGATCTCGAGCCTCCCGGCGAGCATGCCCAGAATATAGACGATTTTGACGAGCGGGTGAAGGGCGGTCATGTCGGGGTTCGGGATGTAGCAGGGCCCGACGTTCCCGAGGGCCGAGAACATCCCGCTGGCCGCCGACAGCGCCCCGAGGTCGGAGAGGAGCGCCGTCACCACGGCGCCGAACACCAGCAGTCCCATCCACGCGAAGAAGAGCGCCGCGATCCGACGCAGCTCCTCCGTGCTCACCATCTCCCCGTCCACCGTCACACACTGCACCGACGAGGGGCCGTAGATGAGGTGTCGCACCTGTCGCGACACCATCCTGAAGAGCACGGCGATGCGCAGCACCTTGATGCCGCCGCCGGTCGAGCCGACACACCCCCCGACGACCATCAGCACCAGCAGCACGAGCTTCGCCGTCGCCCCGAAGCCACTCCCGGCGATGTCCGCCGTCGCGTACCCCGTCGTCGTCACGATGGACGTCACCTGAAACAGGCTCGTGCGGAAGAGGTCGTGCAGCCGGTCCCACCCGCCGGAGCTAGGCTGTCGCAGACCGTCCACCATCACCAGGAGCGTCGCCCCGAGCAGCACCGCCCACCAGAGCCGCATCTCCGCACTGTCCCAGAGCGCCCGGAACCCGCCCCGCAGCCATCGGTAGTGCACGAAGAAGTTCATCCCCCCGAGAATCATCCCCGCGATGACGGTGTACTCGACGAGGACGAAGTGCGGATGCCCCGTCTGGCGGTAGAAGCCGATGGAGGCGTCGTGCGGCGAGTAGCCGCCGGTGGAGAGGGTGGTCATGGCGTGACAGACGGCGTCGAAGACCCCCACGCCCTCCAGCGTGAGCGCGAGGGCGACGGCCGCCGTGAAGAGCACGTAGATGAGCCACAGGATGCGCAGGGAATGCAGCAGCCCCGGCGCCGGACGCTTCGAGAACACCTTGTGACTCTCGGCACTGAAGAGACGGTGTGCCGAGCCCCCCGTGTAGAGCACGGCCAGGAAGAAGGTCAGGATCCCCAGTCCCCCGAGCCACTGGATGAACCCCCGCCAGAAGAGAATGCTCGCCGGAAGCCCGTCCAGACCCCTGAGCATCGTGATGCCCGTGGTGGTGTAGCCGCTCACCGTCTCGAAGTAGGCGTCGAGGAAGGAGACCTTGAGACCGATGACGAACGGGAGTGCACCGACGGCGGAGACCACGATCCACCCGAGTGCGCACAGGACCATGGCCCGGCGGTTGTCGAGCGGCGGGAAGCGCCAGTTGCGCTTGAGCAGAAGTCCCAGTGCGAAGGCGACGCCGGCCGGCACCCAGAACGTCGTCACCGACACCTCCTCCCGTCCCGCCTGGGCATACGTCAGCCGCACCGCCAGCGGCACCAGCATCAGCACCCCCGACACCCAGCACAGAAGTCCCAGGTAGTCGAGGATGGCCCGGAAGTAGCTCAGTCGGTTACGCATGGCGTCCCCCGTGCTCGTCTTGCCGGTCGGGGTGGAAAGCAGACGGGCGTCCCACGGTGCTGCGAATAGCATAAACGGAGGAGACGGCAAATTCAAGCGCACGGGTGCAAGTCGTGCCGTGTCGGCGTGCGTCCCTGACAGGACGGCGCCGGTTGCGGGAATCAGGGTATACACGCTTGACAAGCGGCTCAAAGGGTGCGACAATGCCCGGACGCAAGATTTCTGGTCAACCCTTTTTCGTGAAGGAGGGCTGTGATGGAAAGGAGCCACGGATTTGCCGTGTGCGTGTGTGTTCTGGGTCTGGTGCTGGGTCTCGCTGTGGTCGGGTGCGAGCGGAAGGAGAAGGAGCCCGTGGCGGAGCCGGGGCCCGGGTCCGCACCGGCCGTGACGCCGGCGGCCACGCCGACACCGGCAGCAACACCCGCACCCACGCCGGCACCGACGCCCGAGCCGACCAAGGCCGCCAAGCCCGGCTTCCCCAACCCCGCCGTCATCGGCAAGACCGCCGCGGCACCCGCGATCGACGGGAACCTCAGTGATGCCTGCTGGAAGGCCGCCGAGGTCAAGGGCGTCTGGGTGGACGTCTACACCGGGACTCCCGCCAAGCCCCAGCCCAAGGCCTACCTCTGCTACGACGACGAGAACGTCTACGTGGGCTTCCTGAACCCCGAGACGAAGATGAAGAACCTCGTCGGTGAGGCCACGGAACGGGACGGGGCCGTCTGGACCGACGACTCGAACGAACTCTTCATCGACCCGACCGCCGGCAAGAAGGACTACTGTCAGTTCATCGTGAACACGGCGGCGGTCCTCTACGACGGTCGCGGGCGGGACGGCGACTGGGACTCCGGCGTCAAGGTGGCCGTCAGGAAGATGGAGGACGGGTGGTCGCTCGAGATGGCGATTCCGCTCAAGGACCTGGGTGTGGAGGGCTCGCCGAAGGGTCAGACCTGGACGGCCAATTTCTGCCGGAACCGTCAGACACAGGGCGAGGCCGAGGCCCAGGCCTGGGCCGACACCGGGGAGAGCTTCCACAACCCCGAGGCCTTCGGGAAGCTGAAGTTCGAGTAAGCCGGCCCGTCGGCGGGCGCGGACACTGTGGGATGCAGACTGAGAGGGCAGGGCCTCTGCCCGGGAGGGGGGTTCCCATGGAGCGTGAAGCGAGACTCACGACTGTGTTCGGCGTGGTGGCGTTGGCGGCGCTGTTGTGCGTTGCGGGGTGCGGCTCGAGGGCGGGCCGTGCACCGGCGCCTAAAATCGACGGCGACCTTTCCGACGCCTGCTGGAAGGACGCCGGGATCGCCGGCGACTGGACCAACGTCGAGACGGGAAAGACCGTCACGCCCAAGCCTACCGTCCTTGTGCACTACGATGAGACGAACATCTACATCGCCTTCCTCAATCCCGAACCCGACATGAAGGCCGTCGTCGCCGAGGCGACCGACCGGGACGGGGAGGTCTGGCGTGACGACTCGAACGAGATCTTCCTCGACCCGACCGGCAAACGGGAGAAGTACTTCCAGTTCATCGTCAACACGAAGGGGGTGCTTCTGGACAGCGACACCCGTGACAGTTCCTGGGACTCCGGCGCGACCGTGGCGGCGAAGACGATGAAGGACGCCTGGTCGGTGGAGGTTGCCGTTCCCCTTTCGTCGCTCGGCGTCACGGGCTCACTGAAGGGCAAGACGTGGGCGGCGAACTTCTGTCGGAACCGCAGAGCCACCGGCGAGCCGGAACTCCAGGCCTGGGCCGACACCGGGGAGAGCTTCCACAACCCCGAGGCCTTCAAGGACCTGACTTTCAAATGACCCGACCGGCGCCGGCTGGGGCTGCCGCCGCGTGAGGGCTGTGCGAACCATCGGGGGTGTCCATGCCTGCAAAGCGCACCAGGAAGATCAGACGTGTCGGGATTCTGACGGGGGGTGGGGACTGTCCCGGACTCAACGCCGTCATCCGTGGGGTGTCGAAGGCGGCGATGCTGGAGCACGGTCTCGGCGTCGTGGGGTTCACCGACGGCTACTGGGGTCTGGTGGAGGGACGGTTCCGTGAGCTGGATTTCTTCTCGGTTTCGGGCATCCTGACTGCGGGCGGGACGATCCTCGGGACGTCGAACATCGCGAACCCGTTCCGCTGGCCGGAGCGGAAGAGAAACGGCAAGCTGGTGATGCGTGACCGCTCGGCCCGGGCCGTGCAGGTCTTCAGACGACTCAAGCTCGACGCACTCGTGACCATCGGCGGCGACGGCACACAGGCCATCGCCTACCGGCTCATGAAACGGGGCATCCCCGTCGTCGGGGTGCCCAAGACCATCGACAACGACATCCCCAACACCGACGTCACGTTCGGGTTCGACACCGCCGTCACCACCGCCACCGAGGCCATCGACAAGATCCACACCACGGCGATGAGTCACCACCGTGTAATGCTCGTCGAGGTGATGGGCCGCTACGCCGGGTGGATTGCGCTGCATTCGGGAGTGGCCTCGGGCTCCGACGTGATCCTCATCCCGGAAATCCCCTACGACATCGAGAAGGTGTGCGAGTTCGTCGAGCAGCGCAGTCGCGTGGGCAAGCGGTTTTCCATCGTGTGCGTGGCCGAGGGGGCGCGTCCGAAACGCGGGAAGATGGTCGTGGCGAAGGTCGTCAAGGAATCGACCGACCCGATCCGCCTGGGGGGCGTCGCCAACGTCGTGGCCGGGAAGATCACCGAGTGCACGGGACTCGAGACACGGGTGTGCGTGCTGGGTCACGTGCAGCGCGGGGGCACCCCCAGTGCGTTCGACCGGGTGCTGGCCACCATGTTCGGCACCCACGCCGTACAGCTCATTGCCAGACGACGCTTCGGACGGATGGTCAGCTTCAAGAACTGGTCGGTGACGGACGTCACCATGCGGAGTGCCACGGCGAAGCAGAAGCTCGTCCCCCGCAACCACCAGATGGTCAGGAGCGCGAGAGCCGTGGGGACGTGCTTCGGGGACTGACCGGACAACAAGGTCCAAGAGCCAAGGTCCAAGGCCCGAGAAGCGGCGTCACTGCCGAGTCTTTCCTTAGACCTTCGACCCTGGACGTTATCTGCTACAGGCTCATCCTGTTGGCGCCGGTTTCGGCGACGAGGTTCGAGACCCGGTGCAGCGACTCGAACGTCCCGGCGTCACTCCACCACCCCTCGAGGACGTCGTGTTCGAGCGTCCCGGCCCTGAGGTAGGCGTTGTTGACGTCGGTGATTTCGAGTTCGTTGCGGTCGGAGGGGACGAGGTCGTCGACGATGTCGAAGACGGCGTCGTCGTACATGTAGATGCCGATGACGGCGTAGTCGGAGGCGGGGGTTTCGGGTTTCTCGGTGATGGCGGTGATGCGGCCTTCGTCAATCGTGGCGACACCGAAGCGTTTCGGGTCGGGCACTTCTTTCAGCAGGATCCGTGCGCCCTTCTCCTGCTTCTCGAACGCCGCCGCCGACTTGCGGATGTTCCCCTCGATGATGTTGTCACCCAGGATGACCGCGATTTTGTCCTCGTCGGCAAAGTGACGGGCCAGTCCCAGCGCGTCGGCGATCCCCTTGTGACCCTCCTGGTAGGTGTAGCTGATGTCCTTCAGTCCGAACTCCTTGCCGTTGCCCAGGAGCCTGAGGAAATCACCGGCGTCGTTGCCGCCCGTGACGATCATGATGTCCTCGATCCCGGCGTTCACCAGGCACTGGATGGGATAGTAGATCATCGGCTTGTCGTAGACCGGCAGCAGGTGCTTGTTGGTGACCTTGGTCAGGGGGAAGAGTCTCGTCCCCATCCCGCCCGCGAGGATGATGCCTTTCATTACTTGTCCTTTCGTGCCCAGTCGTAGGGGATGTCCTTGGAATGTGCGTCGACACGGTATTCGTCCGGGACATCCGGGTTGTAGACCTCGGTCGGGCAGTTGACGACCACGGCCTCGGTGTCACTGATGCACTTGAACCCGTGGAGCACCCCGGGCGGGATGACCACCAGTTCCGCCCGGTGCACGCCCAGGCAGAACTCGTTCACCTCGCCCTTCGTCGCCGAGCCCTCCCGGTCGTCGTAGAGCACCAGCTTCATCATCCCCTGGATGCAGGCGAAGTAGTCGGTCTGCACCTTGTGGCGGTGCCAGGCCTTCACGACGCCCGGATACGCCGTCGTGATGTAGACCTGTCCGAACTTCCGGAAGATGTCGTCGTCCGAGCGCAGGAGCTCCATCACCCGTCCGCGCTCGTCCGGCAGCACCCGCAGCTTCTTCACCTTGACGCCGTCGATCATCGATGGGCTCCCTTTTCATTCTGACGTGCGATCGGCATAACGATACCCGTTCGGCGGCTCCGCGTCAAGTTTCAACCTTCGACGCCTCACGCGTAGCCCCGCTCCCGTGCTTCGTCGAGGATGGCCTGTGTCGCGGAGGCCCCGACGCGCGTGACGCCGAGCGACTTCACCCGCAGGAGGTCGTCGAGCGTGCGCACGCCGCCCGCCGCCTTCACCTGCACGCTCGGAACCGATTCCCGCCGCATCAGCTCCAGGTCGTGGTCGGTCGCCCCGCGGTAGGCGTATTTCCCGTCGGGCTGCTTCACGAACCCGTACCCCGTCGAGGTCTTGACGAACGTCACCGCGTGCTCGCTGCAGATCCGGCACAGGCGGACCTTGAGGGCGTCGTCGGCGAGGAAGTCGTTCTCGAAGATGACCTTGAGGACGACGCCGTGTTTTTTCGCGACCTGGCTCAGTGCGGCGATCTCGCCGTCGACGTAGTCCCAGTCGCCGCTCAGGACCTTGCCGATATTGACGACGACGTCGAGTTCCGTCGCCCCGTCGGCCACGGCGCGTTCCGCCTCGGCCACCTTGATGTCGATGTGTGAGTTGCCGTGCGGGAACCCGACGACCGTTCCGACCGCGACGTCGGAACCTTTCAGGATCGCGGCGGCCAGGGGCACGGCGTACGGCTTGATGCAGACCGTCGCGACGTGACGCGACTTCGCGAACTCGCAGCCCTTTCTCAGCTCATCATCCGTGAGCGTTGGATGCAGGAGTGAGTGGTCGATCATCTTTGCGATGTCGGAGAGTCTCTGAGGCATGAAACCTCCTCCGTCACGGGCGTTGCAGGTTGGAAGCTTGAAAGTTGAAGGTTGACAGAAGAGACCCCGCCGGTGCTGCTTTGCTGCTAACCTTCAAGCTTCAACTTTCAACCTTCAACCTCTGTCGTCACAATCCCTCGATCTTCTGTCTTCTCATACGAAGCTCGTCGGCCACGGCGTCAATGATTTCGTCGAGTGACTTGGTGGGTTTGAAGCCGATGAGCTTGCGGATGCGGGTGAGGTCCGGGACGCGTCGTCGGAGGTCCTCGAACCCCTCCTCGTAGGCTTCGGCGTACGGCACGTGTGCGATCTCGGCGTCGGGATTCACGCGCTCGCGCACACGCTCGGCGAGGGCGTTGATGGAGATCTCCTCGTCCGATCCGAGGTTCACCACCTGTCCCTCGGCGTCGTCCGAGTGCATGAGCGTGCAGAGTGCGTCCACGACGTCGATGACGTGCACGAAGCACCGGGTCTGTTCGCCGTCGCCGTAGACGGCGATCGGCCCGCCCCGCAGCGCCTGACCGACGAACCTCGGCAGCACCATCCCGTAGTCGCCCAGCTGCCGAGGCCCCACCGTGTTGAAGAGCCGCGCGATCACCACCGGAAGCTTCAGCTCCTTGTGATACGCCAGGGCGAGGAATTCGTCGATCGCCTTCGAGCACCCGTAGCTCCACCGCGATTTCGTCGTCGGACCGAACAGCATGTCGTCGTCCTCTTTGAACGGCACCGTCGTCCCCTTCCCGTAGACCTCGCTCGACGACGTGATGAGCACCTTGCGGTCGTCGGCCTGGCTCGCACAGTGAAGGACGATCTCCGTCGCGTAAAGCGTGGCCTCGATGGTGTGGACGGGGGATTGGACGACGCTCATCACGCCCACGCCCGCCGCCAGGTGAAAGACGGCGTCCACATTGTCGCAGACGTTCTGGAGCAGGGCCTCGTTCGCGACGGTCTCGATGACGTAATCGAAGCGGGGGTTCCCCTCGAGGTGCTTGACGTTGTCGATCCGACCGGTGCTCAGGTCGTCGATGGCGACCACCTCGTGACCGTCGGAGAGCAGCTTCCCGCACAGGTGACTCCCGATGAACCCCAGTCCCCCGGTTACCAGGTAGCGCCGTCCGATCGATTCACTTCGCCTTTTCTTCTTCGTCACCAAAGGGTTTTCCCTCCCGGGTCTTCACCATGAGGCCGTCCGTCAGGACGGACTCGAATTTCCGACCGTCACGGTCGCCGCCCACGACCAGCAGCAGGTCGGGCCCCGAAACCTTCATGAAAGCCTCAATCGGCTGTGGGTGACCGCCGGAGCAGTCCTCGTAAATGACGGAGAGACGGTCACGGAACTTCGACAGCACGCCGTGCAGGACGACACCGACGCTTGACGCCTGGGCGGGGCTGCTCCAGCGCGAGACCCACACCAGCACCGTGGCGCGGATGCCCTTGCGGCGATAGAGAAACACGCGGTCGCCCCGCCAGCCCTCGACGAGCTTCTCCGGGGCCGCGAGGTCGCCCCGGTGCGTCTGCAGGAAGAGCCGGGTCCCGAATTCACCCAGTGTGTTCTCGGCGACCAGTGCGTATTCCGGAAGACGCTTCTCTTTGTCCCGGAGGGTCATCTCGACCGGCCACTCGCCCTGGATGTATTTCTCGGGATGGAGGATCTGTGCGGTGGATCGCGGGGGCATGGCGTAGGCGGCGTCGACCGCGGCCCAGTTGCGTTTCCGTCGGCGGAGGCGCTCGACGAAGAGGACGCCCTCGTCGTAGACGAACGCCTGGGCGCGGATCAGGTTCTCGGGGATGTCCGGCAGGGCGTCGATCCAGTGCTGTCGGGCCGTCTCGAAGCGGGTGCGGGCCTCCCGACGCAGCGTGCCGTAGGGGCTCAGCCCCGCCAGCACCCGTGAGCCCCCCAGGGTATAACGGATCTGCACGTTCAGGGCCTCGCCCTCGAACAGCGCCCCCATCGCCAAGGTCCCGTCGAACTCGAACCCCGTCGTCCGCATCAGCTTCAGGATGTCGTGACGCTCGTCCTGCATCGCGTGCACCAGCTCGTGCAGCAGCACATCGGGCGAGACCTCGGTCCGGGGGAACAGGATCCGTTTCTCGAAGAAGTCATACGCCGCCACGGTCATCGCCGCGCCGTACCGACGGAGGAACGGCTTCGCCTCGAGGTCCGCCGGGAGCATCCCGAGGGCCTTGAAGACCTCGAGCGAGCGGTCGAAGTCCCCGCCCCACGTGGCGTCGAACGCCCTGACGACGTACTCCTCGACGTACCGCTCGGGCGAGATGTGCACGACGGGGGGTGTCTTCGTGAGGGACGTCCCGCGGACGTGCCGGAGGTCGCGCGACGCCTGCTCGACGAGTGCCCGGAGCGTGTCGGTCGCCGTGTCGGCGAACAGATGGGTTGAGGCGATCAGGACGATGATTCCTATCCCCACATGCCCGACGAGGCGACCGGATTTTTTTGAGAATTCCGTTTGCATATCCGGGATTTTGTGGTAATAAGTGATCAATCCGGTTATCCGGAGGTGGATGGCGAATGCCATCGGGGGCCCGAAAGGGCCCTTTTTTTGTACCTCACAAGAGTTTCTTGCCGCAACCCTCGATGACACCATCGCGTTGGTAGTATTTGAGTTGCAGAATCCGCACGATTTCGACGGCAAAGGGCGCGAGGGGCTTTTCGAGCAGGCCGTGGTCTCCAAGAATCTCATTGCGGCTCGGATGGGCGAGGATGTCCGCCAGTTGGAGTCCGGAGATGTTGTTCAGCTTCGGCTTCACTTTCAACTGCTTGCTGGTCAGGGCCTCATGGAATCGTTCGGGCGGAACGTACGGGGTGCCGTTCTCCCAAAGGCCGGCGAAGGAATCCTTAAGCCTCATGTCAACCTTGCCGCCGCGCGACTCGGCCATGGCGTCACCTCTGGCATGATGCTGCGTGAGAAAGAAGAGGAAGCGCTCCATGAGAACGGCAAGACAGTAGTGATATGGATCGTACCGCCAGGTGGTGTATGTGTCCTTGTGCTTTTTCTTGTCGATGCAGACCGAAATGACTGTATACTCCCACGAAGAGAGGAGGGCGAGAAGCCCACGGTCGAAGCGTTCGCGTGTCTGCGGGTCTCTGAGCACCCGGAACGGGTCCTTGGCATTAACCATTTCCTTACGATGGAAGACTACCGGGTCGTCCGGGTGAGACGCGAAGTAGCTCGACTTGAGTTGCTCCATCTGCGGATGCACCACGGAGCTGACGTAATCGAGGTTCAGAACGACGCCGGTGAGGCTGAGGAACCGGTGGTTGGGATTGTCTGAACTTTCGATGTCTGCGTTCCCGACCTCGTCGATGTAGATCCGGTATTTCACGGTGCGGCTACCTCCTGCGGCTGGCGCGTGCGCTCGTGGCTTGATTATACGCGAAGGGGTCGGGGATGGCAAGGCGGGAGGCGGGTTGGGGAGGGTCGTGCCGGGGGGCCGAAAGGAGCGCGGCGGGCCCGGAGGCCCGCCGCGTCACGACGTTCAGGTTGGCGCCTCAGTCGGCCGCCCGGGCGCCCGCAAAAGGGCGTCCGGTCACTCGCCCCCGAAGCCGCCCGATTCCTCTTCCCACTTCCTGACCGCTTCGACGTAGTTCTCGAGGTTCCGGCTGAAGTCCCCGGTCCACGTCGTGTACATCACCCCGACGACCCCCGGGTTCTTCCCGGACTCCTTGAGCCACTGGACGATCTTCTTCGCATCGACGCCCGAGATGATCTGCTGGTTTCCGCGCGAGGAGAAGAACCGGTAGGAGTCCTTCCGGCCGCCGTTCCAGTTGACGACGCCCACGCGAGGCGCCAGGCCCAGCCACGACTCATGCCACGGCCCCTCCCCCTTCACCAGATACATGATGAACCTGCCGCCGTCCTCGGCGGTCCTGCGGGCGTTGTGGTGCGCGTCGAACATGTCGCTCCACACGACGATCGGCTTGCCCGGGTCGGTCTTCTCGATGATCGCGGTGCACCTCTTCGCGTTGTCGGCGAGGATCTCTCCGCAGGTGAGGCCGCGCTTCGCGCACGTGTCGTCCCAGCCCTGCTGACGGATCTCGTCGTGCGCCATGAAATAGACGTCGGGGTCGGCCGTCGCCTTCATCCACCGGATCTGCCGCTCCATCACCTCGTAGAGCCGGGGCTCGCTCATGCAGCAGGTGACCTGGAAGTCCTTGCCGCAGTTGGTGGCGTGGTGGTAGCCGACGAGGATCTTCTGGCCCTCCTTGAGCCGGCTCCCGGCGGGGACCGTCACGGTGGGCGGCTCGTGCCACATGGTGAAGTATCCGGGGTTGGGGTCGTTGGCGAGCCTGGGGTCGCGGACGGCGGAAAAATCCCTCCCCTCGACGTAGGTGGTGGCGCCGTCGGTGCTCGTGACCACGAGTGGCAGGCTGTCGCGGCGGATGATGTTGACCCATCCGCCCGGCTCGACCTGCACGTCGTCCCACCAGATCTTTCCCGTCTTGGGGTTCCACGAGCCGAGGTAGAGCGTGATCTCGGAGTCCGTGAGGCTGTTGAAGGTCGCGTGGATCCTCGTCCAGTCCATCGTCTGCTGGATGGCCGGGGGCTGCCAGTTGAGCGCGGTGCCGCCGTCCTTCGACAACGCCATGATCCGCATGTCACGGTTCTTGCAGTCCTCCGTCTTCACCATCACCGAGACGTGGTAGTAGTGGAACGGTTTCACGCGGAGCCTCTGGAAGACGCGGCCGCGGCCGTCCTTCTGCGTGGCGACGTCCTGCTGACGGACCGAGACCTTGCCGTCGGACTTCACGTCGGCGTCGATGAAGGAGATCGTGCCCGGGTCGTCAATCTCCCAGCCCCGCGGACGCTCGCCGGTGAACTCCTCGAACGACGGGTTCACGAGCGCCGGGAAGTCGCTCGCGTCGGGAACGAGCCTGCCGTCGGTGACGACGAACGTCGCGCCGCGCACCGGCATCCCCTCGGCGAGGTTCGGATCGTGCGCCAGGATCTCGTTCGCATACCCCATCGGGGTCACGCAGGGGATGAACTTCACGTTCGAGTCGGCGCATGCCCGACGGAAGGCGCGGACGTTCTCGGCGTACTTCTCCGGTTGCAGGTGGTACTTGATGAGCTTGACGTCGTTGACGACGACGCCGTTGTAGCCGGCGGCGGCGGCCCGCTTCATCAGGGCGATCTCCTTGTCGAGCACCTCGTCCCGCAGCAGGTTGGTCATGATGTGGTACCAGCGCTGCGGTGCCTTCAGCCTGGGGGCGTCCTCGGCGCGGACGCACGACACGCTCAGCATCACGGCCAGCACGATCAGCCCTCGCTTCATGTTCGGTCTCCTTGTGCCGGGACGGTGGGACGCCGCCGGGCGGGGGGCGTCCCGGGCCATTCCCCGTGGCGGAAGTCGTGCTTATACCCGGTCCGGGAGCGGCTCTCAAGGAAAATACCGGCGGAGGGAGGGGCCGGGCCACGAGGGACCCGGACTACCCGCCGTGGCGGGTAGCGCGGCCACCAGTGGGCCGCGCCTTGTGCTTCAGGCGGTGCGGGCGTCGGCGTGGTAGTCCTGAAGGGGTCTGACGGTGAGGGCGCCGCGCTTGAGGGCGGCGATGCCGCCACAGGCGGCACGCGCGGCCGAGATCGTCGTGATGCACGGGATGCGGTGGGTGACGGTGAACGCCCGGATGCGGGCCTCGTCGGTGTCGGGGCCCTTCCTCGTGGGGGTGTTGACGACCAGCTGGACCTCGCCGTTCTTCATCTTGTCGAGGATGTTGGGTCGGAGACCTTCCTGGATCTTGGGGACGAGCTCGGCCTCGATGCCGGTGGCGTCGAGGGCCCGCCAGGTGCCGGCGGTCGAGAGGATGCGGAAGCCGAGGTTCCGGAGCTGCCGGGCGAGTTCGGGTGCAAACGGCTTATCGGCGTCACGCACGCTGATAAAGACCGTGCCTTCGGTGGGCAGCGTGAGTCCCGCGGCGATCATCGCCTTCGCCATCGCCGGACCCAGCCTCCGGTCGATCCCCA
>DATKVD010000596.1:0-5840 GCA_035530235.1 Planctomycetota bacterium | reverse complement strand
TACCGGGGCGTGAGTGAGCGTCGTCCCGCCCACCGCAAGGAGCGTTCCGGCATCAGTCGTGACAAGGTCAGACGACTCATCCGACGCGGCGTGGAACTGATCGTCTTCGGACACGTCCACGAGCACATCGACCGTGTGTATCGTGTCGGGGACCGTCAGGCCCGTCTGATTTCGCTTCCGGTGTGGCAGGAGCACGGCGTGGTGCTCGAATACGCCCACGGCGACTTCACGTTGAGAACCATCAATTTCACTTGAAATCCACCCGTCGATCCGTGACACTATCGGTGCTCGGGTAGTGCGTCGTTCACCACACGTCCGGGGAGACCGTCATGAACAACATCACCGAACTCTTGACTTTCGCCGTCAACAACGGGGCCGAGCAGGTGCTCGTCTCGGCGGGTTCGCCGCCCGCCATGCGACGTCAGGGGAAGCTGTTCTTTGCCAAGATGGACGCCCTGACCCCGGAGAACACCCGCAACCTGATCGCTTCGGCACTGACCCCCGTGCAGATGCAGCAGTTCGACCAGGAGCGTGAGCTGCACTTCTCCCTGCAGGTGATGGACAACACCCGTGTGCTGGGCAGTGCGTATTACGAGCGGGGGTGCGTGTCGGGGGTGTTCCGGATCGTCCCGTCGGCGATGCCGCCCGCGAAGCTGGGACTGCCCTCGATGCTGGCCGACGCCACCGGCGCCGCCCAGGGACTCATCATCATCGCCGCACCCCCGGGACACGGGAAGTCCACGGCACTCGCCTCGCTTGTCGAGCTGATCAATGCCGGGCGTGAGGCCACCATCCTGACCATCGAGGCGTGCATCCGCTGTCCGCACGTCAACAAGAAGTCGGTGGTGCACCAGCGTGAGGTGGGACGCGACACCCTGAGTTTTTCGAGTGCCCTGGACGCGGCCTCGGCACAGGACCCGGACGTGGTCGTGATCGACCCGATGAAGAACGCCGAGACGGTCCGTCGGGCCCTCGGACTGGCCGGTCGCGGACGTCTGGTCCTGGCCTCGATGGAAGCCGACTACGTGCTCGAGACCCTCACGAAGCTCATGGACGCCGCGGAGGACAGGACCTCACCGGGCGTGCGTCGTCAGCTGGCCGCGTCCCTCCTTCTGGTGGCGGCCCTCCGGCTGCTCCCGCGCAGGGATTCCGCCGGTCGGGTGCCGGCCACCGAACTGCTGAAGGTCGACGCCCGGGTCGCCGGACTCATCCGAAGCGGCGATCTGAAGTCGATCGAGAAGTGCATGGCCTCACCCGAGGAAACCGGGAGCTGGACGATGGACAGCTTCATCCTGAAGCTGCACGAGCGCGGACTCGTCGACGACGAAGCCGCCCGACGACACCTGCTCGACGTGAGCGCACTGGAGTCGTGATGGAAACGGCAACCACTCTCTTCGTGCTCAACCTGCTGCTTGCCGTGGTGCTCGGCTACATCATCTGGCGTCGCGAGAAGCTGCGGTCGATGGTGGTCTTCCACGCGGCCAGCCTGGCCGTGGCCGCAACCCTTTATCTGACAATGGCTTGCGTCTCGTACGCGAGCTCGAACCCGGATGAGTACCGCATCGGGTTCTACCTGTACACGGCCTTTGCGGGGATGGCGTATCTGCCGTTCGCGGTGTTCCTGGTGGTGACCTATCTGGGGGCGGCGGCCGGACTGGCCGACGGGGCACTCTCGACGACTCAGGTGAAGCTGGAGGACGCGGAGCAGTCGCTTCGTCTGGGACACGTGAAGCGTGCGGCCCGTGTGGTGGAGGACGTGCTGGAGAAGGACCCGGACAACATGGAGGCCCGCACGATCCTGGCACAGATCCAGCTGAGGGCCGGACAGTATGACCGTGCCGTGGGGTCGTTTCGTCTGGCCATGGCCGGTGCGAAGGATGACGTGGAGTTCGCACAGTACGTCTTCACGGTGGCCGTCATCATGAACGAGCACCTCGGTCAGCACGGGGAGGCGTGTCGCGAGCTGGACCTCATCCGTCAGCGCATGCCCAACACCCCGCAGGCCGAAAAGGCCCAGCGGTGGATCGTCCGCATGATGGACCGGGCCGCCCGGGAATAGAAGCCTCCCGGTCGGAGGGTGTCGCAACGGGGAGCACGAGATGATCGTCACCGTCACGCTCAACACCGCGATCGACCGTGTGCTCTCGGCACCCGGACTGCGTCTGGGCAAGACCGCCCGGGCGACGCTGGTGGCGACCGTTCCGGCGGGGAAGGGCGTGAACGTCAGTCGGTACCTCTCCGCCCTCGACGTGCCGTCCGTGGCGTGCGGGTTCGTGGGCCGACGGGAACTCCGGATGTACGAGGAGAGCTTCCGTGACACCCTCGTGACCTCGACGTTGATCGAGGTGTCGGCTCCCACGCGCATCAACACCACCCTCCTCTCGGACGCGAAATCGGGTGAGACGCATATCCGTGAGGAAGGATTCAGTGTTCCGGCGGCGATGAAGCTCCAGCTGCGTGAGCTGCTGTTCGAGCTGTCGTCGGCCCACGGCCCGTTCGTGTTCGCCGGCTCCCTTCCCCCCGATTTCTCCCCGGCCGAGTTCACCGAGATCATCACGGGTCTGAAGGCCCGTGACGCGGTGGTCGTCGTAGACACGTCGGGCACCGCGCTGCAATCGGCACTCACCGCCGAGGCCGACCTCATCACCCCCAACGAGGAGGAACTCGGCGAACTGGTGAAGGAGCAGACCACGTCGACGTCGGTGATCGTGGAATCGGCACGACTGCTGCTGGAGAACGTCCCGGAGATCGCGGTGAAGCGCGGCCGAAAGGGCGGGGTGCTGGTGACGAAAGAGGGGTCGTGGTCGGCGTCGGCGGGACTCGAAGACGTCGAGCCGCAGAGCACCGTGGGGGCGGGCGACGCATTTCTCGCGGGCCTCCTGGCCGCCGGTGAACGCGGCGACCCGGCCGACGCACGACTCGTCGCCGCCGTCGCCGCCGGGTGTGCCAGTGTCCTCACCGCCGCCGTCGGCACCCTCGACCGGAAAGACTACGACGCCTGCCTGGCACGTGTCGAGGTGAAGGAGGTCTGAGTTCACAGTCGAAGTCGGACTCCCGCACGTCCGGCCGAAAGGACTCCGCGATGTTCGTCGAGCAATTCTTCGTCAAGGGTCTGGCACACAGTTCCTATCTGCTGGGTGCGACCGACACCTGTGCCGTCGTCGACCCCAGACGTGACGTGCAGGTCTATCTCGACGCCGCCAGGGCGATGGGGATGACCATCACGCACATCCTGGAGACCCACCTGCACGCCGATTTCATCTCGGGTCACCTGGACCTGGCCGGGAAGACCGGCGCCGCCGTCCACGCCCCCAAGTCCGCGAAGTGCAGATTCCACCACGTGCCCGTGGCCGAAGGGGACTCGTTCGAGATCGAAGACCTGACGCTCGAGGTGCTGGAGACGCCCGGTCACACGCCCGAGCACATCTCCTACGTGGTGACCGACCGTGCCCGGGGACCGGCGCCGGTGGTCGTGTTCTGCGGTGACACGCTTTTCGTCGGCGACGTGGGCCGGCCGGACCTCTTTCCGGGACAGGCGTCGGAGCTGGCATCGAAGCTTTACGACAGTCTGCACGAGAAGCTCCTGAAGCTGCCCGATTTCTGCGAGGTGCTGCCGGCACACGGGGCCGGGTCTCTGTGCGGCCGGGCGATGGGGGCCAAGCGGACGAGCACCGTCGGGTACGAGAAGCAGTACAACGCGGCACTCCAGATCACGGACAGGAAGGCCTTCGTCACATCGCTCACCACGAACATGCCGGGCGCCCCGGACCACTTCAGTCGGTGCAGTGCGGTCAACGGCGCCGGACCGGCCCTCGTGCGGGAACTCCCCGTGCCCGTGCCCATGACGCCGGCCGACTTCGCCGAAGCCATGAACCACGAGAACACGCTCGTCCTGGACATCCGCGCCTACGACGCCTTCGGCGGCCAGCACGTTCCGGGGGCGTGGCACATCGATTTCGCCGGAAACTTCGCCACCTTCGCCGGGTGGGTGCTCCCGCCGAAATCCGACATCCTCCTGGTGTCGGCCGACGCCGAGCAGTCGACGGAAGCGGCGGTGTGGCTGCATCGCGTCGGACTCGACCGTGTCGTCGGCCACCTCGACGGCGGGATGTTCGCGTGGGCCAAGACCGGCCGACCCACCGCTCACGTCCCACAGCTCTCCGCGACCGAACTCAACGAAAGGGTCTGCGGCACGACGGGCTTGACCATCGTGGACGTCCGGGCACCGGGCGAGTTCCAGACGCACCACATCGAGGGCGCCGTCAACATCCCGGCACCCGACCTCAGGACACGTCACAAGGAACTGAAAAAGGACGTCCCCGTGGTCACCCTCTGCAGCACCGGACACCGCTCGAGTCTGGCGGCGAGCATCCTGAAGATGAACGGGTTCAAGGACGTCTCGAACGCGGCCGGCGGGATGACCGCCTACGGTGAGGCGGGCTTCGCCCCGTCGTGTCCCGTGTGTCTGGCACCCCACGGCCCGACGTTCCTCGGGAAATAGGAGCGGTCCACCATGGCATGGCTGACGGCGTCGACGTGGTCGCCTTACGCGGTGGGCATCGGCATCGGGCTGCTGGCCTGTCTCACGTTCCTCCTCTCCAACAGGCCGCTGGCCTGCTCCACGTCGTTCGCACGCACCAGCGGCATGATCGAGAAGCTCTTCCGCGGCAGCAAGGTGACGGAGAAGCCCTACTACCGGCAGTTTCCCCCCGTCATCGACTGGCAGTGGATGCTGGTGCTCGGGGTGATCGTCGGGGCGTTCGTCTCGGCGGTGCTGTCGGGGGACTTCGCGCTGCGGTGGGTGCCCGTGAGATGGGCCGACGCCTTCGGAGACTCATCCCTGCTCCGGCTCGTCGTGGCCGTCATCGGGGGCGTGTTCGTGGGCATGGGTGCCCGGTGGGCCGGGGGCTGCACCAGCGGTCACGGCATCAGCGGGGCACTTCAGCTTGCCGTGAGCAGCTGGGCGGCCGTGGTGTGTTTCTTCGTCGGCGGGGTGGCGACCGCCATGCTCCTCTTCCGCCTCTTCGGCCCTTGACACCGGAAGGACACACATGCTGACGGGACTTCACGACAGAAAGGACCTCCAGCTGGTGCTGGGACTCGTCGTCGGCATCCTCTTCGGCTTCCTGCTCCAGAAGGGAGGCGTGACGAAGTACGACGTGATCATCGGCCAACTGCTGCTCGAGGATTTCACCGTCGTCAAGGTCATGCTGACGGCGGTCATCACGGGGATGATCGGCGTGCACCTGCTGGTGAGTCTGGGACTGGCGCAGCTGCACCCGAAGCCGGGGTCGGTCGGGTCCACCGTCGTCGGGGGACTGATTTTCGGTGTCGGGTTCGCGCTGCTCGGCTACTGCCCGGGCACCGTGGCGGGTGCCGTCGGGAACGGATACCTCGACGCCCTCTTCGGAGGCGTCGTCGGTGTGCTCATCGGTGCCGGTCTCTTCGCGGCACTCTACCCCCGCCTGAACGCCTCACTCCTCAACAGGGGAAACTTCGGCGAGGTCACCTGGCCGCAGCTCCTGAAGGTGAACCCCTGGGTGGTGGTGCCGCCGGCGGCCGTCCTCCTCATCGGCCTGCTGGTTTGGCTGGAGAACACCTGGCCCTCTCCATGACGATGACTCCGAAAGAAAACGCCCTCCGTATCATCCGCTTCGACCAGCCCGAATACATGATGACGGGGCCCCCCGCGTATGGCCTGGCCTACCGCGGCTGCAACCACGAAGGCTACGAGGGCGGCGGCCATGACTGCCCGGTGGGCACCCGCTGGATCGACGTCTGGGGCACGCACTGGAAGAAAATGCAGGACGGGGTGATGGGATTTCCCACGCACCATCCCA
>DATKVD010000595.1:0-2097 GCA_035530235.1 Planctomycetota bacterium | reverse complement strand
TGACGCAACCGCCCCCCTGGCCGACCCCGCGGAACTCCGGGAACTCGAGGAGCGACGGGCCCTCTTCGGCGACGAGCCGCCTCTCGAGCAGGTCTTTCCCGACGCCGGTCAGGTCTTCGTGCGATCCTCGTGGTCGTCCGGCGCCGACTATCTCGCCTTCGACGCCTCCACCTGGGGCGGATGGCACTCGCACCTGAGCCGGCTGTCGTTCGTGTTCCGCTCGAAGGGTCGTGCGCTGCTGACCGACACCGGCATCCTCAGCTACGAGGTCTCGGAACCCATCGGTCCCTACGGTACGTCCACCGGCGCGCACAGCACGCTCAACGTGGGCGGACGGAACCAGGCCGACGTCGACGCGCAGCTGATGCGGACCGAATTCAACGCCGACTTCGCCCTCATCCAGGCGAAGTACCAGGGCGGCTACTGGCGGGACCCGACGTGGAAGTTCCGTGACGGCCACCGTGACGGCGCCTTCGGCATCCACGAGCGCGTGCTCTTCTGGGTGAAGGGAGAGTATCTCCTCGCACTCGACCGGATGGAATGCGACGAGGGGGAGATCGTCCACAGCTGCTGGCAGTCGGCGCCGACCGAGGCGTGGACGATGGACGAGGACACCCTCGCCTGGCATTCGAAGAACCCCGGCGTCAACCTGCTCGTCAGGATGGTCTACGCCCCGGACGGCACCGAGATGCAGTGCTTCGAGGGCGAGACCGATCCCCCGCGCGGGCTCATCGGCGACGCGGCCAATCACCGCAAACCCATCGCGGCGCCCGTCGTCGAGTTCCGGTATCCCGGAAAGCCGTTCCCCGGACGCTTCACCGCGACGCTCCTGGTGCCGTTCGAGGGCGCCGACGTGCCGGGGTTTGAGGTGATCGAGGCGCGCCCGGCGCGCGACCCGTGGGAGCGCCTCCAGCTCCACTACCTCACGCTCCGTCGAGCGGATGGCTCGACCGACACCGTCGGGTGGTCACAGGACCTCGAACTCCCGGTCGAGATCGACGGCCCCTTCGTCACCGACGCGACGTTCGTCTGGTGCCGCCGCGACCCGGCCGGAAAGCCCCTCAGACACTTCTTCACGGGTGGCACGTACCTCGAGGTGAATCGATGAAAAAGGTACGCGGTACCTTTTTTCTATCGCGGTTCTTGGGGCTTTCAGGGCCGATTTTCGCGGTAAAAAAAGGTACCGCGTACCTTTTTCTGGTCCTCTCCTCGGTGGTGGTTGCGGGCGCCGCGCGGGCGCAGACCGGCGGAGAGGCGGATGCGGCCGACGCGATCACCCCCGGAAAGCTCGTGTGCGTCCCCACCTTCCACAACGCGAGCGTGTATCTGGTCTACACGGGCGACCGGAACGGGGACAGCCGCGCGGCCATCCGCTATCGGAAGACGGGTGGTGACACGTGGCGCGAGGCGCACCCGGCGGTGAAGATCCGCGTTCCCCGGCTCGGCGGCCGGCTCTGGACCGGGAGCCTGCTCTTCCTCGAAGAGGGGACCGCGTACGACGTCAACGTGACGCTCACCGACCCGGACGGCGTCAACGGGAAGACCGAGATAAGCGGGACGTTCACGACGCTGAAGCCGCCGAACGTCTCGAAGGGCGAGACCATCGTCGTGGCGCCGGGCGAGAGCATCCGCGCGGCGTTCGAGAGGGCCGTCCCCGGAACGACCGTGCTCGTCAGGAAGGGCGTCTACTACGAGACGGTGAGCGGCACGAAGAGCGGGACGCCCGACGCCCCCATCACGCTCAAGGGTGAGCCGGGCGCGAAGATCTTCGGCTCGGACGCGACGCTCGCCGCCGGGGACGGCTGGAAAAGCGAGGGCGGGGCCCTCTACTCGGCGCAGATCCCCCCCGTCAGCCAGCGCATCGTCGCACACGAGAAACTCGGCCGCCTCCACCACCACCACGACCTCGACCAGCTCAAGGCCGAAACACACCGGTGCAACCGCACCGAAGGCGAGGCCCACAAGATCAAGGGCGGCTGGGTGCAGGACGGGAACAGGCTCTACGTCATCCTGCCCGACCACTCCGACCCGCGGAAGGGCGGCGTCCACGTCTCGGTGCGCGACACGTGCGTCGAACTCATCAACTCGAACCACGTC
>DATKVD010000594.1:0-2598 GCA_035530235.1 Planctomycetota bacterium | reverse complement strand
GGGATTCTTGCACCGCCAGCAGTGCGGATAGCTGTGTGTCGAGCTGCCGGACTGCCACAGCGCCCCCTTCTCCCTGAGCAGCTCGACGATCCTCGGGTCGGCGTCGAACACCTGGAGCCCATCGAAGACGCCGGCGGCTTCGGTGAGCCGGCCCCGGCTGTCGACGGGACTGAAGGTCTCGAGACCGTTCTCGACGCCCATGTAGTAGTCTTCGAGTCCGTGACCGGGTGCCGAATGGACGCAGCCGGTGCCGTCGGCGAGCGTCACGAAACCGGCGCCGAGAATGGGACTCATGCGGTCGAGAAACGCGTGACGGTACTCGAGTCCGGCGAGCGCGGCGCCCTTGACGCGGCCGAGCACGGTGAAATCGGTCACCCCCCGGTAGCCGAGCACCCCCTCGACGAAGTCGGACGCCAGGACGAACGCCCGCTCGACGCCCGTGTCCGGGTCGGTGAAGCCGACGAGCGAGTAGTGGAAGTCCGGATGGACGGCGATGGCGAGGTTCGCCGGCAGGGTCCAGGGCGTCGTGGTCCAGATGAGCCAGGACGTGTCTTCGGGCACCGCGTCCACGCCGAAGGCTTTGGCGAGGGCGTCGCGGTCCGCCGCCGGGAACCCCACGTAGATGGACGGCCCCTCCACGTCCTCGTATTCCAGCTCGGCCTCGGCGAGCGCCGTCTCACAGTGCATGCACCAGTGGATGGGCCGGAGCGCCCGGTAGACGTAGCCCTTCCCGACGAGGTCGGTGAAGACGTCGAGCACGCCCGCTTCGTACTCGTGGGTAAGCGTGAGGTAGGGGTGGTCCCAGTCGCCCGAGACGCCGAGGGCCTTGAACTGAGAGCGCTGGACGTCCACGTACTTCATCGCATAGTCGCGACAGAGCCGGCGGATCTCCTCGCGGGGCTTCGAGCGGCCGGTGGGGCCCAGCTCTTTCATCACCTGGTTCTCGATGGGCAGTCCGTGACAGTCCCACCCGGGGACGTAGGGGGAATCGAAGCCCCGCATGGTGCGGTAGCGGACGACCATGTCCTTGAGGATTTTGTTGAGTCCGGTGCCGATGTGGACGTCGCCGTTGGCGTAGGGCGGGCCGTCGTGGAGGACCCATTTGGGTGCGTCGGCACGCAGTGTGCGCATCTGTCCGTAGAGGTCCTTCTCCTCCCACCCCGCACGGATGTCGGGCTCGCGTCGGACGAGGTCCGCGCGCATCGCGAACGAGGTGCTCGGGAGATTGACCGTGTTCCTGTAGCGGTTCTTGTCTTCTGACATGGGTCACCTTCTGAGTTGAGGTGCGGCGGATGAGCCGCCGAACGACATTATTTGCCGATTGTGTGTCGAGAATCAAGTCGAATCGCACGCCCGCAGGCGTGGACAAGGTGCGGCTAGCGGGAGATGCCGGCCGGTCCCGATGCCTCGGGACCGTGCACCTCCGGAAGGGGGGCGCGTGAGGCGCCCCTGCGTATCGGGATGGGACGTCTTGTGGGTTTCAGCATGGTCCGGCTCGCAGATAGAAAGCACCCGTTCAACTCATCGACGGAAGTCTACCGCTTCCTTGCGCCGATTTCAAGCGAATTTTTCAGCCGTGTCCTTTCATCGGGACGAGACAGATCATGCGGTAGAGGCCGGTGCCGGTGTTTCGGAACTGGTGCAGATCGCCGGGGGCGATGTAGATGACGTTTCCAGGTTTCATCGGGTGTTCGCCGTCGGCGGCCACGAGGACCCCTTCGCCCTCGGTGACCACGATCTCGTGCTCCCAGTCGTGCCGGTGGCTCGGGGTGGCCGCGCCGGGCTCGAGGGTGAACCGCCGGAGGACAAAGTTCTCGGCCCCGTCGTCGGGGCCGACCAGAACCTGAAGCGTCACCCCCGGCAGCTCCGGGCCCATGTCGATGCCGGGGACGTCCTTCACGTTCTTAACGTTCATCTTGCACTCCTCCGGTAGAGACTCGCCGTAGGTCCCGCGGGACCGTGGGCTATTCGGGCTCCGGCGTTCCAGACGTCTCGGCCTCACGGAAGGCCTCGACGACCTTCCGGTCGAACTCTTTGGCCGCATCCCAGTCAATCTTCCGCTTGAGCATCTTCTCGACGCCGGCCCGGGCCTCCGGGGTATCGGGTGCCACCCGGACCAGCAGGATGCTCATCCATGTCTGCAAGTACGTCTTGAAGAAAGACAGCACGGCCTCCTTGTCCTCGCGCTCGACGACTTCGAGGTGCTTCTTCAACGCCCGTTCGAGGTGCTTCTTCAGCACCCGGAGGTCCGGGACCGCGGGACGCTTCGCCCCGGGAGGTCCGTTCACGCTCATCTGCACGACGACCCTCGGCTCCTTCTCATCCTTCATCCGGCCGTCGAAGGCGATGCAGGGAAAGGGGGTGCCCGGGACCACGTGCGCCCGCATCTCATTGCCCTCATCGGAGACGGCGGACAGAATCACGGTCTTGCCCGCGGCCGTTGCCGTCAGCTTGTCCTCGACCCCCGTGAAGACGGAGGCGATGTCCACCCGGATGGCGGGCTTGTCGGCCTTCCCCTCCTCCTCCCGGGAGCGGAGGCCGAACTTGCACTGTATCTTCAGGGGCTCGGTGCTGAATACCTGGAAGGACGGTCGGGCC
>DATKVD010000593.1:0-15842 GCA_035530235.1 Planctomycetota bacterium | reverse complement strand
AATCATAGCGATGCGTCGGGCGGGGGTCAGTAGAATTCCCGATGTTTTTGCGCATGCCCGCACCGGGCGGCATCCGATATTAGCTTGACAAAAGCCCCGGTGGGGCTTAGGGTTATCGCTTCCTGATCTGAGGTGCAAAGGGAACCGCCGGCCGGCGGGGGTTCATCCGTCGGCGGCGGCAGTACGGACCCGAACGACGGGTGAGGCACTGGTGGACAAGCCACCCGTGGCACACTTGTCCGGAAACCGGGGAGGTGTTCTCCCCGGCGGGTTCTGGCGGTCGGACGCCCCGGCCGTCGGGCGGACGCGCGAAGGCAACCCCGTCGGATCCCGGTCACACCGAAAGGAAGGTGCCTCATGAAGAAGCGCGGTGCAGAGATCCTCGTGGAGGAACTCAGGTCTCAGGGGGTGGACGTCATCTTCGGCATCCCGGGCGGGTCGGTCATCCCGCTGATGGACGTGATGCACGACGTCAAGGACATCCGTTTCATCCTGTGCCGACACGAGCAGGCGGCGGCCCACGCCGCCGACGGCTACGCCCGCGCGACGGGCAAGGTCGGGGTGTGTCTGGCCACCAGCGGTCCCGGGGCGACGAACCTCGTCACCGGCATCGCCACGGCCAACTTCGATTCCGTTCCCATGGTCGCCATCACCGGTCAGGTGAAGACGTTCCTCATCGGGAACGACGCCTTCCAGGAAGCGGACACCACGGGCATCACGCGGTCCATCTCCAAGCACAACTACCTGGTGCGCGACTGCCGGGAACTGGCCCGCACCATCCAGGAGGCGTTCCACGTCGCATCGACGGGACGTCCGGGGCCGGTGGTCATCGACCTGCCGGTGGACGTGACGGTGGCCGAGTGCGAGTATGACGGTCCCGGCAAGACGGAGCTTCAGCTCCCGGGGTACCGTCCGAACATCAAGGGCAACGTCCGTCAGATCCGTCTGGCGGCCGAGGCCATCAACAAGGCGGAAAAGCCCGTCATCTACGCGGGCGGCGGGGTCATCATCTCGGGGGCGTCGGACCTGGTGCGGAAACTCGCACACACCGCCGAGATCCCGGTCACGACGACGCTGTTGGGACTCGGGTGCTTCCCGGAGACCGATCCGCTCGCGCTCGAGATGCTGGGCATGCACGGGACGGCGTACGCCAACTATGCCATTCAGCAGTGCGACCTCATCATCGCGGTGGGGGCACGCTTCGACGACCGGGTGACCGGCAAGGTGGACACCTTCGCGCCCAACGCGAAGATCATCCACATCGACATCGACCCGGCGAGCATCTCGAAATCCATCAAGGTGCACATCCCGGTGGTGGGCGACGCCAAGGCCATCCTCGAGGAACTCCTGAAGTACGTCAAGCCCGCCGAGCACAAGGCGTGGCTGGAGCAGGTCGGCCAGTGGAAAGAGAAGCACCCCCTCGCCTACGACCGTGAGTGCAAGGGCGGGGTCATGCCCCAGCACGTGGTCGAGCAGATCTACGAGGCGACGAAGGGCGAGGCGATCATCGTGACCGAGGTGGGACAGAACCAGATGTGGGCGGCACAGTGGTTCAAGTATTCGAAGCCGCGACACCTCATCTCGTCGGGCGGACTCGGGACGATGGGCTACGGGTTTCCCGCGGCCATCGGGGCGCAGGTGGGATGTCCGGACGCGATCGTCTTCGACGTCGCCGGCGACGGGTCCATCCAGATGAACATCCAGGAACTCGCCACCGCCTCTCACAACAACATCCCGGTCAAGATCGCCATCCTCAACAACGGCTACCTCGGGATGGTGAGACAGTGGCAGGAACTCTTCTACCACAAGCGTTACTCGGCCACCCGGCTGAGCGGGAACCCGGACTTCGTGAAGGTCGCCGAGGCCTATGGCGTGATGGGCATCCGTGTGGAGAAGCCGGCGGAGGTCCGTCCGGCCATCGACAAGGCCCTCGCGCACAAGGGACCGGTGGTGCTGGACTTCATCGTCTGTCCCGAGGAGAACGTTTTCCCCATGGTGCCCGCCGGTGAAGCGATCGACCGGATGATCGGCGGCATGGCTTAAGGGGGTGCGACCATGAACGAAACGAAAGACACGTACCGGACACACATCATCAGTGCGACGGTCGCGAACCGTCCGGGGGTCCTCGCACGCGTGGCGGGACTCTTCAGCTCCCGCGGATACAACATCGACTCACTCGCCGTCGGGGAGACCGAGAACCCGGAACTGTCACGGATGACCATCGCCGTTCACGGCGACGAGAGCATCCTCGAGCAGATCCGGAAGCAGCTCGGGAAGCTCATCGACGTCATCAAGATCCAGGACTTCCAGGGACGCGATTTCGTCCAGCGGGACCTCATGCTCATCAAGGTGAGCGCCTCACCCGCCAAGCGCAGCGAGCTGTTCCAGCTGTGCGAGGTGTTCGAGGGGAAGGTGGTGGACATCTCGGCGAAGCACGTGATGCTCGAGATCACCGGACCCGAGATCAAGATCGACGCGTTCATCAACGTCGTCCGGCCGTACGGCATCCGTGAGGTGGCCCGCACCGGACGCATCGCCATGCTCCGCGGCACACGCGATGCAAAATGACGAAGGACGAAGGCCTGAGCGTTGAGCCCCCGCGGCCCGGCGGGTCCCCTGACCCGCCGGGTGTGCGGGGGAACACAGTGACGTGTCGCGGCGGGTCAGGAGACCCACCACGCACCCTATCTTCAGGGATGGCCGCATGTCGCGTCCCGGAACAGAACACCTCATCGTCACGGCCGACGCCCGCAGACTCGACCGCCTGCGGGACCGGTCCGTGCACCTGGTGGTCACCTCGCCGCCCTACTGGCAGCTGAAGGACTACGGCGTCGCCGGGCAGATCGGCTACGACGATTCGTACGAGGAGTACATCAACAACCTGAACCGGGTCTGGCTGGAATGCATCCGCGTGCTGCATCCCGGATGCCGTCTGTGCGTGAACATCGGCGACCAGTTCGCGCGGGCCGTCTATTACGGCCGGTACAAGGTGATCCCCATCCGCACGGAGATCATCAGGTTCTGCGAGTGCGCCGGTCTCGACTACATGGGCGCGATCATCTGGCAGAAGGTGACGACGTGCAACACGTCGGGCGGCGCGACGATCATGGGCTCGTTTCCGCATCCGCGAAACGGCATCGTGAAGATCGACTACGAGTTCATCCTGCTCTTCAAGAAGCCGGGCAAGGCCCCGAGACCGTCGGCGCGGCAGAAGGACGCCGCCCGCATGACGACGCAGGAGTGGAACACGTTCTTCGCGGGTCACTGGACGTTTCCGGGCGAGAAGAACAACACGCACCTGGCGCCCTTCCCCGAGGAACTGCCGGCACGTCTCATCCGCATGTTCAGTTTCCCGGGCGAGACGGTGCTGGACCCGTTTCTCGGAAGCGGGACGACGTCCGTCGCGGCGATGCACCTGGGTCGCAACTCGGTGGGCTGCGAGATCAACCCCGATTTCGCGCGCCAGGCGTACGAGCGGCTCGAGAACGAACGCGGCCTCATGAAGACCCGCGCGAAAATCACGCTCGAGGCGCCCGAGGCCCCTTCGACCCGCGATATCGGGCCGCCGCCCGAGATGCCCTACGTGTTCACGGACCCCGTCGTCGTCGAGCGCAAGGTGGACCCGAAGAAACTGCGCTTCGGCTCGAAGATCGACGGCACCGAACACGACAGGTCCCGGCTCAAGCGCAGGAAGCCGCGCGGGACCGAAATCGACCTTCGGAGATCGTGAGACGGAACAGAAATCCGGATCAGCGCATCCCAACTCAAGCGGAGGAACAGAAATGGCGAAAGTCTACTCGGACAAGGACGCGGACCTGAGGGTGCTCAAGGGCAAGACCGTGGCCGTCATCGGCTACGGCTCGCAGGGACACGCCCACGCGCAGAACCTGCGTGACAGCAAGGTGAAGGTCGTCGTCGCCGAACTCAAGGGCACGGGGAACTACAAGCGCGCCGTCAAGGACAGGTTCAAGCCGATGACGGCCGCGGCGGCCACGAAGAAGGCCGACATCGTCATGATCCTCCTTCCCGACCAGGTGCAGGCGGCGGTCTACAGGAAGGAGATCGCCCCGAACCTCCGCAAAGGACAGGCCCTCGGCTTCGCACACGGGTTCAACATCCACTTCAAGCAGATCGTCCCGCCGAAGGGCGTGGACGTGTTCATGGTGGCGCCCAAGGGCCCGGGACACAAGGTCCGCGAGGAATACGTGAAGGGCAGCGGCACCCCGAACCTCATCGCCGTCCACCGCAACCCGACGAAGCAGGCCAAGAAGATCGCCCTAGCGTATTCGAAGGCCCTCGGCGGCACGCGTGCGGGCGTCCTCGAAACCACCTTCAAGGAGGAGACCGAGACCGACCTCTTCGGCGAGCAGGTGATCCTGTGCGGCGGCATCACGGCCCTCTGCATGGCCGCGTTCGAGACCCTCGCGAAGGCCGGCTACCAGCCCGAGGTGTGCTACTACGAGGTGCTGCACGAGATGAAGCTCATCATCGACATGATCATCGAGGGCGGGATCTCGTGGATGCGGTACTCGGTCTCGGACACGGCGGAGTACGGGGACTACACGCGCGGGCCCCGAGTCATCGGCGCCGCCTCGCGCCGGGAGATGCAGAAGATCCTCAAGGAAATCCAGTCCGGCAAGTTCGCGAAGGAATGGATCAACGAGTGCAGGACGGGTGCGAAGAAGTTCAAGGCACTCCGCAGGAAGGGACGCAGCCACCCCATCGAGAAGATCGGCCCGAAGCTCCGAAAGATGATGAAGTGGATGACGCCGAAGAGCGTCCCGAAGGGGGCGTAGTCGCTCGCACGTTGCAGGGGACCGGTGTCGCACGCCGGTCCCCTTGTCTGTCTCCTCCTCACGGGGAGCACCGCGAGCGAAAAGGCCGAAGGTCCAAGGCCAAAGGCCAAGGGAGAAACGGCACGACGCATCTCGTCGTCCTGTTGCCGTCGCCGTTGTCGCTGTTGCCGTTCACTCAGCGTCTCAGCGTCTCAGAGCATCTAACAAAATGAGCTGTTGCCGTTGACAAGAAGCCCCGTGAGGGGCGTCAGTGAATAGCCGGGGGCGTGAGCCCCCGGTGGGGGTTCTCATATTCGCCCGAGCCCCAACGGGGCGACAGGAGGTTACGCAACGCTTCTGCCGCCCCTCCGGGGCTAACGATCCTTGTTGGCCTGTGTACCGGGGGCTTACGCCCCCGGCTACATGCTTCCGCCCCCTACGGGGGCTGTCCTAATTTATCCGCCTCAGGCGGAGGCAAGCTGCCTCATTTTGCTAGATGCCCTCAGCGTCTCAGCGTCTTAGCGTCTCAGTGTCATGTTGCTGTTGTCAGGATAACCCCATGGACGTCTCGCCGCGGTATGACATCGGAAGCCCGACGCTCGTCGACCTCTGGGTCGACCCGGTTTCGGGCGACGACGGCCGCACCGGACGCTCCCGCGGCGAAGCGCTGCGAACCGTCGACGCCGCGTGGCGACGCATACCCGAACGTCTCGCCGATGACACGCGCGGACGACGCATCCGCCTCGCCCCCGGGAAGTATCCGCCCGACGTCGAGGGACAGATCCGGCTCGCGAGCCGCCGCGGGTCGCCCGCGTGCCCCGTCATTCTCGAAGCCGCCGACGGACAAAGTTCGCTCGAACTCCCGGCACTCGACTTCCGCAACTGCACGCACCTTCACCTTGTCGACCTCCGCGTCGTCGCGGCGGGCAACAGCCGGATCAACAGCTCCATCGACAACGTCCTTCATTTCTCCGATTGTGAAGACGTCCTGGTGCGCCGCGTCACGGCGGTCGGTCTTCCCTCGGACGGACAGCTCCCGGGCAACGTATTCAAGGGCAACCAGTGCCTTCGTCTCTACATCGAGGACTGCGACTTCTCCGGGGCGCGCGGCAACACCATCGATTACGTCGCCGTCCACTACGGACACATCGTCCGGAACCGACTGCACCACGCACGCTCGGAGTGCATGTACGTGAAGGGCGGCTCGGCACACCACCTCATCGCCGCCAACGAGATGTTCGACTCGGTCAACCACGGCGTGCTGGCCGGGCAGACGACGGGGTTTCGGTACATGGTGAGTCCGTGGCTGCACTACGAGGCCTACGATATCAAGGTGGTGAACAACGTGATCCACGACTGCGGTGGCGGCGTCGCGGTCTGCGGCGGGTATAACATTCTGCTGGCGTGGAACACGTGCTATCGCGTGGGTACCTCACGCGACGCCGTCGTCGTCGGCCTCGGCGGCCGCGGCTGGGGCCACGGAGACATCACGCCGATCATGCAGGAATATCTCGACGCGGGCGGGTGGTGCAATCCCCAAGGTGACGTTCAGTTCAACATTCCCAACCGCAACGTGACGATCGCGAACAACGTTATCCTGAACCCCGACGGGTTCGAGTCGCGCTACGCGCACTTCGGAATCTCGGGACCGGTACGGACGCCGACCGGCAGCAACCTGCCGCCCCTCGCCCGCGCCGATGACAACCTCGAAATCCGCGGCAACGTCCTCTGGAACGGCCCGCCCGACAAGCCGCTCCTCGACGACGTCGAAGGCGTCTATCACCTCGCCGCCCGGCCGACCATCGACCCCGCGGTCCTGACGGCACACAACGCGATCAACAGCGTCCGGCCCGAACTGGTCGACCCCGAGCACGGCGACTTCCGACCCGCACCCGGCGGCAGCCTGTATCGACAGAAGACCGTCGCGATGGCCGACTTCGACTGGACCGACGCCCCGACGTCGCCCCCCGTGCCCGAGGGCAACCCGGACAACCAGGTCCCCTTCGACCGTACCGGCCGACCGCGCACCCGAGACGCCCCACCGGGGGCGTACGTCTGACCCTGCGTGCCGCCCGGAGAACCGGAGCATTGCGGTCAAGCACCGGAGGCGCTTCGGTCGATATCAACAGCAAGGGAATCTCTGACGCCGCGCCCACAGGACATCATCCATGAAACACATCCTCGCCCTCATCCTCATCACGTTCATCCCGGCGCTCGAACTGCGGGCGTCCATCCCCTACGGCACGCTCTACGAGAAGCAGTTCCACTGGGTCTGGGTGGTCGTCATCTGCGTCGTCGCGAACATCGTCCTGGGGTTTCTCGTCTTCTGGCTCATCGAGTGGATCATCAAGGTGATGACGCTCATCAAGCCCGTCGGGAAGCTCTGGAACTGGTACGTCGATCGCGTCCAGCACCGGATTCAAAAGGCGGTGGAGAAGTACGGCGAATGGGGGGTGGCGGTGTTCATCGGGATCCCGTTGCCGGGAAGCGGGGTCTATTCCGGCGCGCTCGCGGCGTATCTCATCGGGCTGCCGTTCAGGAAATTCGTCGTCTCCAACATCGTCGGCGTGCTCATCGCCGCGGTCATCGTCACGGTCGTCTGCCTCACCGGCGCCGAGACGTTCAGCTTCTTCCTGAAGAAGATGTGACGGCCGCCGGGGACTACGGCGCATCCAGCGCTTCCATCTTCCGCAGCTCCGCCTGCTCGTACATTTTGCGCACCGCCCCCAGGAGCCCCAGCGGAAGGATGGTGAGGAGTATCCCCACCAGGAGCGGCGGATAGTAGACTGCGTAGGGCTGTCCACACACGAGCGCCACCACGCTCAGCACCAGAGACGCCGTCCCGACGGCAAACATCGTCTTCACCGTCGTCAGCACGAACGCACGGGCCTTCCCCTTGTGGCTGAGCCACCCGATGACGCCCCCGAGACACCCGAACACGACGCCGAACACCCCGCCGACGATCCCCCCCACCGACCCCGACCACCACGCCCCGCCGACGGCCAGCGGATCCTCGCCGTCGTCATATGCCACCAGGCGCACCGGACCCACGGCCACCTTCCCCTTCCCGGGCAGACACACGTTGAAGACCAGCTTGTTCGGCCGTCTCGCGTCATCCTTGAGAAAGAACGGGAGCGAGAACGGACGCCAGTCGCTCGAACCCGTCAGGCTCTGGAGCATGCCCGAGGAGGCGAGCGTGCGGGAGAAGTACGCCGACCCGTCCGGAAAATGATTCCACATCTCGAGGTACCCGGTGCCCTCCACGTCTTCGCAGCTCACCTCCCCGCGCAGGGCGTAGGTCGCCGCCGTGACCTTGGGCCGGTCGATCGTGAGAACCGTGACTGTTCTTCCCTCGCCCTCTTCGTTCACCACCGCCAGACTCTCGAACGGCTTCCCTTTCCCCGGACGAACGACCTCCCCGTTCTTCAGCCGCCCTTCCGCCTGGAGCTTCGACCACGAGAACTCCTCGAGCACCTCTTCGCCCCGGACCGAGCATGCACACAAGACACCGATCAGCACAACGATCGCGCGCTTCATTCCGACGCCTCCTCTCGTTCTCCCCTCTGCTGCCCCTCCTGCCGATGCGCGGCGAGGATCGCGTTCAACGTGCTCATGTCGATTTTGCCTTCCGCATACAGCACGCGAAGCCCCCGCTCGAACTCCGACGTGATCGTCTCGCTGTCGTGGATCTTCACTTTCTCGATGAGCCGGTCCAGTCGCAGACGTACCGTCGGATAGGAAATCCCGTAGACCTTCGCGAGTTCCTTGAGCGATCCCGACGCCAGGACGAACCGCTTGACAAACGCGAGGTCCTCGTCCGTGAGGTAGTCGACCCAGCCTTTTCTGTTCCCGTCTGCCATGGCCCGTCCTCTTTCACTTTATCAAGGTCGCGCTTAAGTATACTATGCATATAATGGAAGTCAACCTGAATTTTATTAAAATCTGTGCCGGGGCGCGGGATCGTCATAACCTTTTGCGATTGATATGGTTACGGCCAGGAACGCCCGATTTTTTCACCGGGCGACGCTCCTGCACGGTTCGCGGCCCCCGCCCTCGTCAGGAGACCGGGCGGCCGGGACGCCCCTTGACACCTCGGCCGCCCGTGATCATGATCGCCTGCGCGACCGTTGTGGACGCGGTGGGTCGGGACCTAAGCCCTCGAGCGGAGAGTGAAACATGGCAGGCAAGTGGTCGATGCTGCACGTGACGGTTCGGGACGCTCTCACGAAGACGGTGATGCCGGCGCGCATTCACATCAAGCGGGCCGACGGCACCTGTTTCCTGCCGACGGCCGAGACCGAGCGGCGTTTCGACGCCAGGCACGTCCCGCAGGTAATCCTGCCCGAGCATTTCCGGGACAGCCTCCACCTGTGCCGGCAGGGCGACATTCGCTCCATGCACCTGAGCACGGGGGAAGCCACGTTTCCCGTGCCCGCCGAGCGTCTCACGCTGTGGGTCGCGCGGGGGCACGAGCACAGGGCCGTCCGACGCACGTTCGCCGCCAAGCCGGATGGCGCCGTGCACGTGGACGTGGCGCTCGACCGCGTCGAGCATCTGCGGAAATCCGGCTGGCACTCGGGCGACATGCACGTCCACTTCACGAGGACCACCGTCGCGGACGATTACATCCTGGCTTACCTCCTGGCCGCCGAGGACCTTCCCGCGGTCAACAACATGGTATATAAGGAAGCGGGGAAGGTGGAAGCCCCGCAGAGAAAGATGGGTCACGCGGGCACGCATTATCAACTCCATCACGATCACCAGATCGTGGCGGGCGGCGAGGAATTCCGTGACAACGATCTCTACGGGCACATGATTTCCGCCGGCATCTCGAAGGTCATCGAACCGATCAGCGTGGGGTGGCAGCTGGGCCGACGGGAGGACTATCCGCTGTTCTCGCAGGTGTGCGACTGGACGCACGACCAGGGAGGCATCGCCGGCTGGGCCCACGGGGGCATCGTCAGGATGCATGAATCCCTGCCGGTCGAGGCCGCCCTGCGCAAGCTCGATTTCGTCGAGAGCATCCAGTTCAACTGGTTCACCGGGTTCTACTTCTGGTACCGGCTGCTCAACTGCGGACTGCGTCTGGCTGTGACCGGCGGCAGTGATTTCCCCTTCGGCGCCGACGTCCTCGCGCCGTGGTATCCCAACCTCGGACTGGACCGCACCTACGTCAACCTCGGCGCGGGAAAGGCGTTCACCTACGACGCCTACATGAACGGGATCCGTCGCGGCCGGACGTTCGCCTCCAACGGCCCGCTGCTTCTCCTGACGGTGAACGGCAAAGGTCCGGGCGCCGCCGTCCGACTGGACGGAGGCGTGAGGGACGTCAAGGTCTTCGCGCGCGCGGTGTGTCAGCATCCGCTCGACAGGATGGAGGTGGTCGTCAACGGCGCCGTCGAGCACGTCGTTGACGGGAGAGGCGGACAGCGGGAGATCGTGTGCGAGACGCGTCTGCGTCTGCGTGAGAGTTCGTGGGTCGCGGCGCGCGTTCGCGGACACGTCACGCCAGGAGCATACGGCGGGGTGGCGCCCTGGAACCTTCACGCACACACGAGCCCCGTCTACGTCCACAGGGGCGGCCGGCCCATCCTGCAGCGCGCCGACGCCACCGCGATGGCCGACTACGTGCGACTGATCCGGGAAGTCTACCGTCGGGGGGGAACCTTCAAGAACGAGAGACAGCGCCGGGCGCTTTCGGCCAACCTCGCCAAAGCGGAAGCGTTCTACGAAAGGCTCTTGAAGAGGTGATCCGCAGCCCGGCGCCTCACGGCCTGTCGGGCTTCGGGACCTTGAGGATGAAGACGTCGCGGCGGTCCGAGCCGCCCCAGTTGGAGGTGAAGCAGACGAAGCGGCCGTCGCGGGAGATGTTCGCCCGCGGACTCTCCCAGTATTCCCTGACCACCGAGTGATGGTGGCAGAGGCGTCGGACGCGCGCGGAGCCGTCGGTCGCCGCCTGCATGATCTCGTCGCGGAAGAGCCCGTTCGATTTCAGCTTGTTGCCCGTATAGGCGCTGATGAGCACCCAGCCCTCGTCGTCGGCAAGCATGGAGAGATGCCGTCCCTGGCTCCAGTCGTCGCCCCACTTGAGGACGGTGGTGAAGGTGTGGGGGTCCGAGAGCTTTCGGAGGGTGACGCGCGGGGTGTGGGCATCCATGCCGACGACGGTCCCGTGACCGTTGTCGGAATGTCCCGGGGCCCAGTCGGGCTCGTAGTCGGTGAGGTCCCAGGTTTTGCCGGTGTCGAGGTCGGCCACGCGCACGCGGATGACCTTGTTCCTTCCCTGCCGGCCGGTCTTGATGACGAGGTACCGGCCGGTCTTGTCGAGCTGCACCTCGTCGAAACCGGGGTTCGCCTTCTCGTGGATGAGCACCTTGTCGGTGTCACGCTTCCAGGCGGCGAATCCGACCACGTGCCACTTCGGGTCCTGGAGCGAGAACGCGAAGGTCCCGTCGTCGAGACTCTTGCTCATCTGCCAGATATATCCCGGCTCGAACGTCCCGGCGAAGTCCCTGATGAGCGTGTACTTCCCCGTCGCGACGTTGAACTCCCAGAGCTTGAGACCGGTGTGACAGTAAGCGACGTCGGGGTCGGTCGCGCTCCAGAGGGTGTCGTCCCACCGGGGCTCGCCGCCGCCGGGCGGTCTCGCGGCAAAGAGGGGGGCCTTGCCGAGGACCCGGAACGCCTGCGGGTCGAAGCGGTAGAGCATCGCCTTGCCGCCCGACTGGATGTGGAAGCGGGTCGAGTCCCTGTTGAACGTATGGTAGTAGGAATAGACGTGCTGGCACTGTTTTCCGTCACCCTCGTCGGTGACGCGCATCAGGGTCGTCCCGAAGGTGGGATCGACGAAGGTCTCGCCGGCCTTCGGAAGTTCCGGGGGCTCCGGCACCGGGTAGACCGTGCGGTCGGTGATGACGGTCGCCGTCTCCTGCGCGGCGACGCTCGCCGCGAGCGCCAGAAGAACGCCTGTGACAGCCAGACGCTTCAGCCACATGGGGAGTCCTCCTTCACGCATTTCAGCACTTGCCGAGACGCTTCTTGAGTCCCTCGGCAAAGTAACAGTAGTTCGACCACGACACGTCGTCGGGGACGAGGTGGTCGAGGTCGGGGATGTACCTGCCGCGCCGGACGGCGGGCATGATGCGGTCGAGTTCGGCGTCGATCGCCTCGGGTCCGCGAGCGAGGGCGCGCTTGTCGATGCCGCCGCTCATCGCGAGGGTGGGGTATTTCTCCCCCATCACGTTCACGTCGCACCCGGCGGCCACCTCGAACGGGAAGAGGTAGTTCATCCCGGCGTCCATCATCACGGGGATGACGAGGTCGGGGTTGCCGTCGGTGTCGACCGAGAAGACGGGGATGTCGTGGTCGTCGGCGAACGTCTTGATGCGCCGGTAGCACGGCCCGATGAATTCGTCCCAGTGCGCGGGGGAGATGAGCGGTCCCTGTTTGCCGCAGAAGTCCTCCCACAGATGGACGACGTCGATGCGCACTTCGCATGCGACCTTCTCGAACACGGTGAGGTAGACGTCGGTCATGTGGTTCATGACGTCGTGCACGAGGTCGGGCATCGTGTAGAACGCGACCAGGCATTCCTCGTCGCCCAGCAGCCAGCGCAGCGTGCCGTAGATGCCGACGTCGGGAAAGTAGCCGATCTTGGTGCCGACGCCGTCCTCGACGCACTGTCGGGCGACGTCGCGCCAGTCGTCTTCGAGTCGACGGAGGTCGTCGGGGTCGAGACGCTCGTGTTTGAAGCATTCCCAGTCGTCGCGTGTCTTGACGGGGAACGCGATGAACTCGGACATCGACTGGTGCCGCTTGAAGTCGCGTCGCTTGATACCCCAGCCGTCGATGAACGTCACGGTTTCGTCGTCCTCGTCGAGGACGGTGCGCTCGATGCGCGGACAGGGTCCGCAGTTGAGCGGGAGCATCCTCGGCGGCGGGTCGGGGTCCCACCACGAGCGGGCGTCGGTCACGTCGTCGGGTTTTCCCTCGCGCTCCCACCGCGCCCACGTCGTCGACCAGGGACTCCACCCCAGGTAGAACGGCACGCGGTCCACCGGTTCACCCAGCACGCACGCCAGAAATCGTTCCCTGTCGTTCAAGATCGCTTGTCCTTCATTGCTTCTTCTTTCCGGGAATGTCGGGCACCCGGAGGATGAAGACGTCCCGGCGGTCGCTGCCGCCCCAGTTGGAGGTGAAGACGACGAAGCGGCCGTCACGGCTGATATTGGCCCGCGGGGTGTCCCAGTAGTCCTTGTAGACCGAGCGGTGATGGCAGAGACGTCTCACGCGCTCGGATCCGTCGGTGGCCACCTGGAAGATCTCGCCGTGGAAGAGTCCCGGCGTCGATTGCTTCGGGTAGTTGCTCACGAGCACCCAGTCCTCGTCGTCGGCGAGCATCGAGATGTGCTTCGGCTGGCTCCAGTCGTTCTTCATGTCGAGGACCGTCGTGAAGCGATGCGGGTCGGAGAGCTTCCGGAAGAGGATGCGGTTCCGGTGGTTCTCGGCGCCGACGACACAGTCGTGACCGTTGTCGGAATGACCGGGTCCGAAGTCGGGCGCGGCGTCGGTGAGGTATTCGGTCTTTCCGGTCACCAGATCGACGACGGCCGACTCGATGGGGCCCTTGCGCTCCTTGACGAGGAGGTATCGTCCGGACTTGTCGACGTGACACTCGTCGAACCCGCCGACGGCCTTGCAGTTGAGCAGCATCCTGTCGTCCTTGCGGCGCCACGCCGCGTATCGGAGCACGTCCCACTTCGGCCCCGGACCCTTGAGCTTGAAGGCGAAGACCTCATCGTCGATGCTGACGGTCATCTGGCTCACGAACGCGCCCTTCGGATCGGGGAACTCCTTCGCGAAGTTCCGGACGAGCGTGTATTCCTTTTTCGCGACGTTCCAGGCCCAGATGTTGAGTCCGGTGTGGCCGAAGATCATGTCCGGGTCGGTCCCGCTCCACGTGGCGTCCTCCCAGTTGGGCGCTCCGCCGCCCGGCGCCTGCACGGCGAAGAGCTTTTCCTTGCCCGTGATCTTGAATGCGTCCGGGTCGAAGGCATAGAGCATCGCGACGCCGCCGCAGTTGATGTGAAGCCGCGTGCTGTCCTTGTTGAACGTCGGCCAGTAGGCGTATGCGTTGTGGCAGCTCTTGCCGTCGGCTTCATCCGTGACGCGGAGGAGCGTCGTGCAGAAAACCGGGTCGACGAGTGTCTCCCCGGCCTTGGGGAGCTTCGGCAGCGGCGGCTCCGGCCAGACCTCGCGTCCGGTGCGGACGACCGGGTCGTACCCCCAGGCCGAAGACGTCAGAAGCATCCCCACGATCAGGGCCGTCGTCAGCAGGCAGTGTCTTCGTAACATCCGTCTCCTCCGTCACTGTTTCGGTTCATAGACGACCATGAGCGCCGGGCGGTTCTTCACCTCCGCCGTCTCGTGACTGAAGATGTGACAGTATGCCATCGCCGAGCCGGGCGAGCACATCACCCAGCCGTGATTCTCGTGCGTGCCGTCGGTCCAGTACCTGACGGCCTCGGTGAAGTCGAGGGTGTCGATGTCCCACTGGGCCTGGCCGCAGGCGACGATGAGCGGGGGGAAGTCCGGGTCGTCGCCGCGCCAGTCCATCCCGTCGATCTCCTTCCAGAACTTCCCCTTCGCGTATTCGACGCCGTTGGTCTCGGCCTCGACCCACGGGCGGTTGCACGGCTCGCAGTAGAGAAACGCCGGCTTGAAGACGGAATAGGGTCCGTCGGGCTGGCCTTCCTCGGGCTCCCTGGGCTTGTCGGCCTTGACGAGGAGGAGCTGTGCCGCGAGGATGCTGGAACCCGTTGGGATGGAGGAGAGGTCCACCCTGAGGAGGGCGGCGCGTCGGCGGAGGAACATCTCGACGCGGTCGAGGCTTCCGCGTCGGGCGCCGAGTTCCGCGGCGATGTAGACGGGGGCTGGGTCGTGCCCGTGCAGGTAGACCTCCGCCCACCCGACGTAGGGTTTCCCGGGGTCCGCCGGGTCGCAGCCCGCTTCTCCCTCGCGCAGCGTCACGCACACCGCCCGCGGGTGGTCCTTCTTCAGCGCCTCGTACCGCCGGGTGAATTCCGCTTCGATCTCCTGGAGGGTGCGGCGCTCGGGCCGCTTCCACGCGGGCTTCAGCTTCCCGGTCAGCGCGTCCATGTCGCTGAGCTTCCAGTCGGTGCCGAGGACCTTGAAGTGGTCGGGTTTCGGGAAGAAGGCGTAGTGGTAGGCCATGCCGCCGGCGACCGTGGGGTTCATGTAGCGGTAGGCGGTGGTCTCCTCGGGCCAGGAATCGCTCAGACGGATGTTGTCCACGGTGATGGATTCGCCGTCGGCGGGCTCGTACATCGCGATGTCGAAGGCGACGACCTCGCCGAGCGTCGGGAACGCACCGGCGGACGCGTAGGTCACCTCGACGACCTCGTTGGCGCCCGGGAAGAGGCGGCAGAGCTTTTCCCAGCGTCCGCCGCCGGTGCGCTCCGACTTCCCGCGCAGGACGCGGAAGAGCACCACGCAGTCGCGGCTCACCGTCACGTCGGCGCGGAACGTCGGAAAATGCAGCCAGTCGGCGACGGGGATCACCGCGGTCGTCACGGTGGGCAGCGTCCCGCCCGAGAAGGTGAGCTTGAGCGAGCGTCTGCCGTGGGTGGCGTTCTGCCCGGAAAGCTCCATCCTGACGGGGGGCTCCCTGGCGCCGCGGACCTTCGCGTCGTCGAGCGCGAGCTGCGACCAGCTCGCGAGGTCGGCGTCGTCCTCGAAGTCGAAGAGCACCGTGTCCACGGGCGCGTCGTCGGACGAGCCCTCGAGACGCACGCTGTCGAAGAAGAGCTCGGTCTTTTCCTTCATGGGGCCGACGAAGATCTTGACCAGCTTGAGCGCCGCGAGGTCGAGCCTGTTGGTGTAGCTGCCGCTGCGGGGCAGCCACCGGAGGTCGATGATGATCTCGGACCTGCCCGCGGGCGCCCAGAGTCCGTCGAGGTTCGTGCGGCTGTTGTAGTTGCTGCTCCTCGCGTCGTCGAGCCGGACGCAGTAGCTCACGCCGCCGCCGGTGGGGTTGAGGAGGTCGGC
>DATKVD010000592.1:0-12924 GCA_035530235.1 Planctomycetota bacterium | reverse complement strand
CCGTCCTGGTTGAGTTCGGGACGATCGGCTGCGAGCTGAGCGGGGAGGGGCTGGACGACATGATCGACATGCACCGTGATGAGGCGGTTGCGGGCCTGGCCTACGTTCGCGTGGAGGCGTCCGGGGACGCAGAGGCGGTGGCGCGTTACTACGCGGCCAAGAAGCCGGGCTTCCCGGTCCACCGGGACGCGGACGCGTCACTCGCACGGGCCTGCGATGCGACGGCCTATCCGACGTTCGTCCTCCTGGACAAGTTCGGACGTGTGCGGTACCGGGGCGGCATGCCCGACGAGCTGGAGCTTTCAGGGTGGGTTGGGGTGCTGCTGGCCGAGAAGGCCGATGCGGGTCCGGACGTGGCACTGTTCGGGAAATCGAGGCCGGACGCGTCGAAACTCCTGGCGTCCACGAAGCTGCCCGACCTGGCGGGCGTCGTGAAGCCGCTGGACGCTTACCTGGGTCGGAACGGACTGCTGCTGGTCTTCGTCGATACGAGCTGTCCGTTCTCCGGGACCGCCATCGGCGAAACGCCCGAGGTCGCCCGGACACTGACGGGACACCGCGTCACCAGTGTCACGGTGAACCTGGGTAATCCGAAGGACGACGTTCTGAAGTTCTATGCGAAGCGTGAGACGGGCACGCCGGTGGTGTACGACGTGACCGACGGCACGACCGAGAGCTGGCAGCTGGAGTCGGTCCCCACGCTGGTCTTCTTCGACGCGAAGGGTCAGGTCCTTTACCGGGGCAAGGCCGTGTGGGGTGACATGGCCGTCGCGGCGGAGAGGGGACTGGGCCTCGCGGCGGGGTCCCTGAAGTTCGAGGTCAAGGGCACGGAGTTCGGGTGAAGGAAGTAAGTCGGCGCATCATGGTGATGCGCACCGGTTGGAAATGGCGGAGGTGAATGGGAATCGAACCCACCCGGGACCCTTGCGGACCCCACACTGGTTTTGAAGACCAGGAGCACCACCAGGCACCAGTCACCTCCGCGTCGTGTCAGCTGTTCTTCACCGTGTTGTAGAACATCAGCGTCGGGCCCCCTCCGAACGAAATCGCCATCCACGCGGCTTCCTCGATCTCGTCGTCCGTAAACCCCATGCTCTTCGCCTTCTTGATGTGGGCCTTCACGCACGGGGCGCAGTGGGCGTGAACCGACAGGGCAATGGCGATGGCCTGCTTGGTCGCCACATCGAGCGCCCCGGGAGCGGCCGCGGCCTTCATGAAGGCCTTGAACTGGTCCTCAACGGCGGCGACGCCCGGGCCCCCCGCGACCTGGACGTGTCCCGACCCGCCCGGCTCCGCACAGCACGGGACTTCTTCCTCGGCACCCCGATCGGCGCAGCACGGTTCTTCCGCGGCGCCCGGGTCCGCGCAGCAGGGCTCTTCCTTTTCCGCGCTTGCCATGACTTCCGGCTCCTTTCCTCCGGCGGCGCCGCTCACGGCAGGCGCCGCGCGTGTTCCATTCGTGCTCAGGAGAATCCGTCCCGTGCCCTTGCCCGCAACCTTTCCGATCACGGCGGCGTCGGTCATTCCCGCGTCGTGCAGTCGCTTGAGGAACGCGTCCGCCTTCGCGGCGGGAAGTGCAACGAGGAGTCCGCCCGAGGTCTGCGGGTCGAGACAGACGTCGAGCATCGCGGGCTGCGCGTCGTCGCCCAGGGCTACGGCGGCCCCCGACGACTCGCGGTTGCGTTCGACGCCCCCCGGGATGATCCCGGCGGACACGCAATCGACGACGCCTTCGAAGAGCGGGATGTCGTCCCAGACGATCTCCACGTCCACCCCGCTCGATGCGGCCATTTCGGCGAGGTGTCCGATGAGGCCGAAGCCGGTGACGTCGGTGCAGGCGTGCGCGCCGAACCCGACCATCAGTTCCGACGCGGCCTTGTTCAGTGTGGTCATGGACTTCGCGGTGGCCTCGGCGGCGCCGGCGGGTGCACGGTCGATCTGCGCGGCGAACGCGATGATGCCCGTGCCGAGAGGCTTCGTGAGGATCAGCACGTCGCCCGGACGCGCCCCGGCGTTCGTCACCATCTTCTTCGGGTCGATCAGTCCCGTCACCGCGAAGCCCGCCTTGATCTCCTCGTCCTTGATGCTGTGTCCGCCGATCACGGGCACACCCGCTTCCGTCATCTTGTCGATCCCGCCCCGCAGGATGTCCGCCATCACCTGGTCGGGCACCGTGCCGACGGAAAAGCCGATGACGGACAGGGCCGTGAGGGGTCTTCCGCCCATCGCGTAGACGTCGCTCAGGGAATTGGCCGCCGCCACCTGTCCGAACGTGTAGGGGTCGTCCACGGAGGGAGAGAAGACGTCGACGGTCTGGACGAGTGCAAGTCCGTCGTCCAGCTGGTAGACCCCGGCGTCGTCGCCGGCGGCCACGCCGACCAGCACGCGCGGATCGTCGATGGGCGGCAGGTCCTTCAGGACGGTCTTGAGCGTGGCCTGGTCGATCTTCGAGGCGCAGCCGGCCTTCTCGACGAGTTGTGTCAAGCGGACCGGACCCTTAGGGGCCTCCAGGCGCTCCCCGGCGCAGAGGCAGACGTCCTTCTCCTTCAGAACGTCGCACGGACACGCCTTCTTCGGGTCGCAGATGCAGTGCCCGAGACGCATCGACCGCTGCATGATGCGCTTTCGCCTGGCGAGGTCTTTCATGGGTTCCTTCCTGTGACACACAAGCCGCCTGGATGTTATACCATCATATCCGGGGGTCGTCAATCCTCGGCTTCACGGCCGTTTGCCTCGTCTTCAGAAAGCCCGGGGCAAGCCGGCTGAACCGACTCCGGCTTGCCCCGTTCCACGGCTTGACAGATTCCACCACGCTCCCGGCCGGCCGCAGTCTCTCCCGGCATCCAGCCGACGGGACGTCACTCAGAACTCGAACTTGACGTGCACCGCCCAGACACGGTCCTCCCGGTTGTTGAGGACGTTCCCGAAGTTGCCGTAGCCGGCCGCAAGGGTCACGCGATCGTTGACAACATAGCCCGCACAGAGGGTCCACCAGTCGTCTTCCTTTCCCAGGAGGCCGGGCAGACGTTTCAGACGGTCGGGCTTCTGACGGTATTCGCCGGCGAGCAGCAGCTGGTCCGTGATGAAGAAAATGGCGTTTCCTTCGAACACGGTGTCGCGGTGGCCGGTGAACCCCAACAGACCGGTCTGTGCGGCGTCCGTGTTCCGCAGACCCGCCGTGAGGATGAAGGGCCTCGGGAGGATGCCGACGAATGTCTTGCTGGCCGTGAGGGTGAACTCCCAGCCGTCGTTGTCCTTGACGCCCAGGGCCGAGCAGCCCCCGAGGAGGTCGAGATCCACGCACCAGATGTCCTCGTTGTGCTTGTAGTGCACGCCCGCGGTGACGGCGGGCAGCCAGTCCTTTTCCTCCAGCACCAGTGCCCTGAGGTTGACCGTATTCATGCGCACCGTCTGGTCCCTGACGTTGAGGCCGGTGGCGTTGAGGACGTCCCTGGGCCAGCTGCCGAGACCGAAGCGCTCGTGGGCGACTCCCACCTCGATCCGCTTGAAGAACGTCATCGTCGCACCGACCGACGTGAAGTCCTTGTCGCCGATCGAGGCGTACGAGAACGCCACCGACGGCAGTCCGAGCCACTCGTCCCCCTGGGACGGGTTGACCAGGTAAGCCGTGGGCGTGATGAAGATGCCCCCTGTCCCTTCGACCATGATGCAGGGCAGGGGCGGGGGCGACGCCGGCTTCACCTCTTCGCCTTCGGCGTGGAGTACTGCACCGGACAAGGCGAACACGACAGCGATCATCACAACACGCTTGAGCATTTTCCTGCCTCCTTTCCTGAACGTTCCTGGACGTCACGCGGTTCGTGCGTCACTGGCTTTCCTGCCTGCCCCCGTCCACGAAGGTCTCCGTGACCTCGCGCATCACCCTCAGGTGGGCAACGGGCGTGACGGGGATTACGCTGCATGCCGGAGCCAGGAGACCGATCCCCCCGGCGAGCAGTCGTCGACAGCGTCGACGAATGGCCTCGATCGGTCCCGACTCCAGCAGGAACGCGTCCAGGTTTCCCATGACCCTCCATGGGGGGGTCTTGCGGACGAGTGCAACGACGTCGACCATGCTGTCGAAGCTCACGGCATCGGCGGTCAGCTCGAGCAGCTCCGCTTCGATGGGTCGGACGTTACCGCAGATGTGGACGATGGTCCCGGGGCCCTCGGCGTGCAGTGTCCGGACAAGACGGTCCAGGTGCGGCAACACGTGCTCCCGAAACAGCGTTCCGCCCAGGATTTCGCCGGTGGCGGTCGGTTCGGCGACGCTCAGGACGTCGGCGCCCGCCTCCGTCTGCAGACGTCCGAACTCGATCAGGTCGTCCGTGATGCGGTCCAGGTACGTCTGAAGTGCCTGTGGCCTGCGTCGTGTCCATCTCAGGACCCTCAGGGGGTCGGCGAGCATTCCAAGGAGTGAGAAGGGGCCCACGAGATTTCCGATGAGGGGCAGATCGGGACGATGGTCTTTCGCCGTGCCGAGGGCGTCAAGGAGTGTCCGGGCGCGGCCGGCGCGGAAGTCCGGACGCGGAAGCGCGTCGGTGCCGTCGGTGCCCAGGATCGCACCGGTCACCCTGGGATGGACCGCAACACTGCCCAGGTCCACCGGTGCACCGTAGGCTTCGGCCTCCACGGTCATGCAGAAGGGCATGGCGACGTTGTCGAAGCCGATCGCGTCGTGCATGGCGAGGGCGAGACGAAGCATCGTCCCGGCGTCACGGTGGGCGTCGGGCCACGCCGCGTCGGCGGCGGTCATGACCTCCGTGACGGCCAGGCTCATCATCCCGCCCGGACAGACCACCGCCGCCCGCCCGACGGCACGTCCACGGAGAATGTCGAGGAGTCCCCGGGACGTGCTCATGATCCACCGTTGCGCCGTGCGGTCTCGATGAGGGCGAAGATGTTCTCGGGCGGCGTCTCGAGGGGCACCTCACACCCGGAAGCCAGGATGAAGCCGCCGGGGGAGTCCTTGCAGTCGGCGAGGCACTTCGCGGCTTCCGCACGGACGTCGTCGGGCGTGCCTTCGAGGAGCGTCTCCGTGGGCCGAACGTTTCCCATCAGGCAGACCTTGTCGCCGACCTTGGCCTTCGCTTCGAGGAGGTCGATCTGGTCGACACTGAGCACCGCGGCCCCGGACGCCGCCATCAGGTCGATGGTGTGCGAGATGCGTCCGCAGATGTGAAGGATGGGCGGCATCTTGAGAGACGCGATCCTGGCGAGACAGCGCCGGTTGCCGGGCAGCGCGAACTCTTCGAACGCCTTTCGGCTCAGGATCGAGCCCGTTGCGACCGGGTCGACGAGTGCCGGAATGCCTCCCGCCTCGGCGACGGCCTCGGCGAAGTCCTCGACGAGCTGCGCGCTCTTGTCCAGGAGGAGATTCGCGAGGTCCGGACGCTTGATGAGGTCCCGGGCCAGCATCGCCGTCCCGCGAAGCCCCGCCGCCGTCGAAAAGGGCGACGGGTAACAGACCGACACGAACACCTCGTCACCCACCTCCCTGACGCAGTGCCTGACCGCCTCGAGATACACGCACAGCCGGCCCGCGGTGCGGGCGTCGGGGACCTCGAGCTTCTCCGCGTCCTCCATGGAATTCACCACGGGCGTCTTGACGCGCGGGACGTCGTCGTCCGGGTAATGGAGCTCGGTCCCCATCGCCTCGGCGAGGATGGACGTGTCGGCGAAGATGGTGATGAGGTCCTGTCCGTAGCGACGGAACGCGGCCACGTTCGCACGACCCATCACTTCCCCGTCGGTGGCGTACTCCTTGACGGTGACGCCCAACACACGGGCACAGTGGTTCAGGATGAGCGGCACGCAGGGGACGTGGTCAATCGGTTTTCCGGTGAGGAACGCCCCGATCCTTTCCTTGGGGGTCATGTCGGTCGTCATGTCCTGACCTCCTGCCAGGCGTTGGCGATCCGGATGGCGTCCATGGCGTTTGTGCCGTGGGCGTCGGCCCCGATCTTCTCCGCAAAGGCGGCCGAGACCGGCCCGCCGCCGACCATCACCTTGAAGGAATCCCGCAGACCGGCCTGCTTGAGCGCTTCCACCAGTCTGCCCATCCCCGGCATCGTCGTCGACATCAGCGTGGAGACGGCGATGATCCCTTCCCCCAGTTCACGGGCCTTGTCGACGAACGCCGACACGGCCACGTCGTTCCCCAGGTCGTGCATGGGGTACCCCGCCGAATCCAGCATCAGCTTGACGATGTTCTTGCCGATGTCGTGGATGTCGCCCTCAATGACCCCGATGATGACGGGTGTTCGGCCTCCCGCTCCCCGGGCCTTGAGGTGCGGACGCAGCACGTCGATGGCCGCATACATCGCGTCGGCGCACAGCAGGATCTCGGGGACGAAATAGATCCCCTTGTCGTACTTGCCGCTCACCACCCTCATGCCCTTGGAGCATCCTTGAGTGATGGCGTCGTAGGCGTCGATGCCCGCCTCGAGCGCCGCGTGGGCGTGCCGGACGGCGGCTTCCTCGTCCATCTGGTCCACCGCGTCGGCCAGTGCGGCCAGGATCTCCTCTCTTCGACGCTGCCCCTCTTCTCCAGACATGGCCACCCCCTTCCGTTGCCTCAGGTCTCCGATGGTCCGCGTACAAAAAAACACGGGGGAGGAAATTGATCTTTCCTCCCCCGTGGGTACATAGTCTCAGCGCGGTTCAGTCTGCTGTCGAATGCCAGGCCTCCTCCACTTCGCATTCGAAGGCCCCAAGGCTGACTTTCAGGTTGATCTTGAACTTCCCGGTGAACGTTTCAGGTACTCGCCACGAGTACGAGCAGACGCCGCCTCACCCATACTCGAACTGGCCCTCGGCCAGCACTTTGTCGTTCCCGTCCACGATCTGGAAGAAGGGGGCCGGCAGACGTCGGGAGCCCATGAGCACGCCGTGGGCGTAATGCTCTCCCTGCTTCCCGACGATCTGGTAGCCGACGGGGATGATCTTCTGGCCCGACCGGTCCTTGGCGGACCTGTACCTGATGGGCACGATCTTGATGGGCGGCCCGACGTCGAGTTCCGCCGTCTCGCCCTCTTCAACGGTGAAGCTCCAGGGCTCGGCTCCCGTCACCCGACGGCTCTCCAGCTTGCAGATCTTGCCGGACTTGTCCTTCATCATGAGCGAATAGGACTCGGGCGTATAGGTCCCGACGGGAATGCGCACGGCCTTCGACGTCACGACGAACTTCTGTCCGCCGGTGAACTCGATCTCCACCGCGAGACCCTTCCCGGCCACTTTGACGTTGCCCCTTTTCTTGGGCGCTGAAAGCACAGCGGAGCCGGTGATCAGCGTGATGACCACCGCCCAGACCAGTGCTCTTCTCATCGGCGTGCCTCCTTCGCAAGAGACCAGAGGTCCACAGCCGTGCGAGGATACCAACAACGTCCCGACACGGCGGATAATTCAATCAATCGATTGTATCCCACGTCTCGGCCTGCGTCAACTCAAATGGGCCCAAATCCACATCAACTTTGGCCCGGAATTTGCCCTTGAAATCCTCTGGTACTCGCCACGAGTACGAGCAGGAGCCGCCTCACCCATACTCGAACGACCCGCTGGCCAGCACCCGGCCCTTCGGGGTCACAATGGTCAGCCTGGGTGCGGGCATCTGCTGTCCGTCTTTCAGCGCGGTGCGGTATTGCTCCCCGCCCTGGCCCGTCATGGACAGGCTGATGTAGGCGACTCCCCCGCGCACGGCCGTTTCTGCTGCCACCGAGACCGGCGGTCCCACCTTGATGGACAATGCCTCGCCGGCGCGAATCTGAAAGCTCTGCAGCTTCCCGGTGTTTCCGGCGCACGAGAGCGACCATTTGGCCCCGTTCTTGTCGGTCTTGGTCTGGTTCAGCATCAGCGCCATGTAGCCGCCCGCGGGAAGCCGCCATTTGCCTTCGGACCCGCTCAGTTGGTGGACGCCGCTGTCTGACCACGTCGTGATCTTCACGTCACCGGTGCCCACGTCGAGCGTGCCGAATTCCGGGGTCGCCGTCGCCAGGTTGACCGACGACCCGTCCGGGGCCACCTCCAGGCTGTAGTACGCGTCCCCGACGTGAATCATCCGGGGCAGGGGACAGACCTCGATCGTGCCTTCAGCATCCAGCTCGAACTTGCCGTTGCCGTCCAGGTCGACGGCGAGGCTGTCGTAGGTTCCGCGTTCGTGCGGTGAAGCGGGCCAGGGCATGCGCCTGTCGTACAAGCCGTCGAAGTCGCCGTCGACCACGGCGAGGCGACAGGACTTCCCGCCGAGCCGCACGTCGCCGGCCACGTATCCCGCCTGCCGGACGATCATGATCTGCCGGCCGAGTACTATGATCCGGATCTTCAGCGTCTTCTTGGTTGCGGGATTGGTGAGCGTGGCGACGGCGTGGCTCGTTCCCGGGAAACCCGCGGGAAGGTCCTTGCTCTCGGGTGTCACGACGGTCAGCGGCTTCTCATCGGAGAGGTCGCCGTCGGCGTCGGTATCGGCGTACAGCTTCACGGGCGTCGAACTGTCCAGAACGAAATGGTAGCGCCGGGTGCCCACCTCCATGGCGAAATAGACCACATCCCCCTGAAGCCCGGCCGGGACCTGCGTGAGGCCGGGGGGCTTCTCCTTCGAAGCCGCGGAGCCCTGCCCCGCCATCATGACGGCGGCCGAGTCGTCCCCGGCGTCCTCGTATTTCAACGGAAAGGTGCCCTGGGCCAACAGCACAGGAGAACCGGCAAGCAGCAGAAAGACCGCAAGGAACACAAGCGTGAGCCGACGCATGGCGGGACCTCCGACATGTCAATTACCGCGTGGCCGCGGAACAAGCTACCTTATTTGTATTCATTTGCGAGTTGCTGTCAATGGGGAAACATTGCAAAGAGGCAAAAATGAGGGGCCTGAGACATCCCGGGTGCCCTTGGGCTTGATTTCGCACCGGCCCCGACATATAATCACTCACGCAAAGCCGTTACGACGTCAACGGCCCCGACGGGGCACTCTCAGAGGGATGGAAGAAAGATGACGACGGACGAGGAGAAAGGCCTGCGAAAGCTTCCCGCGGTGGAGGTGATGCTTCAGGACGCGGCGGTGCAGGCGGCGGCCGAAGGGGTGCCGCGGCGTCTGGTCGTCGAGGCGGTCCGCACGGCCGTGGAACGGGTGCGGGAGCAACTCGTGAAGGGGGCGTGCGGCGGGGCGTCCGAAGAGGCGGTCCGTCAGGAAGTCGTGCGTCTGTCGGTGGACCGTCTGGCCTGGGCGACGAGACCGCACTTCCGAAAGGCGATCAACGCGACGGGCATCATCCTGCACACGGGACTGGGCCGGGCGGTGCTGCCGCCGAGGGCCCTGCGGCAGATCCAGGAGGAGCTGTCGGGCTACTCGGTGCTGCAGCTCGATGTCGAGACGGGTCAGCGCTCGCAGAGGGACGCCCGCATCGAGTGGCTGCTCAAACAGCTCACCGGTGCCGGGGCCGCCACCGTCGTCAACAACAACGCCGCCGCCACCATGATTGTCCTCAACACCGTCGCCAAGGGGCGCGAGGTGATCGTCTCGCGCGGACAGCTCGTCGAGATCGGCGGGTCGTTCCGTCTGCCGGACGTGATGGCGGCCAGCGGCGCTCACATGGTCGAGGTGGGCACCACCAACAAGACCCACCCCGCCGATTACGAGAACGCGATCACGGAGAACACGGCGGCCATCCTGCGCGTGCATCCGAGCAACTATCGTGTCGTCGGGTTCACGGCGGAGGTGCCGCTGTCGGAGCTGGTGGCGATCGCACGCGCGCACGAGGTGGTGCTCATCGACGACGTGGGGGCGGGGGCACTCATCGACTTCTCTCAGTTCGGGTTCGCCAAGGAGCCGACGCTTCCCGAATCGGTTGCGGCGGGGGCGGACGTGGTGACCGCGAGCGCCGACAAGCTCATCGGCGCGTCCCAGGGAGGCATCATCCTCGGACGGTCGGACCTCGTCAACGCCGTGCGGAAGAACCCCATCGCCCGCATGGTTCGGGTGGACAAGATGACCCTGGCCGCACTCGAAGCGACGCTGATGCTCTTCCTGGACGAGTCGCTCGCGATGCGGGAGGTCCCGACGCTCCGGATGCTCCGCCGGGAACTCCCGGAGATTGCCCGGCAGGCGAAGCGCATCGTGAAGGCGGTCGCGAAGCGTGCACCGGGGGCGTCGGCGGCCGCGGTGGACGGGTTCTCTCAGATGGGCAGCGGCTCGCTTCCGGAACAGAACCTGCCGACCTGCCTCGTCGCCATCGAGACCGCCGGGATGGATCCGGACGCTCTCGCTTCGGCACTCAGACAACAGGACCCGCCCGTCTTCACCCGCATTCAGAGCGACCGTGTGCTCCTCGACCCCCGGACCCTCCAGGACGGCGAGGAAGCGACGCTGATCGACGCGGTGGTCCACGTCCTCAATGGATGAGCCAGAGCGATGAGTGAACCCCGACAGATCAACATCACCCTGGGCACCGCCGGTCACGTCGACCACGGGAAGACGGCACTGGTCAAGCTGTTCACCGGGTGCGAGACCGACCGTCTGAAGGAGGAGAAGGAGCGCGGTCTGTCCATCGAACTCGGGTTCGCCCCGTGCACCGTCGCCGACGTCGAACTGGGCATCGTCGACGTCCCCGGACACGAGCACTTCGTCAAGACCATGGTCGCCGGGGCGAGCGGGATGGACGGCGTCATCCTCGTGGTGGCCGCCGACGACGGCGTCATGCCCCAGACCCGTGAGCACCTGGACATCATGACGCTTCTGCGCGTCGGCCACGGGATGGTGGCACTGACCAAGATCGACCGGACGACGCCCGAGCGCGTGGACGAGGTCCGCGGCGACATCGAGACACTCGTCCGGGGGACGTTCCTCCAGGGCACTCCGATCATTCCGGTTTCCAGCGTGACGGGCGAGGGGTTCATGCCGTTCCTCGAGGCCCTGACGGCACTCGTCCATGCCGTCACGCCCAAGGGCACCGAAGGGGTCTTCCGGCTGCCGGTGGAGCGTGGTTTCACGGTCAAGGGCAGCGGGACGGTGCTCACCGGCATTCCGATCTCCGGGGAGGTGCACGTCGGCGACGAGGTGGTGCTTCTCCCGCAGGAACTCACGGGAAGGATCAACGCCATCCAGGTGTACGGACGCGACGGGGAGGTCGCCCGGTCCGGGCAGTGTGCGGCGCTCAACGTGCGTCACTGGGACCAGAAGCTCATCGAGCGCGGGGACGTGGTCGCGGCGCCGGGGTATTTCCGACCCGAGATGTGGTACGTGCTTCGCCTGCGCCTGCTGGACCACGAGGGGCTTTTCCTGAAGAGCGGCTCCCAGGTCAAGTTCCATACGGGGACGTCGGAAGTCCTCGCGACGCTCTACCTGATGGAGGGAGACGTGGTGAGGGCGAACGAGTCGTGTCTGGCCGAGGTACGGCTCGAAGCCCCCTTGGTGGCGGGGCCGGGCGACCCGTTCATCGTGCGCACGTTGACGCCGGTGGCGACGGTGGGCGGCGGGAGCATCATCGAGGCGGTGCCGGGACGACTGAAACGCACACGACCGGGTGTGGTGGAGGACCTGAAGGAGCGGGCGGAGGCGGCGACGAACGACAGGGACTTCGTCGAGTACTGCGTCCGTCGGGGTGAGTCGCCGGCGGCGAAGGAGACGGACCTCGCGTTCCGCACCAAGGTCCCGACCGCACGCCTCAGGGATATCCTCCGCGAACTGACGGACGCCGGACGGCTCCTCGAAGTGGCCGGCGGACTTCACGCACACCGCGAAACCCTCGACCGCCTGAAGACACGCTTCGCCCGGGTCCTCGCCGACTATCACCGGGAGTCGCCGGCAAGTCCCGGCATGAAGCCCGCCGAGGTCCGGGAGGCCCTGGCCGTCGACAAGCCCGTCTTCGACGCCGTGACGGCCGCCCTGATGGGGGAGGGCACCGTGGTTGAGAGGAACCGTCGGCTGTCCCTCGCGTCGCACCGCGGATCGTTCTCACCGGAAGACCAGAAGACCGTCGACGTGATCGACGCACTCTTCCGGGAGCGTCTCTTCCACCCGCCCGGGATGGACGAGGTCGCCGCGGCGGCCGGGTCCGACGCGAAAAACGTCGGCCGCGTCGTCAGTCTCCTCGTCGAGCACGGCTGGCTGGTGTCGGTCGCGAAGGACCTGCTCTTTCACCGGGAGGCCGTCGACCGCGCGACGGACGTCGTCACCGAATTCATCGGCCGGGAGGGCCGGTTGGAGAGCGTCGACTTCAAGTATCTCCTGGACACCACCCGGAAGTATGCCATCCCGCTTCTGGATTATCTCGACAACATCGGGGTGACGAGACGCGTCGGCAACACGCGCTACCTGAAGAGCTGACGTCCCGGTGTCCCCCGGGTTGTTGACACTCACCCGCGTGGAGTCCGTATGGACGACCTCGGTCTGGCGGCGTTCCTGGTGCAGGCGGTCGTCATCTCGTTCTCGGGCGTGATGGCCCCGGGACCGGTGACCGCCGTCACGCTGGGGATGGGGGCGCGGAACCGTCACGCCGGGGCCCTCATCGCCGTCGGTCACGGCATCGTGGAGTTCCCGCTCATGGGACTCATCATCCTGGGCGTGGGACGTGTCTTTGAAATCCCGGGGGTGCGCATCGGCATCGGCCTTGCCGGGGGCGTGATGCTGCTGGTGATGGGCGCCCGGATGCTCAGGGAACTGCGGAAGTCCACGGAGGTGGCGGCCGGGCCCGCACGCCGGGGTCCCCTGATGATGGGCATCATCCTCTCCATCGGCAACCCGTACTTCCTGTTGTGGTGGGCGACGGTGGGACTGGCACTGGCCACGCGGGCGGCCAGGCTGGGTCTCGTCGCGTTCGCCCTGTTCGCGGTGCTGCACTGGCTGTGTGACCTGGTGTGGCTGGAAGTGCTGTCGTGGACGACGCACCGGGGCTCGAAACTTCTGGGCGGCCGCGTTCAGAAGGGGGTCATGGT
>DATKVD010000591.1:0-2091 GCA_035530235.1 Planctomycetota bacterium | reverse complement strand
CGGAGGAACCACGGGTCGCGCCGGACCTCTTCGAGTCCGACGCGCACGACGTCGGCGATCCGCATCAGACGCAGCCCGGCGTTCCCCGCCCGGCCGAAGCGGATGACTCCCTCCCGCACGAGCGGCGGCTCGATGCTGTTGAAGTGCGACCGCGTGGTGTAGGGCAAACTTCTGCCCGAGTGTGCGTCCCGGAGTTCCTTCTGCCTCTCGGGCGGCATTGCCAAGAATTCCCCCACCGTCACCGACCAGTACGGTTTGTCCTGGACCTTGTATTCGAGGTCGCCGAACTCCTCGATGAGGTGCACCGACGAGCTGCTGTCGTGATCGACGCCCAGGAGCAGCGCCTTGCCGCCGTGCTCGCCCATCCAGTGGAGGAATTTGTGCCCCGCGGCGGGAAAGATATACCGGTCGTTCATCTCGCAGAGCTTCCGCGCGAGCGGCCCCTTCGCGCAGATGGAATAGAGCGGATGGCGGCTCTTCGTGAAGTCGTCGCGCAGCCGGGCGGTCCTGGGGATGACGCCGGTGTACATCATGTCCTCGATCTTCGCGTCGAGGTCGCGCATGTTGCGGCCGGTGAAGGTGGGGAAGACGGCCGTGCCTTCCGGGCCGATCGCATCGAGGACCGCATCGACCACCGCGCCCGGTCCGCCGTCCACGCGCCCGAAGCTCGAGAGCGACGCGTGGACGATGACGCAGTCGCCCTTCTCGAGGCCCAGCTCGATGAGCGCCCGGGCGACGTCCTCGCGCGTGACCGTGGGGGTGTCATTCTCGTTCGGCATTGCTGATGCCCCGGAAGAAGTGCACCTGCCCGTTGGGCTACATTATCGTCGAACAGAGGAGGAATTCAAGTCCTGTCGCCCCTTCGGGGCTTGGGGGTTGAGAAGGGAACACGCGACCGGGGGCTTGCGCCCCCGGCTATTCACTGTCGCCGCTCCGCGGCTGGCGGGCGGTCAGCCCTTGGGGTTGACGACGCGGCCGAGGAAGAGGATGCTGCCGCTGGTCCTGTCGCGGATGAGGAAGATGAAGGGGTGGTCGGCCCGGAAGACCGGCGGAGCGCTGGCTGAGCATCCGTAACTGATCGTATGCGTCACCGCGCCCGCTTCGGTGCCCTTCTCGTCCACCTCGATGAAGGCGCTGTGCATCACGTCGATGTTGAGCGGCTCGACCGTGAAGCCCGGGAAGTTCCCCAGACGGTTCACGAACGCCAGCTTCATTCCCATTGCCCGCAGCGGTGTCTGAAGAGGAATGCCGGTCCAGATGTTGAAGCGCGGCAGATAGACCGTCATCTCGCACGGCTGAAGGGCCCCCAGGGCACTCGCAAGCGTTTCCGGGGTCAACTGTTTTTCGAGGTTCGCGAGCCCATCGATCTCGCGCGGAAGAAAAACCACCATGGAAAGCTGCCGCCCCTTGTACGGCATCTCCAGCGCGTCGAACTCCTCCGTCCCGATCCATCGGAACTTCGACCCGGACGTGCACATCATCGGCACGGTGACGTCCGTCTCGCTTGACACGTGGAAGGGCGCATCCATCGTCCCGTCCTTGTCGAACCGGGTCACCCATTCCCCCTTGAAGTAGATGGCGCTGGAGAGGACGAGCCGGGTCAGGGAGTTGAGGACCCCGGGCGGCATGCTGTCGGTGATCTTCCCGTTGGTCTTCTCGGCGGCCCAGTCGTTGATGGCCTTTCGGGCGGCCCGACGCGCCCAGGTGAAATCAACCTTGTGCACCTCCGCCCCGTAGCTGGCCTTCACCTCGTTCAGCGCGTTTCCGAAGAAGGGATAGCGCTTCTGTGTCCACAGGGCATTGGCGACGACGAGCGTGACGTCTTTGCGGTTGTTGAAGTCCTGAAGGAGGCCGCCCATCTTCCGGTGGATCTGCTTTTCCCCGGTGGGCAGGTGAAGGACCTGTGCCATCTCGCGCGCGTTCTGCCCGCGCGCCCCGGCGTAGGCCATGCTCAAGCACGCCGAGATGTTGATGGGCGAGAAGATGAGGTTCCCCTTACCCTTGCGGAGCTGGTGGTAGAGATCGACGGCGAACGCGGTGTTGCCCCGGGCGACCGCCGACGCCTCGGGCTTCGGCTCGGCACCGGCCACC
>DATKVD010000590.1:0-3123 GCA_035530235.1 Planctomycetota bacterium | reverse complement strand
CCGGCGCGGCTTCTTCGCGACCGTGTCATCCGCATACAGGAATTCCAGACTGTCTCTCAATTCCGCACGCATGCGTTGTCCTCACTTTCGTTTCTTTGGCATCCAGGGGGGCCTTTTTCCCCGGCGTTTCCGGCGTTTCTGCACCTGCTGGCCGATGGGGGTTCGGCCGCGGAGGATAGCGATGTGGTCGCGGAGGCGTGCGGCTTCCTCGAAGTCCAGCTCATCCGCGGCGCGGCGCATGTCGTCCTCCAGTTCGCGGATGTATTCCATGTTGGCCCGCTGGGCCTCACTCAGGTGTGCCGCGTCGCGCACGACGCGTCGTGCAGCCACCTCGGTCTCGATCCCGGCGCGGATCGCCTTCTTGATCGTCGTCGGGGTGATATCGTGCTCGGTGTTGTACTTGACCTGCAGATCGCGCCGACGGTTGGTCTCGTCGATGGCCCGGCGCATCGAGTTCGTGATGTGGTCGGCATAGAGGATGACCTCGGCGTTGACGTTGCGCGCGGTCCGGCCGATGGTCTGGATGAGCGAGGTCTCGCTGCGGAGGAACCCCTCCTTGTCGGCGTCGAGGATGGCGACGAGTGACACCTCGGGCAGGTCGAGCCCCTCGCGCAGGAGGTTGACCCCGACGACGCAGTCATAGGTCCCGAGCCGCAACTTCTTGAGGATCTCCACGCGCTCGATCGTGTCGATCTCCGAGTGGAGGTATGCGGTCTTGACGCCGGCCTCGTCGATGAAGGTCGAGAGGTCCTCGGCCAGCCGCTTGGTGAGGGTGGTGACGAGTGTGCGCTCCTTCGCCTCGACGCGCGCTTTCACCTCGCCGAGGAGGTGCTCCACCTGACCGCGGGCGCTCTCCACGCGGATCCTCGGGTCCACCAGTCCCGTCGGACGGATGATCTGCTCCACCACCTCGCCCTTCACCTTCTCCAGCTCGTAGGGTCCCGGGGTCGCCGAGACGAACACCACGCGGTGTATCTTCGTCTCGAATTCGTCGAACATCATCGGGCGGTTGTCGAGTGCGCTCGGCAGACGGAACCCGTGCTCCACCAGTGTGGTCTTCCGGCTGTGGTCGCCGTTATACATCCCGCGCACCTGCGGCACCGTCACGTGCGACTCGTCGATGACCAACAGGAAGTCTTCGGGGAAGTAGTCGATGAGCGTGAAGGGTCTCGACCCGGGCGGCCGGCCCGAAAGCGGCTGGGAGTAGTTCTCGATGCCCGGGCAGTAGCCGATCTCCTGCATCAGCTCCATGTCGTACCGCGTGCGGGCCTCCAGACGCTGGGCCTCCAGGAACTTGCCCTGCGACTTGAATTCCTCCAGTCGGGCGGCAAGTTCCGCCTCGATCCGCTCGATCGCACCCGTGATCCGCTCCTGGGGCATCACGAAGTGCTTCGCCGGGTAGACCGTGATCGCGTCCTCCTCGGCGAGCGTCTGACCCGTCAGCGGGTCGATGGCCGAGATCGCGTCCACCTCATCGCCGAACAGCTCCACACGGTAGCCGAACTCCTCATACGCCGGGAAGATCTCGACGACGTCGCCTCGCACGCGGAACGTCCCCCGCTGAAACACCGTGTCGTTCCGGTTGTACTGGATCTTCACCAGCTTCAACAGCGCCTCGTCCCGGTCGAGGGTCTGTCCGCGCCCGAGGGTGAGCGTCATCTCCTGGTAGTCCTCCGGGTCGCCCAGGCCGTAGATGCACGAGACCGACGCGACGATGATGACGTCCTCACGGCTCGAAAGCGAACTGGTGGCGGCGAGCCTGAGCCGGTCGAGGTCCGGGTTGATGGAGGCGTCCTTCTCGATGTAGATGTCGCGCTGCGGGATGTAGGCCTCGGGCTGGTAGTAGTCGTAATACGACACGAAATACTGGACGGCGTTGTCGGGGAAGAACTCGCGGAACTCGCTGTAGAGCTGCGCGGCGAGGGTCTTGTTGTGCGAGATGACCAGGGTCGGCTTGCCGTAGTGCTCGATGACGTTGGCCATGGTGAAGGTCTTGCCGGAGCCGGTGACGCCGAGGAGGCACTGGTGGGGCTTGCCGTCGTCGAGTCCGCGGTTGAGCGCACGGATGGCCTCGGGCTGGTCGCCCTTCGGGGTGAATTCGGTCTGGAGCTGGAAGACAGCCATCAGTCCGTGGCCCTGCTCTTGGAGACGGTCGCCGGAGCCAGTTCAAACTCGAAGCACGAAATCCGAAACAAATTCCAATCAGACAATGACCGAAATTCCAAACCCGGCATGCGGGCCGTTTCTGTCATTTGAATTTCGTGCTTGTTTCGTGCTTCGTGCTTCGGATTTCAAGCGTCGACGTTGCTCGTCGCGAACAGCTCCCTTTGCCCCGTGTCGTGCTGCTACCTCAAGCGGATTCCCACTTCACCTGCGACCTTGCGGATATGTGCCGCGGCGGCCGCGTATTCCCCGGGTGTCGAGAGGTGCTCGATCATCAGGGGCACGTCCGGGTCGAGCCGGTCGAGTTCGGTCAGGAACGTCCGGTAATCGAGGGCCCCGAGCCCCGGCCGGACCTCGTCGAGGTGCACGGTGAGCTTGTCGGCGAGCGTGATGTCCTTGGCGTGGCAGCACTTGACGTGCGGCCCGAGCTTCCGGAAGCACTCGCGGAGGAGATCGGCGTTCGCGAAATACCGCTGGGGGCTCGAGATGAGGTTCACCGGGTCGAAGTGCACGGCGAAACGCTCGCGGTCGATCGCCTCGATGAGCCGGAGGTAGCTGTCGGCGGAATCGGGATACATCCACGGCATCGTCTCGAGGGTGTAGAACGTCCGCGAGGGTTTCGCGGCATCGATGATCCTGCGGGTGGTCTCGACGATGAGGTCGAAGGTGTCCTGGGTGAGGTTGTCGGGGTGCGGCCCGGCCCAGCGCTCGGCGCCGCGCGAGCCCGAGACGTTCACGCAGCAGCAGGCACCCATCTCGTCGGCAAGGGCGAGCTGCCGCTGATTGTGCCGGATCGCCTCCGTGCGCTTCGTCGCGTCGGGGTCGAGCGGATTCGACCACGCGCCGACCTCGGCGATGACGATGTCGGCCCGGCGGGCTGCCTCGACGTAGGCCCGCTTGAAATCGTCGGGGGCGTCCGCTTCGACCGGACAGGGCGCCGCGGTGTAGCCGAGCCGGCGA
>DATKVD010000589.1:0-10339 GCA_035530235.1 Planctomycetota bacterium | reverse complement strand
GGCAAGTGGACGTTCGAAAAACTCGACGTTGTGGTCAAGGGCACCCACGAACGGATCGATCTCCTGGAGAAGCCGGGAGGGAATGCGAGAGAAGAACCATGATCAAGGGCAGCAGGACCGTCGCCGGGCCGGAGAGGAGGTCATGGCAGCCAAGATCTCAACGTGTGCCGCGCTGGTGATCGCCCTCGTCAGTACTGCCCTGCTGGTGACGTCCGGCACGGAGCGGGCCTGGCAACTGGTCGTCCCGATGGCATTTGCCGTGATCATGGTCTGGTTTCCCGACTGGTTCGAGCGGACGATCCCGAGCAAGGTGGATCCCAAGACGGTAAGAGGCGTCACCCTCGCAACGGCGTGGGCGATCCTGCTCGTCGGCCTCGCCATCGCCATCGGCATATCGCTCTGAAGACACCCCCGAGCCCCTCTCCGGAAGAATCCCGGTTGACCCGGACGCGATTCCGGATAGACCATTGACCGGAGTCTGAAGCTTTGAGGGATAAGGGCGCTGCGCCGGCGGCCACGACGCGGCGAGAGGGATGAAGCGGCAGGCGTGACGTGCCGATATAAGAGACGGGCAGGCCGTCGGCACGCCGAAAGCGTTCACGTCCCGGCACCCGGTCGTACGTCCTCACGGTCCGCTTTGGGAGCCGCTTATCGATGGTCTTCAGCTCGCCCGTTTTCCTGTTCCTCTTCCTGCCGGCCGTCCTCGGCCTGCATTTCCTCGTCCCGAGGAAGCTCCGCAATCTCGTGCTGCTCGTGGCCAGCCTCCTTTTCTATGCATGGGGTGAGACGTTTTTCGTCCTCATCATGCTGTGCTCCATCACGGCGAACTACCTGCTGGGGGTGTGGATCGACCACGTCCGCGAGCGTCCCACTGCCAGACTGGTGCTCGTGCTGACCGTGCTCGTCAACATCGGACTCCTCGGAACGTTCAAGTACGCCAACTTCATCATCGACAACCTGAACGTGCTCCTGGGATGGGCGGCCCTGGGGACGATCGGCGTGGACCGGATCCACCTCCCCATCGGCATCTCGTTCTTCACGTTCCAGGCGATGAGTTACGTGATCGACGTCTATCGCGGGGAGGCGGAGCGTCAGAAGAACCCGGTCAACGTGGCACTTTACATCTCACTCTTTCCGCAGCTCATCGCGGGACCCATCGTGCGGTACCGGGACGTGGCCCGGCAGCTCGTGGAGCGGGTGATCGACCGTGAGGGGTTCGCCTCGGGCGTCCGGCGGTTCATCATCGGACTGGGCAAGAAGGTGCTCATCGCCAACACGATGGCCCTGCCGGCCGACAAGGTCTTCGCCCTCGCGCCCGACCAGCTCACCCCGGGGACGGCGTGGCTCGGGGTGGCCTGTTACACCCTCCAGATCTACTTCGATTTCTCGGGCTACTCCGACATGGCGATCGGCCTGGGACGGATGTTCGGACTGCACTTCCTGGAGAACTTCAACTTCCCGTACATCTCGAAGTCGGTGCGGGAGTTCTGGCGCCGGTGGCACATCTCGCTCTCGACGTGGTTCCGGGATTACCTGTACGTTCCGCTGGGGGGAAGCCGGCGGACGCCCGCGAGGACCTACCTCAACCTCGTCATCGTGTTCTTCCTGTGCGGGCTGTGGCACGGGGCCAGCTGGACGTTCGTCGTGTGGGGCATCTACCACGGGGCGTTCCTGGTCATCGAGCGCCTGGGGCTGGAGCGGCGGGTGGAGCGGCTGCCGCGCCCGCTCAGACACGTCTACACGATGCTGGTGGTGGTCGTGGGGTGGGTGCTCTTCCGGTCCGAGACGTTCGGCCAGGCCGTGGCGTTTCTCGCGTCGATGGCCGGGTTTGCGGGGAAAGCCGCCGGGACCCAGTCCCTGAGCACGTACCTGAACGCGGAGGTGGTGCTGGTGCTCGTCGCGGGTGCGATCGGGTCGACGCCGGTGCTGGGGGCGCTCTCACGCTGGCGGGGCACACTCGCCGCCCCGGGCGCCACGGCGAACCAGCGCTCACTCGACGTGGCACTCTCCTTCGCCGCCCTGGCGGGATACGTGCTGGTGTTCCTGGCGTGTGCCATGTCCCTGTCGGCGGGGACGTATAACCCGTTCATCTACTTCCGGTTCTAGGGGTTGCGATGACCCGTCCGAACAACGAAGCCGCCCGTCGGACCGTGGACGTGATGCTCATCGCGGCGTTCCTCGCGGGCATCACGGTGCCGTTCGCCGGGTTCGTCAACCGCGGCTTCCGCACCGACACCGGGACCTCCACGATGGAGAACCGCACCCTCGCCCCGATGCCCGAATTCAGCCTCGAAAGACAGGTCCTCGCCGCGTTCCCACGGAAGTTCGAGGAATACTTCAACGACCGTTTCGGACTCCGCGACCTCCTCGTCACCTGGCACGGCTGCACGAAGGTGTTCCTGCTGGGGATGTCCACCACCGACGAGGTCCTCATCGGAAAGGAGGGGTGGCTGTTCTACGCGACGGGAAACATCATCCCCGACTACCGCGGGGCGCATCCGTACTCGTCCCGGGAACTCCGCGCCTGGCAGTGGATCCTGGAGGAGAGACGCGACTACCTGGCCTCGATGGGCATCCGGTACGTCCTGTTCATCGCCCCCGAGAAGAGCACCATCTACCCGGAGTACCTTCCGGACGCCGTCAACCGCGGCAAGCGTCCGTCCCGGCTGGACCAGTTCATGAGCCACATGAAGGCGTACTCGGACGTGGAGGTGATCGACCTGCGGGAGGCACTGTTGCGGGCCAAGACCCGTGAGCGCGTCTACCGACGCACCGGGACCCACTGGAACGACGTCGGGGCCTTCGTCGCCTACGAGGAACTCGTCAAGCACCTCGCCGGGACCTACCCCGTTCTCAAGCCGCTGCCCCGGTCGGCGTTCGAGGTCCGTGAGGTCGACGACGGTGGTTCCGGGGGCTGTGCCCGACTGCTGGGACTGGGCAACCAGCTCAAGGACGTGCGGATCACTTTCTTCCCGAGATATCGGCCGGCCGCCCGCGAGATCGAACCCACGCCGCTCCTGGGCACCAGGACCGACGCCCAGAACAGAAAAGCCTCCCTCATGACGCAGGACAGAACCGACCTCCCCTCCGCCGTCGTCATCCGCGATTCCTTCATGACCTTCATCATCCCCTGGCTGGCGGAGCATTTCAGACGCAGCGCCTACGTGTGGGGAACGTTCGACCTGGAGGTGGTGGAGGACGAGAAGCCGGACGTCGTCATCCAGGAGATGGCGGAGCGTCGGCTTTCACACCGGTTCGGGAACCCGCCCAAGATGATCGGGTTCAAACTCCAGAGACCCCGGTAGCACGACGTGACCTCCCGTCACCCCTTCCCCAGGAATCCCCGTTGACCCGTCCGCAATGTCGGGGTAGAGTCTGAACGGAAGCAGATCACCCCCTCACCCTGACCCTCTCCCCCTTGAAGGGGGAGAGGGGATCTGAAGGGAGTCTGCGATGGGACGTGAAGGGCAACTGCCCCGGTTGATTGCGCTGGAAGTGACGCGGCGGTGCAACCTGCACTGCATCCACTGTCGGGCGCTCGCGGGTGCCGAAGGGGTCCCGGACGAGCTGACGACGGAGGAGATCACGGGGCTCTTCGACGAGATCGCCGGGCGCATCCGGCCCATCATCATCCTGACGGGCGGGGAGCCGCTCTTGAGGGACGACATCTTCGAGATCGCGCGATACGGCACGGACCTCGGCTTTCACATGACGCTAGCCCCGAACGGGACGCTGATGGACGAGACGGTCGCGAGACGGATGATCGACGCGGGTATCAAGCGCATCGGGATTTCACTCGACGGGGCGACGCCCGAGGTGCACGACGCCTTCCGCGACATGCCCGGGGCGTTCGCCGGGGCCATGAAGGGCATCGCGGCCGCCCGGGCCGCCGGACTCCCCTTCCAGATCAACACCTCCGTCACCGCGTTAAACGTGGACGAACTGCCGAAGGTCCACGAACTGGCCAGGGAGCTGGGCGCCGTGGCGCATCACATCTTCATGCTCGTGCGTGTGGGACGCGGACGCGACCTCGACGCCGAAGTGCCCCCCGACCGGCAGGAGAAGGTCCTGAACTGGCTCTACGAGCGGCACCGTGAGGGACTCATCCGAGTGCGGGCCACCTGTGCCCCCCACTACTACCGCATCCTCACCCGGCGTGCCGCCGACGAGGGAACCGCCGCCGTCACCCGCGGGTGCCTCGCCGGGCGACACTTCGTCTTCGTCTCCAGCACCGGAGGAGTCCAGCCCTGCGGCTACCTCGACCTCGACTGCGGGAACATCCGCGAGAAGCCGTTCTGGGAGATCTGGGACGCCTCGCCGGTGCTTCAGGACCTTCGGGACGACGGGAAGCTTCGGGGCAAGTGCGGGGTGTGCGACTACCGCAAGGTCTGCGGGGGGTGCCGGGCACGGGCGTACGCCGCGACGGGCGACTACCTGGCCGAAGAGCCGGCGTGTCTCTACAAGCCGCACCGTGGACGGGCCTAAGCGGTCTCACCTGAGTTCTTTGATGTACCCGCGTGGTGGGGCTCCTGTCCCACCACGCAGAAGCCGGCAAACAGGCGGCGGGACAGGAGCCCCGCCGCCCATACACTCCAAAAGACTTAGGTGAGACCGCTTAGTCCGCCGAGGTCTCCAGCTTCTTCTTCAGTGCTTCGATCTGCTTTTTGAGTGCGGCGATCTCGGTGCCGGCCGTCTTGACCTGCTTCGCGAGCTTTCCGGTCTCCTCCTTCGACTGGTCGAGCTGAGTCTGAAGTCCGGCGATGGTGGTGCTGTGATCGCTCTCGGCCTTGGTGAGTGTCTTGACGTCCGCGTCGAGCTTCTTCTTTTCGCCGAGGAGTTTCCCGCGTTCGGTGATGAGTGCGGCGATCTGCTCCTGGAGCTTGGTGAGGTCGGCCTTCTGTGACTTCACCTGCTCCTGGTGGTCGGAGAGCTTCGTCTGGGTTCCGGCAAGTTCGGTGGTCTTCACGGTCAGTTCGGTTTTCGTCCTCGTGAGTTCGACGGTCGTCTGGTTGAGCAGTGCGCGGGTCTCGTCGAGCTTCTTCTCGGTCTCGGCGATGCGCTTCTCGGCGGCCTGGAGACCCACGGCAAGCTCCTTGTTCTGCTGTTCGAGCATCGTCGCGAGACGGTGAAGGGCGCTGACCGGAATGTCGTCGGAGACCCTCGTGCCGGCAATCGGCTCCTCACGTCCCGTCCCCTCGACGACCCGTTCGCAGAGCCCCTGGAGATCGGCACGCATGGTCTCCTGGAGTTCACGCAGCCGGACGAATTCCCGCCGCAGACCACGCGCCTCGGCCAGCTCACCACTCAGACGCGCCTCCTCCGCCTGCTGTGCGAGAATCATCCACCACAGCCACAGCACCGCACACACCGCCACCACCAGAAGCACCAGCACCCCCCGTTCGACGACCCTCTGTCCCTTCATGACGAATACGTCTCCCTGCGGTCTGTGAGGGGGCCGTGAGGCCCCGTTGCCCGAAAGTCAGCCCCAAGACACGGACTGTCAACGACTTAAGTGTGTGCCGATGCCGCGGAATGTCACAGTCGTGCCGCTTGAAAAAATCCCGTCCGACGCTACAATTAGGGTGAAAAGTCCTCCTGGAGCGGAACCTCCGGGGGTCCCGGACGTTCAAATGGGGTGAAAGCCCCCCCCGGGGCCCGGGGGAGGACGGACGCCTTAAGCGGTTTGCTATCAACATATTGGAGCAGGACCCGTCCCGCTCGCGGCCGCGCCGACACCCACCGGACGTCCTGGGGGTCCATCGGCGGGACGGGCCGGGGGACAGGAGTTTTTTTCTTCGAAGGTGCGGGACGTAATTTTGGCGCGACATCCCTCACAAATAGGTTGAGGGACGGTCCCCGAATGCCGAAGCGGTAGACGGGACGCGTCCCCAAGGAAAGGTCCGGACTCCATGAGACGAAACGTCGGATTCACCCTCATCGAACTCCTGGTGGTCATCACGATCATCGGGATCCTGGCGGGTTTTCTGCTGCCGAGTCTTGCCACGGCCAAGCAGAAGGCCAACCAGGCCTACTGCCTCAACAACCTGCACCAGATCCAACTGGCCCTCGAGATGTACCAGAGTGACATCGGTGACCTTCCGCCCTGGCTCTCGAACCTGGAGCACTACATCAAGGCCCGTGGGGTGTTCCAGTGTCGCTCGGACCCGAGCAAAGGCAGGCAGGGCAGTCGTCCGCCGTGGCGGCTTCCCGGGCCGGACGGTGACAACCGGTTCCCGGAGACGTGGGACTTCGAGGGGGCGTCGGCGGCGGCGAGTGCCGCCGGTGCGGGGCCGGTGGACGACGAGGCCTCGGCCATGCAGAACCCGTGGCTGAGGGGCAACAGCTACCTCTACGAGTGCTGCTGTGCGGAGTGCAGCTGGTGGTCGGGCGGGATGTACCCGGACCCGAACAACCCGGGCGTGTTCTACGACGCCTCCGACGAGAAGGTGGACACGAACGGCGACCGGAAGATCAGCTGGCGGGAGGCCCGGTACTTCGAGCTGAACATCTGTGGTCCTCAGACACCGATCGTCAGCTGCTACTGGCACTCACAGGACGCCGGACTGCGTGTCGTCCGTGCCTCCATCGGGAACAAGAACATCTACACCAGTGACGCCACCCGTGACGGGTGGAAGATGCTGAACGAGTAGACCGGGGGTCGTTCAGACTGACCGCAACGGCATGGGATTCGGACGAAGAGCCATGAGAACCAGACACGGACGGAGAGGTCGGCCGGCGTTCACGCTGATCGAACTCCTGGTGGTCATCGCCATCATCGGTGTGCTGGCGGCGTTTCTGCTGCCGGCCATCGCCAGGGCCCAGTGGACCGCACGCAAGTCGAAGTGCATCAACCAGCTCCACCAGTTCGCACTGGCCGTCCAGACCTATCGCGGCAGCTACGACGGGGACCCGCCCCCCTGGCTTTCCAACCTCTACCCGAGCTACATCCCCAACGAGAAGATGTTCCTCTGTCCGGAGGACCCCACACGGGGCAAGGACGGGGGGAAGCCCTTCTGGGAGGATGATCCCCAGAAGGCCTACATCGAGACCGATGACTTCGACGGCAGTGAGGCGGACACCGAGGACGCCGACGCCGCCGCCGTCATGAACCCTGACCTCAAGGGCAACAGCTACCTCTACGAGTTCTGCTGTGCCGAGTGCAAGTGGTACGACCCCAGCTACTCCTGGAACGGCAAGACCGCCACGATGGAAGAGGTGGACGTCATCATCGACACCATCCACGCCAACGGAGGCGTCGGCACCGTCACCTGGCGAGAGATCAAGACGTGGGAGCTCAAGAACGTCGGTCCCTGGACGCCGATGATCCGGTGCTTCTGGCACACCGGCGGGACGTTTGCCCGCACCGACATGGTGCTGAACGTCGGTGCCGAGACCTACCACATCTACCACAGCGACACCACCGGCGACGGCTGGAAAACCCAGGGCAACAAGTGATCCCGTCGCCGCGCCCGGCCCGCTGCCCTTCCGTCGGAACACCCCGGACGTCCGGACTGCAGTCCACGTCTACTTCCAGTCCCGGTCGAAGAATCCGCCTTCGGCGAAGGTCGGTCGTTTGTTCTCTGCGCGGCGTCCGGCACTTTCGGCGTCGAAGAGGAGCCAGTCGGGCGTCGGTCGGGCAAAGCGATCGACGTTCTCGAGCGCGGCGCGCGTGGCGGCGTACGTCGCAACGACGTAACGACTTGCGTTCTCCGGATTCGGGTAGATGAACCGTACGGCCGTCGTCGAATCGTCGTAGGTCTTTCCGCGGAAGACGAGCTTGCCGCCGACGACCTTCGCGGGAAGACGACCGGCGATCTTCCGCGTGTAGACGTTGCCATCGGGCCCGCCGAACAGGATGAGGTTCGACGTGCGGATGTCCTCGGGTGTCACGTCGACGTCGTCCTTGATGGGGAAGTCCCCCCACATGCGACCCCACGTCAGTCCCTTGAGACGCTCGGCGAACGTCCCGGCGTCGGTGCGGTTGGTCTTGTCGGCGGCATCGTCTCCCGCGGTGCCGACGACGAGGATGAAGCGGTCGGCAAACGCCTCGTCGATGGGACCGCTCATCCCGTGACGCTTGATGAGACCCTCGCGGCAACGCGCATCGCTCACCGTCCACGTGGTGCCGCCGTCCGCGGTGCGCAGGTGCACCTGTCTGCTCTCGGGAAGCTCCGCAAGCTTCACCTCAAAGCCATTTGCCGTGACAACGAGTGACGTGGCGTCGCCCATGAGTTTCTCGGGCAGCGTGAGCGTAAGCCGGTTGGTGTTCGTTGCGGTGAGGTCGATCTTCCCGGGCTCGACGAACTTCGCCCGGACGTCCGCCGGGTGGTAGTCCACCGTCAGTTCGTCGATCTCGACCCAGTAGGCCCTGTTGTGACGCAGGTCCCAGGCTGCGTAGACCACCTCCTTCGGTGCGGCATCGCGCGTGTATTCGAGCATCCAGTCGGTGAGACCGTCGCGCAGGCCCTGCGACATGTCATGCCCCGCACGCACCGGCGCGGTCAGCACCGCGTTGTACTCCATCTCGCGAAGACGCTTGAACGCCTCCTCCGAATGACGGACCGACACCGTCGCGTCGGCGATGCCGTGGTAGATGCCCGTCGGGAGGCACTTCAGGTTTTTCAGCACGAGCATCTCCGAGCCGGCGGCCGAGAGCTGCTTCTGCCAGTCGTCGGCCTCCTCGGGCTTGAGTGCGTCGTACCGTCCCAGACCCCCTGCGTAGGGTCCGCACGCGGCCCAGAGGTGCGGATAGCGCGTCGACAGGTACCACGTTCCGTAGCCGCCCATCGAGAACCCCGTGATGTAGATGCGGTCCGGGTCGATCTTGTAGTCGCGCTTCATCGCATCGATCACGTGGAAGACGTCGCCACGACCCCACCCGCGCCAGCCGGTGTTCCCGCGTCCGTAAGGTACCGCCACCAGGTACCCGGGTCGCGCCTCGCGCTCAGCGTCGGCCGACCGCATGGTGATGCCACACCAGAGGTCATACGTCAGACCGGCGCCTCCGTACCCGTGGATGTTGACGACGAGCGGATACGGCTTCGACGCATCGTAATCCGCGGGCACCTCGACGCGATACGGCTGGGGCATGTCGTCCTCGGGTGCACGGTAGGCGAGCAGGATCGTCCCGCGTGCGTCGGCGAACCCGTCGGTGCCCTTGAGCATGGCGGCGAGGGCGGCTTCGGTCTCGTCGAGCAGCTTCGGGAGCGTCCGCCAGTTCCGGACGGTGCTGCCGCCCGCGATCCAGTGCTTCGCGATGTCCATGCGATAGGCGAGCGTCGCTTCGTGTCGGGCGTAGAGCTCGACGCGACGCTTTGCGAGCGTCGCGATGCGTTCATCGAGCGTGTCGATGCGCTTCGCGAGGGGCGCGGTGATCATCCGCTCGTAGTCGAACGTGCGCGTGACCGTCTTGCCCGACGCGTCGCTGACGGCGACCGTCCCCGAGTACGTTCCGTCCGGCACGCCCTTCGGCCGCCACACGACGGCAAGCGCGTGCCCGCCCGGCTTGACGGCGATCTCGGTCTTCCGCTCGGCGACGGTCTCGTTGTCGGCGGCGAGTTTCATCTCGACGGCGAGTTTCTCGTCGGTCACCGCGTGACGGAACAGGGGGAAACTGAGCTCGGTGACGTTCGGTTTCTCGGGCACGGTGCTCGTGAGATGGAGTTCGGTCTCACCCGCCGGCGGCGGCGTGTATTCGAGGACGACCTGTCCGAACGCGCTCGGGTTCTTGCCGTTCTGAATCCCCGGCGTCCACTGGAGCCACGCCTCCTCGGGACGCTCGTCGTAGTCGTTGAGCGAGAACGTGAACCCGAACGACGGTCGCAGCTTCGGCGCCAGGGGCGCCAGTTCGTCCCACGGGATCGCGATCTCGTAGATCACGCCTCCGCCGGTCTTCCTGCGGACGAGACCGAGCTTCGCCGTGGCGATGGTGCCGCGTCCCTGCGGTCCCGCCCAGCGCGCCAGCCGCGGTCCCTCGGGTGTCAGCGCGACGGTCATCTCCTGGTCGTCCGGGGCGCGGGTGCCCACCCGGCGGTCTTCCAGCGGGTCGAACGCGATCTGCACGCAGTCACCCGCCCAGATCGGAATGAGCGGATACGTGTGTCTGAAGACGTCGTCGGTGGTCACGAACGCGAGATAGAGGTAGTCCGAATCGTAGCAGAGCCGTGCGCTTCCCGACAGGTCGGCAGCGTCCTTCCACGTCCCGTGGGCCTGCCCGGGCTGATCGAGCACGATCTGGGCGATGCCTTCCCATTCGGAGAGGTCGCCGTCGACGACGATCGCCCGGGACGCCCGTGCGCACGTGTGCCGGGGCGTCACCGGTTTGACCTCTTCGGGCGTG
>DATKVD010000588.1:0-6536 GCA_035530235.1 Planctomycetota bacterium | reverse complement strand
GGGCCCGGGCTCGGGGGGTCGGGGGACCTTGCCGGCGGCGACGTCGGCAAGCCAGGCGTCGAGTGCGGCGAGCTGGAAGTTCCCGAACAGCCACGTGTGGCCCCGGCCGGGGACGTAGTCGATGGTGAGGGGCACGCCCGCCTTTCGCCAGACGGGCTCGATCTGGGCCCAGAACCGTGCCCCGCCGTCGTCCTCGCCCACCAGCACGAACATGGGTACCTGCTTCACCGCCTCCCCTTCCGGAAGCGGCAGGGGGGCATACTGGGTCGGGCCGCTGCGCATCACCGGGTAGGCGGCATCCAGGACGAGTCCGCCGAAGCGGCCGGCGTCCTTCTGCCAGAGCTGAAGCGCCGCCTGTCCCCCCGCACTGTAGCCCATGAGGACCGGCTTCTCCGCGTCGATCCCTTCGATCTTCCGGACGGCGGGGAGCGTGTGCTTCATGAGCCGGTCGATGTCGGCGCCGGTCCAGTAGCGGAAGTTCTTCTGCGTGAAGCACACCAGGGCGAAGTTCTTCCTGAGGAACCGGACGCTGAGGGGTTCCACGAGGTTGTTCATCGACCCGCCCGCCGGGTGCAGCCAGACGATGAGACGGTTGGGCTTCTCTACCGTGGCCTCGGGACTCATCCGCAGACGGAACCGCAGTCCGCCCTCGGGGAAGTCCTCGACGGTCCTGACGCCCGGGAGGTCGAGCCCGGGCTCGTAGGGGGAGGCCTTTTTCTCGTTCTCACGGGCCTTCTCCACCAGCTCGGTGAACCGCTTGTCCTGGCGCAGCGACGCGAGGTCGTCGTCGGCCTTGATGTGAGCCGGGTCGTTGAAGCCCTTCTCCACGGCGGCGGCGAGGCTCTCCAGGGCCTCTTCCGTCTTTCCGAGGAGGGCCAGTGCACAGGCGAGGTTGTAGTGAGGGTTGGGCTGAGAGGGGATGAGTTCGATCATCCGTCGGCACTTGGGCAGCACCGCCTCGTGTTTTTTGTCGGCGAAGAGCTGCTGGACCTCCCGGGCCAGGAGGTTGAACTCACGCATCGTCTCCTGGGAGATCCTGGGCGGCGCGGGCTCCTGCGCCGATGCCCAGGACGCCGTCACGATGAGCAGAGCCGCACCCGCAAGGAGCGCTTTCACGGTCTTCATGAGGTCCTCTCCCTGAGTTCCTGGGACGTCCTGTTCCGGACCGGGACGGGCGCCGCCGGCCGCCGAAAAAATCTTTTCCCGGAAGACATCGCGCTTCCCGGTTCACGGCAAGCGGTTACGTCGATCCCCGGCCTGGCAACCCCGCACGACGTCGTCCCGTGTCGAAAGATTCCTCAAGCATTATACGGTGCGGACCGAGAATTACAACGAGGGGGTTCCAGGTCTTTCATCCGTCACACCCTGTTCGTGCATTTCCGGGGCGACCCTGTTTCGTCTTGCATTGACGCGTCGGTGGCCCATAATGCGTTCACGTATGTCCTCTAGGTCGATGGGAGGGGGGGGGGAATCATGTACGAGACGTTCATGACGGTGCTGCGGACGTTCTTCGGCTCGGGGCTCTACCGGACGGTGCTGACATTCGCCGTGCCCGTTGTCATTATTGCACTTGTGGCCTGGAGCAGCTCCGGCTTCCGTGCGGCCTGCCGGGCCCGGCGCGAGGGTGGGGGCTGGGGCTCGGCCCTCGTCGCCATCCCCACCGCTTTCGTCAAGCTCCTGATCGTTCTCCTCCTCGCCCGGCTCATCATCGTCGCCATGGTCTTCCAGGCCCAGATGTTCGAGTTCAAGCACGGGAACCTCACCGAAGCCAACCGCTCCGCCGTGCTCATGAAATGGGGGTACCCGCACCAGCAGAAGGAGCTCGCCGTAACCTTTACTACAGAAAGGACTTGGGTCACGCGCCAACTCCTGATCCCCGGCGACGACAAGCAGAAGAGCACCATCACCAGCGACTCCTTCTGGAAGGATGAGAACGTCCCCGTGCAGGCGGTCCAGGGCGTGCTGCCCAAGGTCATCAGCGTCCGCGAGGAGGAGAAGGACGTCGCCGTCGCGCAGAAAGCCATCGAGGAAGCCGACGTCCAGGTCGTCCTGACCGCCGACGAGCGCAAGCTGGGGGGAGCGAACTACGCCGGCTACCGGGACTCCTGGAAGCTTCAATTCACCGTGGTCAACCGCTCCGACAAGCCCGTCACCGCACACCTGCACTTCCCGCTGCCCGCCAAGACGGGAAACTTCAACCAGGTGACGGTCCTGGTCGACGGCAAGAGCGTTGCCGAGGGCGCATCCACCAGCGAGCAGGGCATCCGCTGGACCACCCTCATGGCGCCGGGACAGAAGTCCCTCGTGCTCATCTCCTACGAAGGCCGGGGACTGGACTACCTCCGTTACATCCCCCGCCGCATGACCCGGACCGGCCACTACCTCGTCACCGCCACCATCAACAACATCTCGCCGAAGGAAATGGACTGGTGCATCGGGTCCATGCCCCCCGACCAGAAGCTCGACGAGATCACCGGCATGCCCTACAAGCTCACCTGGACCCTGGACAACGCCCTCACCTCCTACGACGTCGGCATCAAGCTCCCGGAGCCGAAGCAGCCGAATTACCACGTCGCGCGGCTGCTGAACCAGGCCCCGGTCGGACTGATCCTGCTGGTCGTGCTGCTCGTCGTGCCGAGGATCATCGTCGCCCGCCCGGTCGCCCTGACGGTGATCGGCCTGATGTCGGCGGGCTATTACCTGCTCTACACCTTCATGGGCCGGCTCGCCGACGTCATCCCGTATTTCTCCCTCTCATTCCTTATCTCCTTCGTCGTGCTGAGCGCCCTTGTGGCCTACCTCCGGCTCCGGGACAAGTCCTCGCCGATGCTCTCGTGGCAGGACACGCTTTCCTTCATCGCACTGGCCGTCCTTTACCCGCTCGCCATCGTGGACGTCGACCGCACCGCTCTCTGGATGCAGGTCTCCTACCTGGCGATCCTGCTCTACGTCTGTGTGCTGGTCGTCCGCTTCCGGATCGTCCCGGCCATCGAAGGAAAGGCAAATTGACCACGGCGAGCGGAGGCCTGCCATGGGTAACGGAGCTGGGCCGGACCCGTCGCGACGGTTGCGACGTCGGATCATAAGGGGCGTCGTCGTCCTCTGCGTGGTCGTCGTCCTTGCCGTGGTCGGCGTCGCGCTCTCCGGGCTCTTCTCTTCCGATGCTCCCCCGTCCGCCCCGGGCGCCGAAAGCGTCGAGGCACCCACGGAGCCCTCCCCTGCCCCGCCCGGGGGGCCGGACGAACTGCGGGTCGTCGTCAGAAAAAGCAGGCGTCGGCTGCTCGTCTTCCGCGGCCACACGCAGATTCGGTCCTTCCCAATGGTCCTCGGGTCCGAACCCGAGGGGGACAAGCAGCGCGAAGGCGACGGCCGGACCCCCCTGGGGACGTTCTACGTCTGCGAGAAGAACCCCAAGAGCAAGTTCTACCTCTTCATGGGGATCAGCTATCCCAACGAGGAAGACGCGGCCCGTGGGATCAGGGACGGCCTCATCACGCGCGAGGAGCACGACGCCATCGTGCAGGCCATCGCCCAGCGCGGGACCCCGCCCTGGTATACCCGTCTCGGCGGCGAAATGGGCTTCCACGGAGGCGGCACCGCCTGGGACTGGACCCGGGGCTGCGTTGCCCTTGACAACGGCGACATGCGGGATCTGTACGCCCTCATCCGGGAGGGCACGACCGTTATCATTGAGCCGTGAATCAGACACCAACGTCTCTCGAGGGCCTGAAGGTCGTAACGCAGCGTCTCAGCGACCGGACGTCGAAATTTTCCTCTCCCGGCAGGACACGCTCGCGTTCCCGGTGGCGGGCTGGCGGATTCTGCCCTCACGCCGGAAGGCCCACGCGACGGAATAACCGGCCAGACGGATTGTCGTATCCTCTTTATCTCACTTGACTTAGGGTGTTCGCCCCGCCGGGGGCACGGGGGGGGCTCTGTGCCTTCCCGGAAATCCCTTGCCCCCCCGGTTTCCCGTGATAGTATCCCCGCACTCTTGCCACTAATAGGTGCGTAACACCGGCTTACGCGATTTCCGTGCCGCAAAGCCCTTCTCCGGGGGTTGTGGGGGTGTCTGTGAAGGCTTTCGTGTGTCTTGTCGCGGCGGGTGCGGTGCTGGTGAGCGCCGCGGCCTGGGCGGAGGACTGGCCGCACTGGCGCGGGCCCACCTATAACGGTCTGGCGCCGAATTCCCCGCCCCTGGTGGATGCGTTCGGTCCGGACGGACCGAAGAAGGTGTGGGAGAGTGAAACCCTCTACGAGGGCGCCACGGAGGTGGGTGCCGGCTCGGTCACCGTCTCGGACGGACGCGCCTACGCCTACGTCCACCCTCGATACGTGCAGAACCGTCCGTGGAAGCAGCTTTCCAAGGACTTCGTCTTCTGCTTCGACGCCTCCACCGGGAAGACCCTCTGGAAGACGGAACTGCCCTCGTGGTACATGGGGTGGTCGGCGTCGTGCAGTCCGACGATCGCCGATGGCAGGTGCTACATCCTGAGCAGTGAGGCCCACGTCTATTGTCTGGATGCGAAGACGGGCCAGGAGATCTGGAAGAGTGAGTTCATCGGCAAGGAGGGCAACAAGCACAACCGGTCGTCGTCCCCGCTGGTGGTGGACGGGGTCGTGGTGGTGGTGACCTCGGTGAACGCGGTAGGTCTGGATGCCCGCACGGGGAAGACACTCTGGCGGGACGCGCAGGCGAGGACGGAATGCGGTTCGGCGGTGCCGTGGAAGACGGACGGCAAGACCTGCGCGGTGATGCTGGCCGGACGGGCGCACTGCTACGAGCCGAAGACGGGGAAGAACCTGTGGGAGAGGGTCTCGGGCGGCAACGGGGCTTCCCCCGTGATCGTCGGGAACGTCATGGCGGTCAAGAGCGGCGAGACCGTCACGCTCTACACGCTCGACCCGGCCGCCCCCAGACGGATGTGGCAGGTGAAGTTCATGGACCAGTTCACCACCCCGACGATTCACGACGGACACGTCTATGTCTTCGGTCAGGCGTTCGACAACAAGCACCCGAGCCGTGCCGTGTGCGTCGAGGTCGCCACGGGACGCGTCTCGTGGGACGAAGAGGTCGGGCCCTTCGAGTTCTCCTCGGCCACCGTCGCCGACGGAAAGATCCTCCTCGTCGGCCGTGACACGCTCCATCTCATCAAGGCGACGCCCGGGAAATACACCGAACTCGGCCGGGCGAAGATGGCCCTGCGGACCCACTCGTCGGTCGGCTTCGCCGACGGGAAGATCTACCTCAGGAAGAAGAACAGCGTCGTCTGCTGCGACCTGCGGAAATAGGGACACGTGACCGCAACACCAGCTTGGGAGGAAGTCATGGACGGAAGACGGTTGTCGACGGTGGTGACGTTGTGCTGCGGCGTTTTGCTGTGGGGTGCGGGTGAGACGGTGTCGGCCGACTGGCCGTACTGGCGAGGCCCCACCTTCAACGGCGTCGCCGCCTCGCCGCCCCTGGTGGAGGCCTTCGCCGAGGGCGGGCCGAAGAAGGTGTGGGAAACCGAGCCGCTCTACGAGAAGCAGCATGTGGGCCACGGGTCGGTGACGGTGGCGGGCGGTCGGGCCTACGCCTTCGCCTATGCCCGCTTCAAGGAGCCGATCGAGGAGCGGACCCTCCCGGGACATCGCGTCAACAGTGCGGGATACGCCCAGGGGATCCCCGAGGAGCTTTCCGCCGAAATCGAGAAGGCCCGGGTCTCCGACGAGCGAAAGGGACTCAAGGACCGCAAGGAGATCGAGAACTGGATCAACACCTGGCTGACGGCGAACGTCCCGGAGGAGCAGAAGCGGTACCGTGGCACGGCACAGGCACGTCTGCGTGCCGGGGAGAGCGCCCTCCCCCTCGACGTCCTCGCCAAGCTCAACACCGTCCGCGACAAACCGTTCCCCAACCAGGACGCCTTCGAGGCCTGGCTCAAGGAGAACCAGATCCCCGAAGAACATCACAAGGGGATCCGCTCCTGGCTCGTCACGCAGAAGGACGTCTCACGTGACTTCGTCCACTGTCTCGACGTCGCCACGGGCAAGACGATCTGGAAGACCGAGCTGGACAGCTGGTGGATGTGGTATCCGGCGTCGTCCACGCCCACGGTCGTGAACGGCAAGTGCTACGTCCTGAATTCGGAAGCGGCGGTGTGCTGTCTGGACGCACAGACCGGTGAGAAGCTGTGGAAGAGTGAAGAGATCGGTCGACGCGGCAACACGCACAACCGGTCCTCCTCCGTGCTCGTCGTCGACGGTGTGGCGGTGGCACAGTCGGCCGCCCAGGCCGCCGGATTCGACGCCCAGACCGGTGAAACCCTCTGGAAGGAACGGAAGATCCGCAGCGAATACGGCTCGGCCGTCCCCTGGGAGAGCGGTGGAAAGAAATACGCCGTCATCGTCGGGGCCGGAAAGGTCTTCTGCGTCGAGCCGAAGACCGGGAACATCGTCTGGTCGGTCAAGGCGGCCGACGGCCCCACCCCCACCATCCTCGGCGACCGGATGGCCATCTCCAACGGCAAGGACGGACTCACCTTCTACAAGCT
>DATKVD010000587.1:0-9235 GCA_035530235.1 Planctomycetota bacterium | reverse complement strand
GTAGGCTCCGGGCGAAGGCGGGTGAGGTGGTCCTCTTCACAGGCGCTGAGACGCCGGGTCACTGACTCGGGAACCGCCGAAGCAGAAACGCCTCTGACTGTACCGCGGCCCGGGCAGGTCGGGGCCGTGGCACGGGGTCTGAAGCCTGCAAGAGTTCATGGACGGGACCGCTCAGGCGCAGGCGGGCCCGCCCTCCGGTCCGTCTCTCACGCTTCGGGGGGGCCCTCTTCCACTTCCTTCCGCAGGGCCTGGTAGCCGTAGTGCGCGATGAGGTTGTCGAGGAGGACGAGCGCGGTGAAGGCCTCGGCGACGGGCCAGATGCGAGCAACGATGGTGGGGTCGCGACGCGTGATGGCGGCGAGCGCCTTGTTCTCGAGCGTGTACTTGTCGATGGTCTTCTGGGGCTTGTCGATGGTCGGCGTGGGCTTGACGGTGAGCCGCACGACGATCGGCTGTCCGGTGGCGAGTCCCCCGGTGATGCCCCCGGCGTTGTTGGAATCGAACACCACCTTGCCGTCCTCGGCGTGCATGGGGTCGTTCGACTGACTGCCGGTCATGTCCCTGACGGCGAATCCGGCGCCCACCTCGACGCCCTTGACGGCGCCGATGCCGAGCATGCGGCCGAGCTGTCCGTCGAGCTTGTCGAAGACGGGCTCCCCCAGTCCGGTGGGCACGCCGAGCGCGACCACCTCGACGACGCCGCCGGCGGAATCGCCGCCGGCCGAGATGCGGTTGCACGCCTCCAGCATCGCTTCGGCCGCCTCCACGTCGGGACAATTCACGACGTGGTGCACGCCGTACTTCGAGCGCACCTCCTTCGCGCTCATCTTCGGGGCCTTGGCGCGGATCGCGTCGATCTCCTGCTCGATCTCCGCCAGGACCTTCATCTTCTCCAGAAACCGCATGTCCATGGTGATGCGGCCCTTGACGTAGATCTCCTGGTAGAAGGGGTCGAGGTCGCAGCGCATGCGCTTGTAGGCGCCGGTGAGTTCGAGCGCACGGACGTGGTCGATCGTGCCGGCGGCCACGCCGGCGATCTCCTTCACGCAGGCGAACACGCGGATGCCGCATCGTGCGAGCACCTTCTTGGCCACGCTGCCCGCCGACACGATCGCCGAGGTGTACCGTCCACTGAAAATCCCCGCCCCGATGGCGTCGTCGTCGGGACCGTACTTCAGAAATGAGGCGTAGGAGGCGTGTCCCGGCCGCGGGGTGCGGTTGGTGTCCTGGTACTGCTTGATGTGGATGAAGTGCCGGTCGAGGTTGGGGATGAGGAGGGTGACGGGGGTGCCGTTGGTGTGGTTTTTGTTGCCGGCGTCCTCGATGGTGTCGGCGGAGTTGAGCCCGGTGTAGAGGACGGGCAGGTCCGGCTCCTTGCGCGGGGAGGACAGCTCGTCCGCCCCCGGCTTCCGGAGCAGCATGTCGCCGTAGATCTCCTGCTCGGTGAGCAGCATCCCGGGCGGGATGCCCTGGAGGACGGCGGTCAGCCCTTCCTGGTACGACCCCCCGGCCATCGTCAGCTGGCACAGTTTGCCGATGTGACATCCGAACATGTTCGATTCCTCGAAGGAGGGCAGACATTCCTGTCTGCCGGTCTGAATCGATCACGGACAGGCAAGAATGCCTGTCCTCCTACGCTTCGGTTCGCATGTTTGCGCCGAGGCTCGTCATCAGTTCGACGAAATTCGGGAACGTGACGGCGGCCGATTCGGCGGTATCGATGACGGTCTTCCCTTCGGCGGCGAGTCCGGCGACGGCGAGCGCCATGACGATGCGGTGGTCGTCGTGTCCACTGACGTGTGCGCCCTTGAGTCCACCGCCCCGGACGACCAGTCCGTCCGCGAGTTCCTCGACCTTCGCCCCCATCTTCGCAAGCTCCGCCGCCATGACGGCGATGCGGTCGGTTTCCTTGAGTCGTGCCTGCGGGACGTTGACGAGGCGTGTCTCGCCGTCGGCTAGGGCCCCGACAACCGCCATCGCCGGGAGGGCATCGGGGGTGGCGTTCAGGTCGAACTCGGCGCCTTTCAGGGTCCCCGGCCGGATGCGGATCTCGTTCGCACTCACCACCACCGCCGCCCCCATCTGCTCGAGCATCCGAACGACCTCCTTGTCGCCCTGCTGGTCGTCCATGTCGAGCCCGAGGAGCGTGAGGTCGGCATCCGGGGTCACCGCCGCCGCCGCCGCAAAGAACGTCGCACTCGAAAAGTCCCCCGGGATCTGCCGACTGAACCCGTGGTAGCCCTGTCCGCCCGGGATCCGGAACCGCGTCAGCTCTTCCGCTTCATATGCGATGCCCCGTCGGTTCAGCCAGTCGAGCGTCATGCGGACGTAGGGGGCCTCGTTGAGCTCGGTCACGTCGATGCGCGTGTCGTCGGGCGCCAGGGGACAGGAGAGCAGCAGGCTCGAGAGGAACTGTGAGCTGACGGCGGCGAGCCTGGTCTTTCCGCCTTTCAAGGGCCCCCGCACGACGAAAGGCGCGCACCCGTTGCCGCGCGTGCTGAAGGCCTCGGCCCCGAGGTGGGTGAGTGCCTCGAGGAGCGGTCCGGCCGGGCGCTTCCGGATGGACGCGTCGCCCGTGAAGACCGTCGTCCCCTCGGCATGCGCCGCCGCCGACAGCAGAAACCGCAGCGTCGTCCCGGAGTTCTGAACGTCGATGACGTTCTCGGGCGTGCGCACCTTCCCGCCCACGCCCGTCACCTGCCACACCGCGTCGGCGGCGACGTCGGCCCCGAGTGCCCGGCAGCCCGCGACGCACGCACGCGTGTCCAGGGAATCCAGCGGGTTCGTGATCTCACTGACCCCGTCGGCCAGTGCGGCGATCACCAGCGCCCGCATCGTGTGCGACTTCGACGCGGGAATGAGGACCTCGCCGGTCAGACTGGACGGCTCGACGATGAGTTTCACGACGCTGCCCTCGCAGAACGCGTCAATACCCGCGAAAACGATAGCAGGCGACGCCGATCAAGTCAAGGGAAAGAAACGCCGGGGTCCGTTGGGGGGGGACGGCGCGGTTCGCCACAAAAGAGCGGCGGCCCCGAAGGATCGGGACCGCCGCCGGTTTACGGTTGACGACCTGGATCGCGGATCAGAACTCGTACTTGACCTGGAGTCCGGCACCCGGGTCCGCGTTGCTGTTGGCAATATTGCCGAACCAGCCCAGGACACCGGTGATCGTTACACGATCGCTCATAATGTAGCTGGCCGAGAGGGCGTGCCAGTCGTCCTCCCTGCCGATCAGACCCGGAATCTTGTGATACGGGTTCTTCTTCTGACGGTACTCATAGGCGAGGAGCAGCTTCTCGAGCGGCATGACGCCGAGACTTCCTTCGAACGTCGTGTGACGATTGTCACCAAAACCCAGGTACCCGATCTGTGCCGCCTCGCTGTTGCGGAGTCCCGCCGTCACGATGAGCGGCTTGCCGAGCACGAGTTCCGGGAACGTCTTGGTGGCCGTGAGTGTGAAGTCGAAGCCACTGGCCCTTTCGTAGCCGAACATCCCCAGCGTGCCCATGAGGGCCCGGTCGATCTGCCGGATGCCACTGTTGTGCTTGAAGTGCACCCCGAGCGTGACCGCCGGCAGCGGCATGCCGTAACTGTCCTCCTCGATGACCAGTCCGCGCAGGTTGAGGTTGTGCAGCTCGACCTGGTCACGGATGTCCGGGAGTCCCATCTTCCTCACGTCGTTGGGCAGTGAGCCGAGCCAGAAGTAGCTGTAGGCATACCCGACCTCGATGCGACGGAAGAACGTCTCATTGACGGCCAGGGTGGACATGCTCTTGCTGCCGAGGATGAGTCCGGTCCACGAGACGGTCGGCATGCCGACGCGCGTGCCTGCCGGGCCGGGGTTGGCCAGGTAGGCCATGGGTGTGATCGGCGCCCCCGGCACACCCTCAATGGTGTTGAAAGGCAGGGGTGCCGCCTTTCCCGCCGACGCCGTCACGGGCTCCGCCGCCGCCACCGGGAACGATACCGCCAGGACAACCGCAAGCCCCATTAACACACGATTGCTCACCATATGCTCCCTCCTTTCCTGATACGGGTTGCTCCGCAAAAGACGCTGCCTGTTCTCTCAACAGGAGACCGAACGTTTCCGTCCGACGCCTTATCCGTCAAACGGCGTCCAACCGGGCCCCCCGGGTTCGGCAAATGAGGACCGGAAGCCTCCGCAATCGGACCCGCCGCGCCCTTATGATTAATGGAGGTGGCCCCCCGATGCAAACAAAAAACGGAATTAACCGAAAAACAGCGGAAAATGCCTCCGGGGCCGCCGGGGGATTCGCCCGCTATACCGCGGCGGCGGGCGGAAACGTCTTGAAATCGGCCTCCATTCGGGTATCATCGTCCGGCGTCAACCCGGGCTGTCGGGGCCGGTTTTCAGGGCGCGAGTGGTGGGGTCATGGCCGTCGAATACACCTCCAGGAAAGCACACGAGCAGACGTTCACCCTCTACGGACGGAGTCTGCACCCGGAGCTGTTCAACATCTACGTGGAGCGTGAGATTTTCCGTGACTTCTACACGGCGCACTTCTGGATCATCGGCTCCTCCCACGTGGTGACGTTCCGTGCGGGCAGACGTGTCCTCACGGAGGTCGTCGCCGACGCCGACCGTGAGCTTCCGGTTCAGCACAAGATCGGCGGCTTCTCCTTCACCCACAACCCGCAGAAGAGCTTCCGGTACGACGACGGCGTCGCCTACGACGCACGGTTCGACTACCGACGGTACGACCGTGAGGGGTTCCGGAAGAAACTCCGGGACATCAAGCACGCGGTGGTCGCCAACGGCGTCTATCACGTCTTCGACGGCGACACCGAACTCCCCACGGTGACCGCGGTGGGGTTCCTGCCGCAGGCCAGGTCCCTGAACGTCCGCACGTTCCATACCTTCCCTGCGGAACTCTTCATCCTCGAGACGCATTCCCGATGGGAGGTCCGACGCCTGCGATGACCCGTCAGGATGCCCCAGGACACGAAAGGACCAGACCATGACCACGAGGAACCGAGTGCTTGCCGCTGTACTGCTTTGTGCGCTCCTTGCCGCCTGGCCCCATCCGGCCGAGGCACAGGACAACTTCAAGCCGCTCTGGGGATGGCAGAAGTACCCGGGGTACCTGTTCTACTACATGGAGCGTCCGACGCCCCACCGCATCGAGATGAAGGTCATCGAACAGGGGGTCGTCACCGGCTATGCGCTCAAGCTCACCTTCCCGGACGTGACCGGCGCACCCGGAGTCATCTTCCGTGAACTCAACCGGAAGGACGGCAAGAACTGGTCCGACTACGAAGGTGTGAGTCTGTGGGTGAAAGGCGACGGTTCCGACGGGAAGGGGGCGGTGGTCCTGGGGTATTCGAGCGGTCCGACGGCAACGTTTCCCCTGGCGGACAAGGTGTGGCGCCGCGTGGACCTGAAGTGGTCCGATTTCACCCCGGCGCCCGACGCGGCGAACGTCGGCCAGCTCGCGTTCACGCTGAGTGCCGATTCGAAGCGTCCGGCGTCGTATGTCGTTGACCGACCCGGGTTCGCGAAGCGCTTCGCCGACCTGGACGCGGCCGACAAGGCGGCGAACGTGAAGGAGAAGGCGGTTGCGATTGAGATGCTCGAACGCGGGCCCGACTTCAGGAAATACGTCGCCCGCGGCGACCGGCTCACGAAAACCAAGGCCAAGCTTGCGGCAAAGCAGCCGGTGACCCTCGTTGCGTGGGGCGATTCCATCACCAACGGGGCACAGCTCTGGACCGTCGGCAGCGCCGAGGCACAGGAAAAAGCGGTCTACCATTCGATCTTCGTCGAGAAGCTGAAGAAGAAGTACGGCACCGACGCGATCACGCGCATCAAAGTGGCGAAGGGCGGCTACCAGACCCACCAGGCCTGGCCGAACATCCAGAAGGAAGTGCTCGACCACAAGCCCGACCTCGTGATCATGGCGGTCTCGGCCGGCGACACCATCTATTCCAATTTCCCGCGCTTCAAGGAGCACTGGACGAAGATCGTGGAGAAGTTGTGTGCGGAGGGGATCGAGGTGATCTGCTGGGTCCCGACGCCGATCCAGTTCGGCGTCGCCAAGGGCGAGCCGTTCGCCGAATACGTCCGCGAGTACGCGAAGGAGCACGGACTGGCGCTGGCCGACCCGCGGGCCTGCTTCATGGTGCGGGGCGAGGTGTCGCTCGGGGAACTCATCCCCGACGACGCCCACCCGAATCCCCGCGGTCACGAACTCATGGCCGAAGTGCTCTTCGCATTGTTTGAGTGAAATGTGCCACGGCTGGCTTGTCCAGCCGTGGTTTCATGGAAAGGGGAAAGGCAATGGCTGAGCGTGGCAGAACCGCTGTGGTGGTGCTCGTGTTGGCGGCAGCTCTCGGTCTGTGCGTTCCCGGCTGTGATTCGAAGCCGGCGCCCCCGCCGGAGGTCACGCCTCCGGCGCCTTCAGAGCCCGGCGCCCCTCCCGTCGCCGTCGTGAAACGGTGTGCCGCCGCTCCCGCCATCGACGGCGATCTCGGTGACGCCTGCTGGAAGGCCGCCCGGATCGCGGGCGTCTGGATCGACCCCGACACCGGCGGCGCCGCCGATCCGCATCCCGGTGTTTTCGTCTGTTACGACGACAAGAACCTCTACGTGGCCCTCCACAACCCCGAACCCGAGATGACGAACGTCATCGCCGACGTCACCGAGCGCGACGGAAGCGTCTGGGACGACGACTCGGACGAGGTCTTCCTCGACCCGACCGCCGGGGAGAAGACCTACTTCCAGTTCATCGTCAACACGAACGGGGTCCTCTACGACGGTCAGGGGAAAGACCGCAACTGGGACTCGAAGGCCGTCGTGAAGGTGAAGAAGACGGCCGACGGCTGGTCGGCCGAGTTCTCGATTCCGCTTGCGGACCTGGGGGTCGTCGGCTCGCCCAAGGGGCAGACGTGGACCGCCAACTTCTGTCGCAACCGTCTCGGCCGGGCGGAGCCTCAACGCTGGTCCGACACCGGAGACGACGAGCACAACTACGAGGCGTTCGGAAAGCTCAAGATGGAGTGACCGGCCCGCATCAGCGGTCTTTCGTCTCCGGCGGCGCCTCGAGCATCTCCTCCGTCACCTCGAACTCGATGCGGTTGGAGAGTTGCGGATGTTTTGGGGGAGGTCGTCATCCTGAGTCCCGAGATGTCGGGACGAAGGATCTGGCCTCGTCATCCGGGTTTCGCTCCGGCCCTGCTCGACTCTCTCTTGTGTGCCAGGCCAGATTCTTCCCCCGACAAGTCGGGGTCAGAATGACATTGTCTACGCCTTCCGGACCGTCACCAGTCCGAGTTTCTCGCACTTCTTGATCTGCGGGACGATGCCGGTGACCGTCCGGCCGAGTTCGCCCGAGGCGAGCCGCATGGCTTCCGCGAGCGTGCGTCGGCCGTCGCACCACATGAGCGTGCTCATGAGCGGGCCTCCCCATCGGCCGTCGTCGAGGCCCTTGCGCTTCGAGAGCGGGACGCCGTCGAAAGCCAGGGGACCGAAGCGGCGCCGACGGACGATCATCTTCCGGGCCCGCTTCATCTCCGCCGACGGGGTCTCTTCGGGCGCCCACGGGAGCGACCAGCCTTCGGTCGTCGCGGTCTCCTCGGCGAGTTCCCTGATGTGTTCGGTTTCGGCGATCATCGCGTCCTCGACCATGGTCACGTTCTCGTCGAGGGCGCGTCTCACCCGTTTGCTGCCGGGTGCGAGACGTGCGGCGGAGTCAACGGACATCCGTCCGACGTCGGCCAGGTAGCGGAACCGGGTCTCGGCGGCGCTGAGTGCGGCGAGGAGACCATCACGGCTCTTCGCGTCGAGGAGCCTGGCGGCACCGGTGAAGGCGGCCGAGGCCAGCTCCCGGCGACCCTCGGAGCCCGCCGCTTCCGCCAGCCACGCCGCCTCTTTCTCCCCGGCGTCCGCCAGGAAATAGAGGAACGTCGCCGCGAACGCCGACAGGTATTTCAGGGCCTTCGGGTCCACCTTGTCCGGGGTGTCTTCGTTGGTGTGCCAGTTGTGGTCGCCGCCACCGCCCTGGCCCAGGTAGGTCGTCGGGACGCCGATGGACGGGTCGGCGATGACGCAGTCGGTGAGGCCGAAGTCCGCGACGGCCCAGCGGTAGAAAGGCCAGCGTTTCGTCCAGAGCTCCTCCGCGAGCAGTCTCATGAAGGTGTCGGTGTAGGCGGCGTTCGAGGCGCAGCTCTTGTGGACGCCCAGCGGCGCACTCACCACCGACTGCTTCTCGCCGACCATGTCCATGCAGAGCCCGGCGACGGTGCGGTCGAAGCGCCTGCGGTGTGCCTGGACGAACGCCAAGGTCGCGTAGATCTCCCACGTGATGAGCAGGCGGATGCCGCGCTTCGGTTTCCTGAGCTTCCCGGCGGCGATCAGCGCCCTGATGACCCGCAGTCCCTCGAGCATGCACGCACAGCCCGAGGCGTTGTCGTTGGCCCCCTGCTCGGCCCCGTGCCCCAGTGTGATGACCTCTTCGGTGGTCCGTCCCCGGACGGCCCCGGTCGCCACGGGCATCACGCCCGCGTAGACCTTCGCATCGACGACGGCCTTGAGCCGCACCGGACCCTTCGCGCGGATGAGACGCCGGAGCGCCTGGCCCTGCCGGTGAGAGATCTGAAAGCCCGGGATGTTCTTTTCCCCCTTCGTGAGTCCCCAGCCCGAGGGGTCCTCGCTCCAGGCGTTCATCCAGTCGACGGCGTCGGGCATCTCGAAGGGCCATCGGCAGGTGTCGCTGATGACGGCGAGGGCGCCGCGCCTGATGGCCTGGTTCCGCACCGAGGACCCGCGCAGGTTCGTCAGGATGAACTTCCCACGGACGTTGAGTCCCTTGTAGTCGGCGTCCGAGCTGCCCTTCTCGAGCGCGACGACCTCTCCCTCGACGCCCTTCTTCGGCGTCGGCGCACTCCACATCGCCAGCGAGCACGGGAGCGACCTGTAGTGCGCCAGCACCTTTCCCGCGTCGCTTTCGGGCGAGACGACGGTGAGCTTCGCATCGGTCGCGTCCCACGCGTAGGGCATCCGCCAGGTGCCGTACGTCGTCTTCCCGTCGGCGGGAAACTTCTCCACCCGTGCCTCGTCGAACCCGTACTCCCGCATCTTCCCGGCGGAATACTCGCAGCTCTTCAGCATCCCGGTGAACGTGAACCAGCGGTCGATCATCCACCGGCTCACCAGGTCGTCGAACGCCCGGTCCCCATCTGCTTCCGCCAGCGCGAGATTCAGAATGTCTTTGAA
>DATKVD010000586.1:0-4661 GCA_035530235.1 Planctomycetota bacterium | reverse complement strand
CGAAGAACGGGAGGTTGGGCTCGACGTATCCGACCGGCTCCTGGCCGGTTTCACAGGCGTAAAGGACGCTCTGCTTGGCCTGGAGCTGCCAGGTGTGCCGCTCGGAGGCCCAGGCGGCGAGCGCCGTCGTCAGGCTCTTGTCTTCGTAGGCCTTTGTCTTCATGAAGGCGGGGGCGGCCTGTGCCGGCGTCTGCCAGAGCGTCTCGGTGAGGGCGAGGAAGCGGGTGTAATGCGACGGGTCGTCGGCGGCCTTGAGCGCCGCGAGCACGTCACGCGATTTCGCCAGCCCTTCGGCGTACCCCGGTTTCGCGAGCGTGCCGTCGGCCCGCAGCAGCTCCTCGGCGCGGCCGCACCCGTTCGCCGCCAGCACGTCCAGACCCGACGGGATCATCCGACCCGGCACCTTCAGCCACGTCAACGTCATGAAGACCTCGCTGTCCGGGAGGTAGCGCTTGCCGAAGAAACGCATCCCCTTGGTGAGCCGAAGCCACTGACGCTGGAGCGCGGGCGGGATGACCATCGAATTGATCTTCGGGTCGCGCAGCTCGAGTGCGCGCTGCTTGAACGCTGCAACAACCTGGGCCGCCTTGGCCGCAAGCACCTCCCCCGCCGGTCCGCCATGCCTCGGCGTCACCCGCAGCACCTCCGCGTACTCGATGGGCGTCAGGTCGTCCGCCGGGGCGATCAGACGCAGGTACATCCGGTCGATCTCCTGCCACTTCTTGCGCAGATCCTCATTCAGCAGAAAGAGGTCGGCAATGATCATCGCGGCGCGGGTCTCGTCGTCGGAGACGAGCCGGAACGCGGTGTTGCCGTACCAGCTCATCGCACGGAAGTAGCGCTTGAGCGTCTCCGACTGCGTGTAGAACCCGCGCGGCTTGAACTGGGAGTAGTCGATGCCGAGCGGGTAGTCGGGGAAGACGGCGGATTTGGCGACGCTAGCGGCGGCGTGGATGGCGGCGACTTCCTTCTCGACCGTCGCGCGGACCGCCTCGGGCGGCTCGAACCCGTCGTCTAAGAGCTTCGCGGCGACGGAGAAATAGGCCCGCGCCCGGCGCCTCTCGGGCGACGCCGGCATCCGCTCCAGCGCCCCGAGCATCCCTTTCGTCAGCGCCGACACCTCGGCCGCGTAGTGCGTCTCGAGCGTCTTGATCTGCTCCTCGAAGATGACGTGGAACGTCCGGTGCACCGAATCGGTGGTCACGAACGCCGGCAGGCCCTCCTGGATGTAGGGCGAGAAGATCTGGTGGTAGTATCGCGGGACGACGACGAAGCCGTTTTTCCCGAGCAACTCGCGTGCCCCCGGCGGCCCCTTCAGCCCGCCGATCCCTTCCACCTTGTCCACGTCCGGCACAACGTCCGCCGAGCGAACCCCCGAAACCAACACCAACAGCGCAGCCACACACACTCCCAGAGCCGTTACGCCTCTCCGACCCGCCATCACACCCCCCTTCCCACCGAAAAAGGGGTCAGACCCTTTTTCTTCACGGCTTCCTCGTCCGAATTGTAGGGGGTTCGCATGGAAAATCCAGCGCTTGTGAACGTTTTCGCCGGACCGAGAAAGGGGCGGGCCGGCGTTCACGCCACCTCAGGGCATGAGGGTGACCGACGTATCGGCGGGGAGGCCCCGAGGCGCGATTCGACCCCGGCAAACGGAGTTGTTTGGTGGGACGCGCGGCTCAGGGCGGATGGAAAAACTATGTTCAACATAGTTTTTTCTCGTGACCCCGCACCCCGAATTGTGCCCCAAACCCCCGTTTTCCGGCTGATTCTCGGCAGAAAAACTATGTTGAACATAGTTTTTTGGGCGGCGGTCAGCGCGTGTCGCCCGCCGTGCGGCGGATGCCGCTCGGGAGCGTGATGCCGGGGACGATGAGTTCGGCGAGGGTCATCCCCCACAGTCCCGACGTCATGACGTGCACGCCCGGCATGCCGACGCCGTAGTGGTCGCGGAGAATGTCCGCGTCGGCGCAGAGCCAGAGCTGCCGGTCGCGCGCCTCGACGAGACGGTCGTCCTCGCCCGGGCGCGGACCGGCGTTCTGAAGGTAACTCGTGAGGGAATAGAGGAAGTAGAGCCGGTGCCGAAGCTGTCCGTCGTAGCAGACGACGGGGCTGCCGCCGCGGAGGACGGGCCACTCGCCGAGACCCGACTGGCCGTCGGCGACGAGGTGCATCATGTATTTCCAGGTGGCGTAGAGTTTCTGACGTTCACTGTCGGCATACCGCGGTTCGGGGGTGCCGTCGCGCTCGGCGTGGGCCTCGTCGCGCGGCGCCGGCGAGCAGTCGAACGCCCAGTCGCCCACGCGGTGGAGTGCGATGAGGTCGCGTGCGTCGTTCGACTCGACGGTTCCCGCGCCGCCGGGCCGCGAAGCGGAGCCCATGTTTTCGAGACACCAGTCCAGGGACTGCATCGCACGCTCCCAGTCGGCCGCCTCACCGGTGACGGTGAAGAGCCCGGCGTAGAAGTTGACGCCCGTGGCCGCCGTGGCGAAGGGATAGGTGCGGTGGTGCGCCTGCATGAACGTGCGGGCGACGTGGCCGGCGTAGAAATCGCGACGGGTGTAGCCGAGTCCCATGGCGCCCGAGCGCAGACGGAAGAGCTCGGTGAACTTGCGGAAACGAAGGAGCGACGTCTTGATCTCGTCGGCGAGCGCCCGGGTCTTGGCCGCCGCGCAAAGCTGGTGATACGCGTTCACGAGCGCCAGTGAGACCTCCCCGGCGTCCGCCACGTAGACCACCGAGCGGTCCGCTTCGGGAGAGTCCCAGTCGTGGTCGCCCACGCCATAGCCGGTCCACCATCCGCCGTCGGCGCGCTGGGCGCCCACCACGTGGCGCAGCCACCGGCACGCCGCGTCGAGGTAGCGCGTCTCGCCGAAGAGATGCGCGGCGGCCAGGAGCGCTCGCACCGCATACGCGTCGGAATAGAACCGCAGGTTGATGCGCCCCTCCGGCCAGAGGCCCTCCGCGGTCTGCTCGTCCGTGAGCCAGTCGCACACGCGGGCGAGTTCCGCATCGACGTCCTCGACGTAGGGCGACGTCTCGGACCCCGGAAACCCCGCCGCACGCTCCCGCAGGATCGCCTCGAGTTCCGCCTCGGCGTCCGTCTTCTCATCGCTCTTCATCCGATCCCTTTCTCGCTTGCCGGTTGAAACGTGACGGGCGAGTCTACGCAAGCCCGCCCGCGACTGCAACGGGCAAAATCGGAACAACTTGCGTTTTCGTCATTCGGACTTCGCTCATTGAATCGTCCCCGCCGGAGGCGGGTAAAATTCGTCATTCGTCATTTGCGTTGAACGGCCCTCCCCCGGCTGATAGACTTACACGGCGAAGGGCGGGTGCCGGAAAGCAGGGGGAATCATGACCGACGAGATGGCACCCCTCAAACGACGGGTCACGAAGCGACGCGTCATCCTGCTGCTCCTGGTGGTGATGCTGTGCTGCATCATGGCGGGGGGACTCCTCTATGCGTGGCACTGCCTGACGACGTCTCCGCTCCGCCGGGCGCTGCCGTGGGGCGCAGACGACGTCAGGGACCACTACGTGGACATGACGCCCGACTATGCCTATTACATGACGGCGAAGGTCTCCGAATCGGATTTCCAAGGCTACTGCGCCAAGCTCGGCCTGACCCCTCACACCCCGCAGCGGACCTACACCGACGACTTGACCTGGCTTTCGTGGGAGGCGCTGACACCGATCGACTGGTGGAATCCGTCCCCGGGGGTCGCGGACACCTACGTCCTCCAAGAAGGTCGTCACTGGACGTTTGCGAAGTACGGGAACGGGACGCTCTACCTGAAGGCTTGGAGCCACTAGGGACCCGTCCCATCTGCCTCTGTTTCCACTCCCCTTTCGTGCCGTCCTTTGCGCCCTTTGCGACCTTTCCCGTTCAAACGGATGTTCCCACTTGCGGGCAGGCCACGTGATTGGTAAGTTGGTGTCCGAGAGACGCCATTTCTACCGCGGAGGAAGTCCATGAAGCTCGCCTACAACCGCATCTCGGGGGCACGGGTCACCGACGACCTCTTCATCAAGGACATGCGGCTGGTGTGCCTGGAGAACGAGCGGATCCGTGTGTCGATCCTGGTGGACAAGGGCTCGGACGTCGTCGAGTTCCTCGACAAGGCCAAGGACACCGACTTCATGTGGAAGACGGCGAACGGCATCCGCTCGGTCAAGACGGAGCCGGCGTTCCTGGGCAACGCGTGGAATTTCCGGTCCTATTATGAGGGGGCGTGGCAGGAACTCTTCCCGCACGGGTCCGGGCCCGCCAAGTTCCACGGCGCGGAACTCCCGATGCACGGCGAGGTGGCGTCCCTGCCGTGGAAATACGCCATCCTCACCGACACGCCCGAAGAGGTGGTGGTGAAGCTCTGGGTGCGCACCGTGCAGTCGCCGTTTCTCCTCGAGAAGACGCTGACGATCAACGCGACCGACCCGTGGGTGCGGTTCGACGAGAAGGCGACAAACCTCGGCACCGGGCCGTTCGACGTCCTCTGGGGACATCACCCGGCGTTCGGCCCGCCTTTTCTGTCCACCGACTGCACGATCGAGTTCCCGAAGGGCCGGTTCGTCGACGGCGACGAGAGCTGCCGCAAGATCCTCCGCTACGGCTCGCCAGGAAAGATGTGCTACCTGACGGATTTCGACGACGGGTGGTA
>DATKVD010000585.1:0-25728 GCA_035530235.1 Planctomycetota bacterium | reverse complement strand
GCTGTCCACAATCACCGCCGCCCAGACGTCGGCCGTCGCAGCTCACGGGGGACAAATGGGTTGCAGTATGCCCGGCAACAGTCGCTGACGGAAGCACCATCATCAGAAGGGAGCATGGGCCTCTCGTTCACTTGTTCCTGGACTGCCAAGGCACGGCGCCGATGTCGCCGCCGTCATGGGCGGCGCCCTTGAGCTTCGGGTTGGTCGGGGCATAGCCCGCGCGAATCCACCTGACCATGTGCAGGATGACGTCGTCGTCGCCGAACTTCCGCTGCGTGCGCACGCCCTCGCGGATCTCGTGCAGACTCGCCCACTCCCAGCTTTTCCGCCACGCGTTGGCGTCGCCCTTCGCGGGCGTGCCGAGCCCGGGTTCGGGGTTTTCGCCCGTGCCGACGTAGCGGTAGAGCACGGGCAGGCCCCAGAGGATCGTCGTCGCGTGGAGCACGGTGTCGCCGACGACGTAGGGCTCCCCGGGTGTCGCGGTCCACTCCCCGCGCGTGGGTTTCACGCCGAGACATTTCGTCGCGAAGAGCGGGACGTCGCGCCGGTAATCGACGAACTCGGGGTCGACGTCGAGGTCGTGCTCGCCGGGCGTGCGCGACCAGTTGCCGATGTAGCCCTTGCCCCAGTTGCGATAGTGCGCCTTGTTGGGGAAGGTGATGTCGGCGTCCTTCTGGCAGTTCCAGCCGACGTTGTAGTCGAGGTTTTTCGGATCGCCGACGTTCTCGACGGGCGGTCCCGCTTTCTGGTCCTTCGGCAGGCTGTGCACGTCGCACATCTTGACGAACGCGGCCTCCCTGCCGGGCAGCTGCGGGTTCCACAGGATGTTGGACCGGAACGATGCGACGTCGCCGGGACTGTTGTTGCCGGTCTCGGAATACTGGAACGCCGAGAACCCGGGCCACGTGCTCCACTGCTTGCCGTGTCCGCCGAACCACGTGTTGTGCTCGTACACGAACTTGATCTTGCCCGGACCGCCGCCGCCGGTCGCGGTCATCTCGCAGCTGGAATAGCCGTAGAGGTTCGGCAGGAAGATGCTGCGCCGGATGCCGGGCATGGCGAAGACCCATTCCCCGGAGTCCCCGTTGTTCGTCCCCGCGTGCGACAGGATGAGCCCGTCGAGGTCGATGGGGTAGCGGCTGGTGCCGAAGATGACGTGCGGGTTGACCCAGTCGCGGTCGAGGAGGACGACCGAGTCGGCGAGACGCTTGCCCGAGACCCAGCACCACTGGTCGAAGATGCGGTAGAGGTTCCCCTCGCACCTGGCCCACGGGTCCGACTGCCACAGGACGTTGAACCCGCCTCCGAAATAGTTGCCGGTGATCGTGTAGCCGTCGGCCATGGTCTGCCCGGTTGTCGCCACGTCGAAGACGTTCCCGACGAGTTCACGGACGCCCTTGCCCGGCGCGCCGCCGGCCGGAATGGAGGAGAACACGGACTTCGACGCGGTTGCGCTGTGGACGTTCCCGGCGTGTCGGAACGTGCCGTCCGCGTCCATGACCCCGGTGATTCGGATCATTCCGCATCCGGCGAACGCGGTGTTCCGCACGTCCCACGCGACCTCGTGAGCGCGGCCGCGGCTGAACCAGCCGAGGTCCCAGCCGGGCGTCTCGGCGTCGCCGATGCGCGAGACGTCGCCGAACGCGGACTTGAACGGGCCGCCGAAGTTCTTGCCGCCTCGGGTGAAGTATCCGCAGCCTCCCGCCGGGTCGGCATCGAGCGTCGCGCGCGCGTCGGCCGTCCCCGCGAGGACGAACGCGCGGAACGCGTGGTCTCCCGAGGGCATGAAGCGATAGCGCGTCTCCGTAGGCGCCGCGGCCTTCGAGGCGTCCCAGCGCCACGTGCCGCCGCCCGCGACGGTGACGGCGGGCGACGTGTTCCCGGGACCGCTCGTGTAGACCACGTCGCCGCGGACGCGCAGCGTGCCGCCCTTCGCGACGACGATCGCCCCGGACTTGTTCAGGTTCATCGCGACCGTCCCGTTGGGACCCGACGTCCCGACGACGCGCGCGTCCGAGACCGTGACGGTGACGTCGTCGCTGACGACGACGGTGTCGCCGTCGCCGGGAATCGCGCCGTCCCACGTCTTCGCGTCGGACCAGTCACCGGTGACGGTCGCGGTGTGCTCCGCGCCAAGGGCGCAGGTCGCAAGAAGCAGGATCAATCCGAACGTTCGCACGACGCCTCCCTCTCTCACTTGACGTTGATGTGGGCCTTCGCCGCGGGGGCCTCATTCACCGACTGCCGCTGAGCCGCGGTCAATTCCCTGCTGATTCTATAGCTGCACGTCCTGAAGTCAATCACGGTCACGACCCAAGCGGTCCCATCCAAGTCTTTTGAAGTACGAGCGGCTTTCAAGGGACCGCTTGCGAAGGGGGTCTGGGGGAAAGTTTACCCGCCTCTGGAGGGCGCCCTTTCCCCCGGGGGGTGACAGGCCGAGAACGCGACGCGCAGGAGCGTTTTCAGCCGCCAGAGGGGCGAAGCCCCTGTGACGCCCGTCGATTCTGGACGGCAGAGAGATCATGTGGTAGTATTCCACTCATTCCCGGTGAGAGGCAACAAAGTGCATGGGTTCGTAATCCGACCGCCGGGGTGCATGTTCATAGCAGGTCCAGAGAGGGCAAATCCTACCCGCGGACCGGCTCGTTGACGGGTGACGTAACTCGAGACACAGTAACGCGGACGGAGTTTTCAGGAGGCACAGGGTACTGAAAGCGCAAATGAAAGAAAGGGCACGAAGATGAAGAAAGCTCTGCTGCTCGGGGCCGTCGCGTCGCTCGCCGGGTTGTGCTGGTCGGACTGGCCACAGTTCCAGGGACCGAACCGCGACGGCGTCTCCACCGAGACCGTGAAGCTGGCCGACACGTGGCCCGAGGGCGGGCCGAAGGTCGCGTGGAAAAAGGAGCGCATGGGCACGGGCTATGCCGGCGCCGTCATCGAGGGCAGGAAGGTTTACGTCCTTGACCGCGTCAACGACCAGAAGGACACCCTCCGCTGCATCGACCTCGAGACCGGCGCTGAGGACTGGGACTACTCCTACGACTGTCCCGGCAAGTATAAGGGCAACTACAATGGCTCGCGCAACCTCCCTGCCGTGGATGCGAAGTACGTCTTCACGCTCGGCCCCTTCGGCCAACTCACCTGCGTCAGCAAGGAGACGCACGAGGCGGTGTGGCAGAAGAACATCGTCGAGGAGTATGGCGCAACCATCACGAACTGGGGCCTCTGCCAGTCGCCGACGATGTACAAGGACACGGTCATCGTCGCTCCGATGTCCGACAAGGCGGGTGCCGTCGCGTTCGACAAGGCCACGGGCAGGGAGGTCTGGAAGTCGGAGCGTCTCGGTCGGGCCAAGGACGTGCTCTACAGTTGGACCTCTCCGCTCGTCGCCACGGTGGACGGACAGGATATGGTCGTCGTGCTGAGCTGCCGCACCGATCCCAACCTGACCGGCATCGACGCGACCAACGGCAAGGGGCTCTGGAACTACCGCGGGTGGAAGTGCCCGAACCCCATCGCCTCCCCCATCGCGATCCCGGGCGGACGCTTCTTCGTCACCGGCGGCTACAACTCGGGCGGCGCGCTCGTCAAGGTCTCGAAGGCCGGCGACAAGTGGAATGTTGAAGAGGTCTTCAACAACAAAGCCCTCAGCAGCCAGGCGCAGAACCCCATCTTCTACAAGGGGTTCATCTACGGCAACAGCTCCGGCAACAAGGCAGGCGTTGAGTGCATCGACCTCAACGGCGAGGTGAAGTGGAAGACGGAAAACTCCGACCCCGAGGAGATCGGCGCGATCCTGATCGCCGACGGGAAGCTCTTCAGCTTCCTCAGCCAGAAGGGCACGCTGCGGATGCTCGCCGCGTCGCCCGACGGCTGCAAGGAGCTGACCTCGGCCAAGGTCGTCGGCGGCACCGAGAACTGGGGGGTCATGGGCTACGCCGACGGCCGGCTCCTCATCCGCGCCAGGCGCGTGCTGATCTGCCTCGACCTGAGGTGAACAGCGGTCGCAAGCTTGCGCGCCGACTTGTCCGCCGAAGCCTCAGCGTGGGCCGAGCACAGCCGGCAAACCCTTGTAGAGACCCCCGCCACCACACACCAGGAGCAGACGAGGAACGTGTGAGGAAAACGGCATATCCATGAGGCGTTACGGGGTCAAGCCTTTGCAGCGGCGGGGGCTCCAACTCGATCTCCTCCCGGTCCAAATTCAGAGAATCAGTATCGAATCCCGCCCCCGCTGCGGACCGACGACCCGGCGACGGGCCGGCCACGCGGACAGAGGCTTCCCAGCGGCTGGTGCCCACCACGCCGATTGCCGCTGGAATCCCCCGATGGGGCCGGTAGAATAGGGGGGAATCCGCAACGGAGCGATGGCGGAGGTGATCTCATGTCCAAGACCCGGCACCTGGTATTCGCCCGCCGCCAAGTCCGGTGCCTGCGAATACACGTGGAAGGCCCCCGGGGACTACAAGGGCAAGGTGAAGGTCGAACTCGTCCCCGTCATGGGTCCCTTCGAATGCACGTACCGCAACCAGGACCGTGATTGGAGCAGGTAGAGCCATGAAACGCGTGGCATGGATCGCGGGCGCGACGGCCCTGGCGTGCGGCATCGCGCTCGCGGCCGACTCCGCCAGAACGGTCTTGGCCGCGTCGGCCGACCCGGACGACGAGACCACGACAGGCCCCTCGATCATCAAGATCCCCGTGGAGGGCGTCGTCGCACAGATCACGTTCGAGAAGGGAGGCCGGATCAACGTCACGTCGAAGGGGACGCCGCTCCGCCCGGGCACCTACTGGGTCAAGTCGATCAGCCTCTTCAAGAAGGACGACAAGGGCCGGACGTGGGAGCTGAGGTGCACGGGGACTTTCGGCAGCCTCGCCAACATCACCATCGCCGCCGGACAGGAGAAGGTCGTTCTCCTGGGGAAGACCATTGCCCTGCGCGTGCAGGCCGGGCCCAATGAGGAGGGCGGCATCTCCGTCAGAACGGGAGGAGCCGGGCAGAGCGGGGAGTATTACCACCCCGGCGCCTTTCTCAACGGAAAGACCGTCGTGCTGCCTACGGTCGTCGTCAAGGACGCCGAGGGCAAGCCTCTGGCCTCCGGACGGGTCGCAAAGGCCTCCGACGGCACCATTCGGTTTGACTGCAGGTTGCCGCCGGGCTACAAGGGAGAATATGACGTCGAGGTCAAGGCCGTGATGGGACCGTTCGAGTACAAGGTCGCAAAGACGATCGAGCCCCTGCCGTAGACGCTCCGTCGGGCACCGTCGGGAAAGGCCGGTCATGGACGGCTCGTCCCACGCCTGCGCCGGGGGGGAAGTTCCTGGCGGGGGTGAAGCAGCCAGGTGTGGGCCGCGGTGCCGGGGCATACCCGGTAGACGCATTCAAGGAGGGCATCGACCTGCAACCGATCGTGCTTCCCAAACCCGAGAACGACGGCGGCAAGTCCGTGCTCGCCTCTCTCCGGCGGCGAAGGACGAGCCGCGAGATCAGTCCGAAGCCGCTGCCGCTCCAGACGCTCTCGAATCTCCTGTGGGCCGCCTTCGGGGTCAACCGGACGGAGGGCGGGCTGCGCGGAAAGCCGGGACGAACCGCCGCGTCGGCCAGCAACTCCCAGGAGATCGACCTCTACGTCGTCCTCCCCGAAGGCGTCTACCTCTACGAGCCGGGTCCGCATCGCCTGGCGCCGATCGCCGCGGGGGATTTCCGGCAGCGCTCCTGGTGGGGCAGCGCCACGACGGCCCCGGTGAACATCTTCTACGTCGTGGACCTCGCGAGATATACCAAGGAGGGGCAGCCGGACCCCCACATCGACGATCCCGAGGTCCAGAAGTCCTACTACTACGTCGGCACGGGACTCATCGCTGAGAACATTCACCTGTTCGCGGCTTCGCAGGGACTGGCCGCGTGGTTCCACAATTGCGACCGGACGAACACACCCGGGGAGTTCAAATTGCGGCCGACGCAGCGCGTGCTCTTTGCCCAGACCGTGGGCTACCCGCAGAAGGACCGATCGCGCAGTTGACATTCCACGACAGGAGACACGAGATGAACCGCAGAGAGTTCCTGAAGGCCGTGCCGGCGGTGGCGGCGCTGACCGCGGCCGCATCCTCCCTGGCCGAGGACGTCGCCCCGACACCCGGCACCCGGGACACGGCCGCCACGACTCCCGGCGCCGGAACCGGCCTGGAGCCGGTCGCACTCCCCCCACCTCAGGCCGATGGCGGCAAGTCCGTGCTGGCGGCGCTGTGGGAGAGAAAGACCCTCCGCAGCATCAGCGACAGGAAACTCCCCCCGCAGGTGCTGTCGAACCTGCTCTGGGCCGCGTGGGGCGTGAACCGAAAGGCCGGGCCGTCCCGCCGGGCAGGAAGGACGGCTGCATCGGCCAGCAACTCCCAGGAGATGGATCTCTACGTCGTCCTGCCCGAGGGGGTGTACCTGTACGAGGCGGAACCCCACCGGCTGGCGCCCATTCTTGCGGGGGACCATCGCGCGACGGTCCGGCGGCGTCGCAGGCGTGCGGGGGCCGAGGCGCCGGTCATCCTCGTCTTCGTCGCGGACGTCGCCAAGTACGCCAACGGAAGACCGCAGGAGCCGGGGCTGAGGGACGAGGAGATACGGAAGTCGTACTACAATGTCGCCACGGGCCTGATCGCCGCGAACGTCTACCTGTTCGCCGCCTCGCAGGGCCTGGGGGCGTGGTTCCACAACTGCAACAAGCCCGCCCTGGCCGGGCTGCTGAAGCTGAGACCCGAGCAGCACGTCCTGTACGCCCAGACCGTGGGCTATCCTGTGGCGGGCGCCTGAAGCCCCCGACGTGCGGCGCCGGCGAACGACGTGATCCCCTGACGCAGCGGCCCGAGAACTGTTCGTCCATAAGGAGTGACCGGTGAGAGCAATCGCCTGCACTGTTGGCTTGTTCCTGATGATGGTCGGTGTCGCGTGCGGCCAGACGGCTGCCGGCGGAAAGCAGTCCGGCTGGCTCCAATGGCGGGGGCCTCTGGCGACCGGCGTGGCTCCGGACGCCAACCCGCCGGTGGAGTGGGCCGAGAACAGGAACATCCGATGGAAAGTGGCCGTCCCCGGACGGGGGCTTTCCTCCCCGATCATCCTGAAGGACCGCATCTTCCTGACCACCACCATCGAAACCGCGGAGGAAGTCGACGGGGAGAAGGTCAAGGTCGTCGAGGCCGAGACGCCGGAGTTCCACCGGAGCCGGGCGCGGATGCCCCGGAAGGTGCTGCAGTTCGTCGTGATGGCCCTCAAGCGCAGCGACGGCAGTGTGCTCTGGCAGCGGACGGTCTGCGAGGCCGCGCCACACACGGCGACCCATGCGGATGGAAGCTGGGCGTCGGGCTCCCCCGTCACGGACGGCGAGCACGTGTATGCCTACTTCGGATCCTATGGGCTCTACGCCCTTGACGTGGACGGCAACATGAAATGGCAGAAGCGGTTCGGGCTCTTCAAGATGAAGGCCAACTTCGGCGAAGGCACCTCCCCGACCCTCTGCGAGGACCGGCTCATCCTGAACCAGGACCAGGAAGACGGGTCCTTCATCGTGGCCCTGGACAAGAAGACCGGCGAGGAGAAATGGAAGATGGCCCGGGACGAGACGACCTCGTGGTCAACGCCCCTGGTCATCGAGTTCAACGGTCGTCGCCAGGTGATTACCTCGGCCACCAAGCGCATCCGCGGCTACGACGCGTCCTCGGGCGAATTGCTCTGGGAGGCCGCCGGCATGACCGGCAACGTGATACCGTCCCCGGTGACCGACGGGCGGATCGTTTATTGCATGAGCGGGTTCCGGGGCAGCGCCCTGATGGCTATCCGCCTCGACGCGGCCCGGGGGGACGTTGCCTCGAAGCCGGAGGCGATTGCGTGGTCGGCCGCGAACGACACGCCGTACGCGCCATCGCCGCTCCTGTATGACGGACTGCTTTACTACGGCAACGTCAACGCGGGAGCCTTGACGTGCGCGGATGCGGCCACCGGCAAGGTGCACTACGGAAGCCAGCGGCTCGACGGCATCAAGACGCTGTACGCCTCGCCGGTCGCAGCGGCAGGCCGCGTATACGTCACGGGAAGAGAGGGCTTGACCTTCGTGATCAAACACGGCACCGAATTCGAGGTCCTGGCCCGCAACAAGCTTGACGACCGCTTCACGGCCTCGGCAGCCATTGTCGACGGCGAGCTGGTGCTGCGCGGCGAAAAAAGCCTCTACTGTATCGCCAGGGATGCGACGGACTGAGGATACCCGCGACACCGACGCCTTGTCGTGACCGCTTCGTCTGTCAGGAGGCATAGGAGGGAACGTGGTGTTGAGGACGTTCTTCGACGGGAACCACCGGCGCTGGAGCCGGTGAGAGCGTTCCTGGCGAAGATGAAGTAGCGGAGGGCGGCCATCAGGTGCAATTGGGTTTCGGGACAGGCCGCGCCGAACCCCAATGTCCACCCACGTCCGGGACGCGGCCGTCTTCCTGCTGCTGGGACTCTTGCTCATCCGCTCGCAGAGGAGGATAGACCTCATGAACGCGGTGCCTCCGCCCCTTCCGGGGACAGGCGCCCCGCCGGTTTCCGCCGGTCCCCGAGAGACCGCCGAGCCCCTGCAATAGCGAACGGGCGTTGCCACATCAGAGCCCCTTCACCTCGCGACCTTTTCTTGCGGATTCGCAGATCGCATCCAACACCTGCATCACGTAGCGTCCCTGGTCGGCGGACGCTTCCGGCTCCTTGTCCTTCAGGATGCATTCCACGAAGTGCACCTCGACGTTCGAGGTCGGTCCGCAGATTATCGGCACCACCGTCGCCATCCGGCCACCCACTTCCCTATAGGCCCCGGCCTCAAACGTGTAATGCTCGCCGACGTCCCGGTGGACGATCCGCAAGGGCTGGAATGCATGGTGACTTGAACTGCGATAACGGATCACGGCATGCCCGGCAACCGTCTGTGATGGAAGCACCCGGCGGATGCCAGAGGCAGGGGTGCGGAGCATGGTCAGGCCCTCGGTGGGAACGGGTGTTGAAGCATGAGGGCCTGTCTCCTATCATAATAACGGGTTACGCGCAAGGCGCCAACAGCAGGTGACGGAAGCACCAGATGGGGGCTCAGGCACATCCATCATCCCTGTCAGTAAGGCGCGTATCCGCCCGAGGCATGAGTTCTCGAACCCCTTAAGCAGGAGGACGCTTCCATGCAACCTGCCCTTTTCATTCTCGTCTGCGTCGCTACGTCGCTGATCTGCCTGGCTGCGGCCAGCGCTGCGGAAGAGGTCGGCGGGAAAGCGAAGAAGTTGGAGATGGACCCTGAGGCCAAGGTCGCGGGGCCTGTGTTCAAGAAGGAGAAGCAGGTCTGGGGCTACAAGGTCACGAGCCCGTACCTGAAAGGCGAGAATGAGGTCGAAGTCCTCCTTCCGGACACGTTCGACAAGGCGAAGCAATACCGGGTTCTCTACGTGCTGCCGGTCGAACCGGGAATCGGCGGCTATTTCGGGGACGGTCTTCAGGAGATGCGAAAGGCCGATGTGCACAACCGCTACGACCTGATCTGTGTCGCCATGGCATTCGACACCGTTCCGTGGTTTGGAGCGCATGCAACCGATCCACAGATCCGCCACGAAGACCACATCATGAAGGTGGTGGTGCCGCTCGTTGAGAGCCGCTGCCCGACGCTCGGCACGCGCGAAGGCAGACTGCTCCTGGGGTTCAGCAAGTCAGGCTGGGGCGCGTTCTCGTTAATCCTGCGGAACCCCGGTTTCTTCGGCTATGCCTGTTCCTGGGATGCGCCGCTCATGGTGGAATGGCCGGGCAACTGGGGGATCAAGGAACACTTCGGCACGCAGGAGAACTTCGAGAAGTACCAGATCCCCAGGCTGTTCGAGAAGCAGGCGTCCCTGTTCAAGAAGAGGACACGGCTGGTTCTGCTGGGGGAAATGGTGTTCGGGGCCGCGGACTCCCCGGACACGCGCGGCCATGCCGTCCTGGCACACGAGAAGATGACCGAGCTGGGCATCCGGCATGCCTACCGGAACGACCTCAAGATCCCGCACCAGTGGAAGTCAGATGCAGGGCCGGACAAGGGGTGGGAGAAACCGGCCGTCGATATGCTGATGGAGATTGCCAACGCCCCGGAGCCGGAGAAGTGACGCCTCCCCGCCGCCAGTCGCCGACGCGGACGGACGCCCCCAGGCGGGAGCGGGGCCTCGGAACCGGGGAACGATCACGACCCCCTGGGTATCGGGACGCCACAGGGGGAAAATATGCTCCGGGTCAGGCGCCCCCTTCCCAGGCCCCGCACGGGGCCGCGGACACGGAACACATGCCCGCAATCGTCTGACAGGAAAGGAAGGAGGAAGATCGTGATATCGTATGAGCAATACCTTCGGAACGCCGCGGTCACAAAGGAAACCATCGACACATTCCTCGATCCCTCTGCTTCCACGTGGGCCAAGTTCGACCCCGAACTGGGCTATGTCCTGGACAACTCCCTGCAGCATGACGGCCTGGACGGCTGTTTCACGATCTCCACAGTGCAGGAGAACGGGGCCCGCACGGCCAGTGCTTACGCCAACCGTCCCTGCCGGATCAACACGTACGGCAACAGCTTTACCCAGTGTCATCAGGTCAGCGACGGTGAAACGTGGCAAGAATATCTGGCGGCACATCTGGGCGAGCCCATCCGAAACTTCGGCATGGGAGGATTCGGGTTCTATCAGGCTTACCGAAGAATGATCCGAACGGAAAAGACGGCGCATGGCGCGCAGTATGTTCTGCTTTACATCTGGGGCGACGATCACATGCGGAGCGTGATGCGCTGCCGACATGCCACCACCTACCCGTGGGGCAAGTTACAGGGCGGACTGTTCTTCCATGGCAACTTCTGGGCGAACATCGAAATGGACCTCGACTCCGGACGATTGGTGGAGAAGGAGAATATCCTGCCCACGCTCGAAAGCCTTTACAGAATGACCGATCCCGATTTCATGGTCGATGCCCTGAGGGACGATCTCATGGTGCAACTCTATACCCTTGAAGACGGGTACTGCGATCCGGCAAGCATCGATCATGGACGTCTCAATGCTCTCGCAGAGACACTCGGGGTCGGCGGTATCGATGAGAACAGTCCTGACGATCTGAAGGTATCCATACCGCGCATAAAGAATGCTTATGGATTCGCTGCCACAAAGAATGTGATCGAAAAGGCGGTCCGGTTCTGCCGGGCCAATCGCAAGGGACTGCTCATCATGTTGATATGTCCGAGGGCAACCAGGCAGCTCCTGCGGAAGGAGCCGCGCTACGACCAGGAAATCGTCCGCTATCTTGACGACAAAGGGGTGAAGTACTTCGACATGAACACGGTCCATTTCAGGGACTATCAGAGTTTTGACGTGTCGGTTGACGACTACATGAAGCGGTACTACATCGGACATTACGGTCCTTCCGGAAACCATTTCTTCGCATATTCCATAAAGGACACGGTTGTTGAACTGTTGGATCCCAAGCCCATCACGTATCGTGACGACGGGAGTCGAGTGGTCGATTTCAAGGGCTATGCTCCCGGATTGCTCCCCGGAGCGCCCAAAGGGCCGATCTAAGCGGTCCCACATCAGTCCTGCAGAGGGAATGCGTCGCGTCGGGACCGCTTGCGTCCCGACAAGTCGGGAGGGGAAAGCGCTCCTTCCCCGATGCATCGGGGGGACGGGCCGAAAACGCGACGAAGAGGAGCGTTTTCGGCCGCCAGAGGGGCGAAGCCCCATGGAATGCGGTCCTGCACCGCGAAGGCCTCGCCGTCCCGGGTCCCTGCCATACGCATTGTGCGGAGTTTCTCAGCCGGACGGACCCGGTCGCGCGGCTTCTCTCGAGGGACGCCCACGCCAACGCACGGAATTCGAGCGGCGAGACCCCGCTCCACCTGGCGGTCTACGGCGGGCAAAGAGTGGTCGTCGAGTTGCTCGTCGCCGGGGGCGTCGATGTCCTGCGCAAGGCGGGGGCGAAGGAATGATCCCGTCCGCTTGGGCCGTGGCTGCGGCAGGCGTCTCCACCCCCCGATCTCCTCCCAGTCCAAACTCGGAGAATCCGTATCGAATCCTGCCCCGCTACACCCATAACAGAAGACAGCACCTCATCCGCCAAGCGCCTCCATCACTTGTGGACAACAGAACTGGTAACTGTCGGTATTGTCAGGCAAGCCCGGCGGAGGACTGGAAAGTGTATGGGTTGATAATTCGACCGCACGGGTGCGGGTTCATGGCGGGCATGCACGCAGATCCGTCCATGGTTAGCTACTGGCGCCGGCGGGGAAGTCCTTGGCGGGGGGACATAAGGGCCGAGCCGGAAGAAAACGTCTCGTCTCAGGACGCGCAATTTGTCTTAAGAACCTGACGACGTACAGAGTCCCCGTTGCCGGGGTAAGGGCCTCCGGATCTCGTACCTCAGACTGGATGAACTTGGGTGAATCATGGCGCAAGAACAACGCGAATCGGGCCATTCTCGACGACGATTTCCTTCTGCTCAACCCTACCGCCGGGCATCTGCCACTTCAGGCTGATCGGCCCCGCTTCCTCTTGGCCGAAGAAGGCCTCCGACGTGCCGGCGGTGACGTTCCATGCCCCCAAGCCCCGCTTCCCCCGCCAACCCGCGACCGTCAGCGGTCCGATGTAGGGTCCCTTTGAGGAGAGCACCGCGCGCACGCACCGGGCCGACCCTTCGCCCGCCTCTACATAGAACGCCCATGCCTCTCCGTTCTTCAGAACGAGGACCATGTCCTGGGCGCCGTCGCCGTTGAGATCGGCCAGACACCCGGCCTGTTGTCCTTCTTCCGCCTGGGGAAGCATGTTGTTTGTGCTGAGGTCCATGTCGTTCGTGAGGCCGAAACTGCGGAACCCGCGGTTGAAATAGAGCCGCGGGGGCGCCGATGCGTAATAGAAGAGCACGTCCTGCCGACCGTCGTTGTTGAAGTCGCCGGTCATCCCCCCCGTCGCCCCGCTCGAACCCTTGTAGGAGAGCTCTCCCGTCATCGTCATCGTGTTGACGAACGCGAGCCGGCCGCGGTTGTTCCAGAGACCGCTTGCGCCCTCCGACGACAGCGTGAAGACGTCGAGCAGTCCGTCGGCGTCCCAGTCGCCGAGGAAGGCCCCGGTGACGCCGGTGCCGAGCGCGGGGGCGCAGCGTTCGCCCGCGCCGAACCGCCCGGGAGCGACGCCCCGGTAGACGAGACTCCCCTTCTCGAAGAGCTGCAGGAGGTCGGCGCTAGCGTCGCCGTCGAAATCGGCGACGAGACACGTCCCGGGCGCACCGAGCGCCGCACCCGCGAAGTCGCCCCCCACCGGAGTGACGGTCCCCAGCTCACCGGGCGTCCAGACGAGCGGCGAGCGCTTCGTGCCGATCACGACGCACGGCTGTCCGGGTCTTCCGGAGTCGACGCAGGTGAGCGAGAGACAGCCGTCGGGGCGCGCGGTCTTTGGCAGCGTCTGGCCGGCGCGGAACGTCCCGTCGGCGTCCTGCGCGTGGATGACGAGCGACGCGCCGTCGAAGCTGACGAGGTCCATTCGGCCGTCGGCGTTGAAGTCGCCCCACGCGGCGCACGCGGACTTCGCGGTGAGCTTCTCGGCGTCGGTGACGTCGGCGACCTTGCGGGTCTTCGCGTCGTAGCGGAACAGCCGGTCGCCGGTCTCGCACGCGAGGTGCAGCGTGAGCGTGCCATCGCCGGCGAGGTCGACGGGGGTCGCCGCGCCGACGCGGCCGTCGAGCTTCGCGAACCGCTCGAAGTGCGACCACCCCGCGCCCTCCTTGACGGGGACGTCGGCGTCGGGGTCCTCGAGGATGTACTCGGTCGCGCGGAGCAGCATGTCCGTCCCGCCGCTCCATGTCGTCCCCATCGTCTCGCTCACCTCCTGCATCTCCCAGGCGTTCTTGCCCGCCTTGAAGGAGACCCAGGTGCCCGCGAGGTGGAGATAGGCCTTGCCGTTCATTTCGGCGGCGACGTCGCCGTCCTCGTCGGCGCCTCCGGCGAAGAAGACGGCGGTCATGCCGCCGGGCGCCTTCGCCAGCTCCGTCACGCCCTTCACGTGCGCCGGAAACGCGCTCGTGGTCAGGTCGAACCGCACGGTCTTCGCCGTGAACTCGCCCTTGAGCACGCGCGTGACGGCGGCCGTCGCCTTGCCGTCTGTCACCGGACCGAAGTGCAGCTCCAGCACGAGCGACGACTGGTTCACGAGATGGACGGGTGTGAAGTTGGGGTTGATGAGGGCCGACGCGGGGGAGGCCCCCGCGGCCAGACAGACCGCCGCGAGACCCGCGAGCAAGCCGATGCGTCGGACGCGTGCGTTCACGTCTCGTCTCTCCGTCGGTCTAAGGTTTCGCGAGGGCCCCGGCCACTTCGTCGGCGAGGCGGTAGAGCTTGACCGACGCGTCGTCCCATGCGGCCACGTCGGGGATGAGTCTCAGTCGGGGCATGGAGCCTTCGCCGTCGTTGTAGCGGAAGTTGGACAGGTAGGAGAACTCGCGGGTGCGCTCGTCGCAGGTTTCGCGGCATCGCTTGAGGAGGTCCTCGCCGAGTTTTTCCTGCTTGTCCTCGTCGAGGAGGGCGTTCTGGACGAAGACGCGGACCTCAGCTTCCTGCAGACCCTCCTGCATCATGCGCGTGCGGCAGGTGGGCACCGGGCCGGTCTTGCCGGGTCCGACGAACCACAGCGCGGTGCTCTCGCTGAGGCCGCAGTTGGCGAACGTGCGACCGGCGTTGCCCGTGCCGCCCGCAATGGCATACCACTCGTTGCCCCAGAAGTCGGCCCCCCAGGAGCCGAACCCCTGGTAGGTGCTGCCCCCGGTCTGGGAGAGGAGCACGGCCTCGGCCGCGATGCGGAGCCGGTTCACCCCGGCGCAGTGGTCGTTGTCCCACGTCGGGGAACGGGAGCGCGACGCCGCCAGCATCAAGAACGGGAAGCGACGGTCTCTCCATCCGTACAGGGGTTTCCAGAGCACGGTGTCGCTTTCGTCCATCCACTTGACGTTGTTGACGAGGGCGAACATCCAGGAGAGGCTGCTGAGGATGTCGACGTTCTTCAGTTCTCCGGCCCTCCAGGAGACGGGGGCCACGTGGGTGGTGACCATCCACCGGGTCCTGGGTGCGAGCTGCCAGAGGTCGGCGAAGTAGTTCGGCATCCCTTTCCCCGGCGCGGAGGGTCCGAAACCCTGGGCGATATATCCGAACGTAATGGAGTCCTTGAGGCCGCGGGAGGCGAGGAACTTCCACAGCTTGTCGAGCACCGGCTTCCAGAACGCCAGCCCCTCGGGCGTGCCCCACTTGGGCGGCAGGAGGTCCTTCCACTCGCCGGTCTTCGGGTCCCACTCGCTGCAGATGGGCTGGTCGGGGTCGGGTCCGCTGTACTGGTTGTACTGTGCGATGAACAGGCACACCACCGGGATCTTGCCGAGGTGCTTGATGGCCGTGTCGATGTAGCGCTCGGCGATGGAGGTGTCGCACCGGTAGGTCCCGTCCGGCTGTCTGATCCATCGGACCATGGAGTAGGGGTTGCCGAGGTGTGTCCTCGCGACGAGGGGGACGAAGAGGTCCTTGGTGCCGACCTGTCCGAGCACTTCGAAGACCTTGTCGAGGTGCTGCCAGTGCTCGTCGGACCAGAGGGGGACGTTGTAATGCGCGGCGACGGCGTCGGGACATTCGAGGAAGCCGACGTAGGTGATGAAGTCCTTGGGGTCGGGCAGGACCCAGTCGCCGATGACCTCCATCTCGAGGGAGGTCGTCACCGGTTTGACGCCCTCGGCATTCACGGTGACGGTTCCGCGGTAGAGTCCGGCGCGGGCGTTGCGCGGCACCCGGACGGTCAGCCACACGGGCTGCATGGGCGGGAAGGTGCGGCCGTAACTCCACCGGATCCTGGCGACCTCCGTCGGCGCCGACGGCTCAAGCGTGTCGAACATCATCCAGCCGCCGCCCTTGGTGTTGTTGGCGTGGAACCCGTCCGCAGGCTGCGGATAGCCGACGGTCACCGCGGAGGCCGGGATCGTCCCTGCCGGCCCCTTCAACTCGGTGACGCGCACGTCCAGACCCCTGATCGGGTCGGTGGAACTCGCCACCAGCGATCCCGAATAGGTCCCGTTCTTCAGTCCGCGCAGGCGCACGGGGACCAGGGGCTCGTGCGGGTCGGCGTAGTACGAGGGGTCGAGGTCCACGTCGGCGGGGAAATTCCAGACGCGCAGTCCGTCGGGCGCCGCGACGTTCGGGGTGAGGGCGCTCCCCGGGACGGCCGTCAGCTTCACGTCCTCGATCATCGCCCGGTCCCACCACGCGTCGATCCAGTTCAGACTCAGCAGGCTCTTCCTGCCGTCGTAGTAACTCGGGGAGGTGAACATCCCCTCCCACGCGGGGGCGCGGTGGATCTCGACGGCGAGGACGTTCGTGCCCCGGCGCAGGAGCGCCCGCGGGACCTTCACCTCGAGCGTGCGGCAGCGCGACTTGTAGCGTCGCACCACCTCGGGGTCCTTGTCGACGAAGTAGTTGGGACTGGCGCTGTCGACCCCGGTGCTGTGCCACTTCCAGTCGCCGCCCCAGATGACCTGACCCAACTCGCGACGGAGGTCCTCGGCCAGGCCCGGGATCTTCCGCTTGTCGCCCGCGCGCAGGCATATCCCCTGCTCGATGAGCGTGCCGTCGGGGGCGACGTAGGCCTCCCTGGGATAATCCTCGGCGAGGGTGTCGGGCTTGATGTCGCCCTTGGGCAGGAAGGCCCGGCCCACCTCGCGGCCGTTCACGTAGGCCACCGCCCCGCCGCGGAACCTCACGGTCAGCTCGAGGTCACGCACCTTGCCCGGGTCGGTCACCTCGAACTTCCCGCGCAGACAGCGGAAGGCGACGAGACTGTAGAGCTCGCGCTGCGGGTAGGGGTCGCGGATCCAGTCGCGGTCGTCGAAATCGGGGGACTGCCAGTTCGTCGGGGGATACGCCGAGCCGTGCACCTGGCGCGCCGGGTAGACCTCCAGCGACGCGAACTTCTGTCTCAGCGCATAGGCCGGCTGGTCGCAGTAGAAGCGGACGACGTTTCCCTTGTCGTCGCGTCCCGCGCGGGGCGTCATCGGGTCGACGGGAACTAGCTCGCCCTTGTCCGTGCGGGCCAGGTCGGTCTGCCAGGTCTGGAAGCCGCGCCAGATCGTCCCCGTGGGGACCTTCCCGTCGGGACTCCACTCGCGCGTCATCAGCACCGTAACCCTCGGGGTATCCCCCTTTGCCCCCGGTCCGGCGGCCTTCTCCTGCGCCAGGGACTGGTGGAACCCCACACCAGCCCCGCCACCGACGACCACCGCCGTAGCTATGGCCGTGGCCACCCGCTTCACCTTCGTCCAGAACATCACGGACATACCTCCTTTCAACCAGGGTTCTAGGTCGGCCGTCCCGGTGCCCTGCCATCAACCGTTCCCATGCTGTCAGCAGGAACCATGCTAAGATACGCAATCAAGTCCCGCGGTCAAGAGCGATCGTGCCGTGAACAAGCAATACAGCAACGTCGATGGGTTGTCCCTTCCGAAACCTTATCCGGACCTGAAGGGCTGACACAAGCCGGCGTTCTCGTGGTGAGATGACGGCAGCAGGTGGGCAAATCCCCCCACCATCGCATCTGGACGCCAGTGCGCCCATATGGTAGTATTCCAGCCGCTCTTGTGGGGGACAAAAAAGTGGATGGGTTAGTAATCCGACCGCACGGGGGCGGGTTCATCGCCCCGAAGAGGGGCTCGTTTGGAGCGCCGCAGAGGGGGTTTTGGGACCGTATTTCTTAGTAATTCGACCGCACGGGTGCTCGGTCATAGCAGGTCTATAGACGGCAAATCCTATCCACGGATCGGCTCGTTGACCAGTGACGTAACTCCAGCTGCAATAAGGCGGAGGGAGTTTTCGGGAGGCACACCGCGTTCGTGTTACAGCCAACATGCGATAATCCTGGGGAACATCCGGGATGGGACGCCCACCTGCCCGGGCGCCCGCGTCCGGGGATGGCGATTGCCATCCGTCCGGCAAAGCAACGGGTGGAACGAGTCCGTAAGGAGTGCCTCGATCTCCTGCCGGATGAGGCCGGGTCGCGTCCGCCCGGATGGTCGCCGGAGTGGCGGGAGACGCTGATCGACGCTGTCGCGAACCTGACGGCAAGCCGGCAACTCCCCGGCGCATGGGTTCCGGCACTGAGCGTGCCGCGCTTCGTTCACGGGCAGTCGCAGGGCATCTGCGATCTGTTCGGGGCGCGCGTGGAAGAACAGCCGGATAAGAACTACTACGTCTACCCTTTGCCGCCCGACCCGGACATGATTGACGCCCTGAATCCGCGTGCGCCGGACACGAGCATGTACTGGGGGGCCGTCAAGTGGGTCCGATACGCGCGCACCAGTTGCCGCGGCCGTTTCGAGTTCAGGAATCCGGTGATGACCGGCCCGTTCGATACGGCCAATTACCTCCTCGGCACGAGCGTGCTCATGGAATGGGTCTACGTGCAGCCGTCCGCGCTGCATCGATTGCTTGACAGGATAACGGACGTCATCATCGCCATGGTCCGTGCATTGCGGGAAACGGCCGGCGAAGCGCTTCATGGGGACGCCTTATTCTGCATGCGAAATGCATTCTGCCTGTGCTCGGAGTGCAGGTCGCTTGTTTCCGTTTCGACATACGAGGAGTTTGAAGCCCCCTACCTCGCACGGATTGGCAAACAGCTGGGGCCGTACGGCATCCACTCCTGCGGGAGCTGGGAGCGGACAGTCCCCGGCGCGCTTCGAGATCCGAACCTGCACGCGATGAACGGGCAGGTGCGTGAGAACGACCTAGCCGAGCTCTGCCAACTGGCCAAGGGAGAGGTCGTGCTGTCCATCGGCCCCAGCCAGAATCTGCCAGAGCGATACACCTGGTCGGATACGAGGAGCTTTCTGCGTTATGTTCTTGAAACGGTTCCGGAATCGCAGCCCGTCGAGATCGCCATTGAGGAGGAGAGCATGAGCGTATGGAGCGAACTCCTTGCCGAGGCCCGAGTCGGCGGTGCATCGGAAGCCGCTCAACCCCGGCGTCCATCCCGCGGCTGAACCGCGGCTCGGGCTGCTCGTCATCTGCGAACTCCTTCCCACTTTTCGCACCCCAAACTGAACATTCCGAACCCGCCCTGCGTATGTAACCAGTAACGACGCGGAGCGACCCGCCGGACAAGGCCCCCCATTATACGATCGACCGACTGCGAGGCCGAAGGCGGCGGCTAGCCCAAGTGACGGCCCTCTGTCCCAACAAAGAATGGTTATCCGCCGATTAGACCCGTTGACCAGTGACGTCACTCGAGATACAGTAGCGTGGACGGAGTTTTCGGTAGGGACAGCGACTTGTTTCGCGGTAATCTGCGGTCTTACTTCTTCACCTCCGCGGATGCCGCGGGGGTGAACAACCGCCAGACGAAATACGGATAGTCCAGCCTGGCGACGGGGTGGGCCATGCCGGGGTTGTACTCCTCATGGTAGGGCCCCGGGTCCGCGGTCAACCGCAGCTTCTTCACGAGCGCCGGCTCGAATTCCACGGGCTGGAAGTCCGCGTCGCCGGCGATGCCTTTCAAGTCGCCCGCCCTGCGCCACGTCTCGCCGTCCTCGGAGATCTCGACCGTCACGTCGATCCGATGGGTGCGTCCGAACGAATACTCGTGGTCGACCCCGTAGCTCGGGCCTCGCACGTCCACCCGGCACAGCCGCGTCGGCGGGTCAAACGTCTGCACGACGTCGAAGGGCTTGTAGTTCGCATTGCAGTAGACCATGCCGCAGTCTGATCGTGCGGTCCGATTCGTCGCGTAGGCGGCGCCGGGCGTCAGCTCCAGCGTGCTCGTCGACTCGCCCGCGGGGCCTTTCAGATGGAGAGTGACCCGCCCTCCGCGCCAGTCCTCCCAGAGCCGCTTGACCGCGACGGCGGCGCGCTGAGGGGGCTTCACCGGCGGCAGGAGCGGCAGACGGTCCGGCCTCTTCGACCAGTAGTTGAAGTCCTGCTCGATCGGCTCCACGCCGGTCATCGCGACGATGCCCTGACACTGAGGATTCGGGCGCTTCACGTCCTCGCCCTCTTCATAGGCGGGCGTGACGAACTGGAGGCACTTCACCGTCTTCTCAGGATAGGGGTTCACCCACTCGGACACCCTGAGGAGAACGACGGAGCCGCCCGGACAGTTTCCGAGCCACCCCACGCGTTCCAGGAACTGGGGGAGGCCGGCGCAGTTGCCGACGGTCATCTCGTTCCAGTAGTCCTCCTTGTCATGGATGCGGAAGCTGTCGACCGGGAGCCACGAGTCGTCGTCGTAGACGACGCGACAGACGGGCAGGAGCCAGCGCTCCCCCCACAAGAAGCTCTGCGTGCTGGCCTGCCACCCGGCGTGCAGGAACACGAGGCTGGCCATCTTCCGCTGCACCGGGATGGGCCCCGCGCTCTCCGACACGGTGCGCGCGTCCTTCGGATGCGTGACGCCCGGGATGGGACGCCCGAGCATCAGGATGGACTTCCCGTCGTTGGTCGCCGGGTCGATGAGGTCGAACTCGACGCCCGAGAGGAGCTGCCGTCCCTTGGGGACGTACCGCAGGTCGACGGCGGGCGTCCGCCCGGGCTCCAGCGGCTCCATGCCCGTCGGATGCCCCGTGTGATTGGCGAAGGGACGGAGATCCAGCGTGAAGGACCCCGGACGATCGCCGGCACGCCACGAGGGCAGGTCGCGGCGGAAATGCCAGCAGTTGCCCCAGACGTATAGGTCCTGCCAATCGTACTCGCCGGCGGGACGCTTGTCCGGCCCGTACCACATCTCCTCCATGGTAGGGACAAAGCCGGCGAGTTGATACGTCTTGTTGGATTTCCGCAGCGTCTCGAGGTCGTGAGACATGGGGCCGCGGAAGAGACGCTCGGCGGAAGGCCAGGCCATGGCCCCGTCGGCGGTCAGCGAGGGACGGAGCCTGGCCTTGAGGGCTTCATTGTTCCCGGGCGACAGCCCGGACGGCAGGATGTACTCGATATCCCCCGGGAGCGCGCGCACGTCCGCCGCGACGATCGCCCGCTTCCACTTCGGATGCTCGCGGTCGCCGAAGGCCACCGCGTGAGGTTCCACCACGCCGGTCGCGTGTCGCTCGCGCAAGTGCCGTGCCACCTGCTCCGCGAAATGGGCAAACAGCTCGTCCTTGCTCTTCCCGCTCTTGAGGCACTCGCGGCAGACGGCCCAGCGCGACCCGCCGGAGGGATCGTGACACACCAGTCCGCCCAGCCATATCTTGGAGGGCCAGCCGTACTGCTCGAGGAACCGGTCGATCCGGGAGAAGACGAGGTCGTAGGTGCGCGGGTTCAGCGGGCAGAGGTTGAGCGAGACCCCGAGGTCTTCGGGCGCCTCGTCGGGATCGTGCTCCACGACGCTCAGGTCCTTCGCCTCCTGCACGACGCGGTTCCACCCGCCCAAGTACGTCGCCGGGGGCGTCAGCAGCATCGGCCGGACCTCCATGTGATGGTTCTCGTGGATCTGCCGGCAGACCTCCGCGATGCGCCCCGGGGACCACACGATCGCCGGATCGAATATGCAGTAACTCGCGTTCCACTTGAACCGCGTCTGCAGATGGACATTGCGCAGGATCCGGGGGATCTCCGACTCGATGGCCGCCAAGAGCGTCCCCTCGGTGTAGAACACACTGCGGTCAAGCGTCGCCGGCCAGTCCTCGACCTTCATGCACCGCACGCCCACACCGTTCTGCGTCGGGTCCTTCGAGCTGTGCCAGCGCATCGCCATCATCAGGCTCTGCACGCCCCAGTAGAGGCCCTGGTCGTCCGCCCCGAGCACCACGACGCGCCGGCGCGTGGCCCCGAGCGCGTAGGCCTGCGGCTTGCCCGGCTCGATCGTCAGCCCCTCCGCCAGCCGCAGACGTTCCGCCAGGGGATTCAGTCTCGGCTGTCCCACGTACACGACGTCGTCAAGTTGCGCACCCGCATCCGGCGGCTCCTCCGCCAAAGGCACGTCGATCTGCCACCGCTCACGGATCTCGTCGCGGATCTGCTTTGCGACCTTGCGCGCCTCGGCGTCCGGCTGCGCGACGATCCGCGTCTGGGGTCCGATGACGAACCATCCGTCGGCCTTCTCCCACCGGCGCGGACGCGGGATGATGAGACAGACGTCGGGGTCGGGCGCCGTCGTCGTCCACTTCGTCGGCGGAGCGCCTTCACGGGGAACCCACGGATCGAACGGCTTGATCCCCGCGCGGCCGCCTTTGGGTTCGCCCCACACCCAGAACTCCTGGATGCCGTCCATCTGCGGGAACGCGTACGCCCCCACCGCCTGGGAGACGCGCCACCGGACGTAGCGGACGACCGAGTCCAGGCCGACAACGCTTTCCCACGCGCGTCGGTGGCTCCGGCGCCGCGACGGCTCAACGAACTGCCCGTTGGCCATGTGCAATACGGTCCAGTCGTCCTCCGCCTTGAGCTTCCCCCAGACCTCGAAGTTGATCATGTTCGGCCCGGGGAGGAGGACGTCGACCCCCCGCACGAAATACGCCTGTCCGAGGTCCGTATCGACCACAAGCGTGTGCCGGCCCCAGCAGACCGGGTCCGACGGGTTCGTCGTCTGCCAGAAGACCGGCTCGGGCCTCCCGGTGAGGCTTCCTTTGCCGAACGGGATCCATCCCTTCTTGCCTCCCACGTCCTCCACCCGCAGGTTGTAGTCATAGCACCAGCTACGGATGTCGATCGAGGGATTGCCGTCCGAGGCCCTCCGATTCTGGTAGTCAAGATTCACATACTGGTATCTGCCTTCCGGGGCCTCGGGAAGCACCGTGCGGAGGTCCCGGTCGGCGTGACGGTAATTGTTCGTGAGGCACCAGGACCCGGCGGGCTTCTCGCCCGGCTGGAACTGTATGAGAACCTGCTTCAACCTGATCGGCTCCGCGGCCTGCAGCGCCAGGACCGCCTTCTCCTGCCCGTCGGTCGTCCAGAACCCGGCCTGCCCGTTCTTCAGCGCCAGCTTCTTCCCATCCAGCAGCACGTCGGGCTCACCTTCGCCCTCGACGGAGAGCAGGTAGAAGCAGTTCGGATGCACGTCAACCGTCTGAGTCAGACCGGCGTCCTTGCCGAGGGACACGCCGCCCTGTGCCGCGGGCGCCACCTGTCCTTTCCGTTCCCACGGCGAGTCCGCGGCCGGCAGGGCGAAGCCGCCGTCGCGCAGGGAATTCGAGTCCTGGAAGTAGAGCAGGCCGTTGGTGCCGGCGATGTAGGGCGTCGTGAAGGCGATGTCGGTGTTCCACACGCTGACCATCCGGTTCTTCGGGTCCTGCTGCTGCGCGCCCCACCGCACCAGCTTCAAGCCCATGACGTCGCCACGGGAGGGAGTGGTGAGCCCCTTCTGCCCGGGAAGTCTCTTAATGGTGGCAAACGGGATCGCCATCTCCAGCATCCAGCGGTTCGGACCCAACTTGCCCACGGCCTTCCAGGCCGGGACATGGAATCCGTACTCGTACTGCTTCGGGATGGCGGTGAGCCCCCAGGCCGACAACTGCGCACGCTGGTTGGCACGGAACGAGTAGACCTCGCCGTCCCCCTGCGTCCCACCGATCTCGAGGATCGCTTCCACGCAGTCGTCGGGTCCCGCGGGCTGGAAGGACTGCGTGAGCCCCCCGTCCATCCGCACGTTCTGGAGTTCCTTCTCCTCGCAGACGAACGCGAAGTAGAGGTTCTCCTTGTCGTAGCAGGAATACACCACCGTCTGCCGGCCCGATACCTCTTGGCGGGCCAGCTGCGTCCACGCCCCGTGCGTGCGACTGTCCCGAGGCAACCGGGACCACACGGGATCCTTGTCCACCTCACCGTCGATCTTCGGGGGTGTTCTCACCCGGGCGCATACAAGTACGGGCTGCCCGCCGATGAGCCTACGGGGAAATCGCGTACGGAATGCCGGTGCCTCGGCCGCCGGCAGTGTTACGGCCCAGGCGAGCACTGCGAGCCATCCGAACAGACGGGTGAACCCACGCATCGTTGTCCTTTCGCAAGCCATGGCCACCATACAATCCGCTTCCCCGCCCTGAGACTACCTGAGCAATCGCTGTTGTCAAGATCATCACGCTTGGCCAGTCTCCAGTGTCAGAAGTGATTTCTACCCGAGGGAAGCGCCCGGTATCCCCCCGACGAATCTAACTTGCCTCAAGAGAATCCCCCTTAGCTGGGCAGCATCTTGTTTCGGCCCAGTCAATTCTGGACTGCCACCCACTCATGTGATAGCATTGCACCCATTCCTTGGTGCGAGACTCGAAAGTGTATGGGTTGGTGATTCGACCGCACGGGTGTCCGTGCGGGTCCCTGGGTCACCCGAAGAAGCGGTGCTCCCGCACACCCCGGGAGAGCCCCTTCGCGATCATCCCACCACCCATGTCCGGGTGCGCCCGTTCCACCACCGCGGGTCAACGGCCATGGCAGGGCGTGCCCCCTGGGCTTCTTGCGGCTCCTGCGGCTTCCGGCTCGTCCCGGCATTTCCCTTGTCTTCCTCACCGGCATCCGGTATAGAAAGCCCTGCGGACACCATCCCAGGCGTCGGTCACTTTTGAGGGGGATAGACCATGGCTGCCGAGAAGAAGCTCCTGCCGGACGTCGAGACGTTTCTCGCCGAGGACCCCATCCGGATGTTCATCGGGGGCGAGTGGGTCGAGGCCGCCGACGGCGGCACGTTCGAGACCGTGGACCCGGGCGACGGCGCGGTCCTGGCCACCGTTGCCGAGGGCAAGGCCGCGGACGTCGACCGTGCCGTCCAGGCCGCCCGTGACGCGTTCAAGAAGAGCGGGTGGGCAAAGATGCCGGTGAAGGACCGCACGGCGGTCCTGCGTCGTCTGGCCGACCTGGTGGATAAGCATGCGCAGACCTTCATCCAGCTCGAATCCCTGGACGTGGGCAAGCCGCTCATCCAGGCCGCGGGCTTCGACGTCCCCCACGTCTCCCAGACGCTTCGGTACTACGCCGACCTTGCGGACAAGACACCGCTCCGGGAGACGATCGACGTCCCCGGTTTCGAGGCCTACCAGATGCGCGTGCCCTACGGGGTGGCGGCGTTCATCCTGCCCTGGAACTTCCCCTTCCTCCTGGTGGGTTGGGGCATTTCGCCGGCGCTCGCCGCCGGCAACACCGTTGTCGTGAAGCCCGCCGAGGACACGCCGCTCACCACGCTCTACCTGTGCAAGCTGCTGGAAGAGGCAGGCATCCCGGCCGGCGTGGTGAACGTGGTGCCCGGCTACGGCGAGACGGCCGGGGCGGCACTGGCCAACCATACCGGCATCAACCGGATGGGCTTCACCGGGTCGCCCGAGGTGGGCAAACTCATCGCCGAGGCGTGCGGAAAGAACCTCGTCCCCGTGAAGCTCGAGCTGGGCGGCAAGGGCGCCGCCGTCGTCTTCGACGACGTGGCCCCCCAACAGGTGGCCGCCGCCCTCGTGGGCGCACTCACCCTCAACACCGGTCAGGTCTGCTGCACCGCCACACGCTGGGTGCTCCACGAGAAGATCTCAGACGCGCTGGTGGCGGCGGCAAAGGGAATGCTGTCGGCGCTGCGCATCGGCCACGGCCTCGACCCGACGACGCACATGGGTCCGGCGGTCAGTGAGAAGCAGCGTCAGCGCATCCTGGGATATATCGATCGCGGCGTCAAGGAGGGTGCCAAACCGCTGCTCGCGGGCGGCAAGGCGGACGTCAAGGACCACCCGAACGGCTTCTACGT
>DATKVD010000584.1:0-22533 GCA_035530235.1 Planctomycetota bacterium | reverse complement strand
CCTGAACCCGAACAGTCAGAACTGGGCGCATAAGCTTCCGGGTCAGGAGGGCTATCCGCTGCCCGACGACTTCCACATTTTCTTTATCGCGTACAATTACGTACCGGAGCCGGCAACGTTTGTGTTGATGGGCACGGGGCTGGCGGTGGGGACCTGGTTGAGACGTCGAAAGCGTCGGACGGGGTAGGAGACGAGTGCAGGAAGCGGCGGCCGTCACGGGCCGCCGGGAATCTCCCACGGAACTCCGGCCAATCGCCGGAGTGGAGAAAGCGGATCGACCTTGCGAGGTCGGTCCGCTTCTGTTTATACTGCCTGCAATAGCTTCCGTTCTCCTGTTCGTGGGGGGGCCTCATGAAGCCAAGACGGGCGATTTTCGGCTGGGCGATGTATGACTTCGCGAACTCGGCGTTCGCCACCACGGTGCTGGCCGTCGTCTTCCTCGAATATTTCCGCAGCACGGTCGTCGGCAAGGAGGGCTTCCACGGCGTTCCCGGCGCGTCACTCTGGCTCTACATTTACTCGTTGGCGATGATCCTGGTGGTGCTCACGGGTCCCGCGCTCGGCGCGTTTGCCGACGCCTCTGCCCGGCGCAAGCGCTTCCTGGTCGTCTGCTGTATTGTCGGGTCCGCCGCAACCGTCCTCATGGCGTTCGTCACCCCGGGCGACATCCTCTTTGCCGCCGTGCTCGTTGTCCTGTCGGCGTACGCGTTTGCCGCCGGGAACATCTTCTACAACTCTTTCCTTCCCGACGTATCGGAACCCCGGACGATGGGTCGCGTCAGCGGCCTCGGGTGGGGTCTGGGATATCTCGGGGGCGGACTGTGCCTCGTGCTCAACCTGTGCATGATCGAGAATCCGCAGTGGTTCGGCATTCCGCCGGGAAACCACCTGCCCGTGAGACTGAGCGTGTGCGTGGCGGGGGTGTGGTGGTTCGTCTTCGCGGTGCCGACGTTCCTTTGGGTGAAGGAGCCGCGTCCGGACGCAACGTCACCAAGGGCCCCCGGGCCGGGGGCCATGCGCGCGCTCGGGCGGACACTCGCGAACCTGAGAAGCTACCGCACGCTCTTCCTCTTCGTGGTGGCGTTTCTCTTGTACAGCAACGGGGTGGAGGCGATCCTGGCGGCGGCGGCGCTCTTTGGCGGCCAGGAACTGTCGATGACTCAGGCGGAGATCGTGAAGTGCTTTCTGATGATCCAGGGCGTGGCGCTGGTGGGGTCGTTGGGATTCGGGTGGCTGGCGGACCGCATCGGCTCGAAGCGTGCGGTGCTGGGGTCACTGGCGGTATGGATCGCGGTGCTGGCCTGGGCCTATTTCGTGACGTCGAAGCCGGAGTTCTGGGTCATGGGTGCCGTGGTGGGACTGGTGATGGGGGGCACGCAGGCGACCAGTCGGTCGCTCATGGGCATGATGACGCCGGCGGCGCACAAGGCGGAGTTCTTCGGGTTCTATGCGTTCGGGGGAAGGATGGCGGCGGTCCTGGGGCCGCTGGTGTGCGGCATCGTGGCGCACCGGACCGGGAGCATGCGTCCCGCCGTCATGTCGCTCATCCTGTTCTTCGCCGCCGGGGGTGTGGTGCTTTCTCGGGTGAACGTGAAACGCGGCGTCCGCGAGAAGGAAGACGCCGACGCCCGCGACGGCGGACCTGATTCGAGCAAGAGCGAAACCGGTTGAAGGGGGACAACATGCAGCGCAAAGCGGACTACTCGAAGGCGATTGTCACGAAATATCCGGAGCAGGTGGTCATCGCGATCGCGAAGGACGCGAGCGGCAAGCCGAACCCCATCACGCTCGGGTGGACGATGATCACCTCGGGCACGCCGCCGATGATGGCCGTCTCCATCGGGCTCACGCGGCACTCACTGGAGGCGGTGCGAGGCGCCGGCGAGTTCGTCATCGCGTTTCCGTCGGCGGAGATGGCCGAGGAGGCGCTCTTCTACGGGACGAAGTCCGGACGCGACATGGACAAGCTCAAGGAATTCGGCGCCGAAACGCAGCCCGCCGGGGAAATCGACTGCGTGCTGCTGACGAACGCCGTGGCGAACTTCGAGTGCGTCCTCCGCGGGGAACTCCGGACCGGCGACCACGTGGTCTTCGCCGGCGAGGTGGTCGCCTCACACGTGAACACCGCCGCCCGGCACCGGCTGTACACACTCGGCAAGGGCTACGAGATGGGCGCCGTGAGGCCCGTGGGGTGACCCCATCGCGGTTGGGCGTCTCACGGGGTCTCTTTGTCCTGGAGCACTTCGAGTGTGGCACGGGCGGCCTGCTGCTCGGCGTCCTTCTTGCTCTTGCCGCGACCGCTGGCGTACTCGGTGCGCCCGATGACCGCGACCACCTCGAACTCCTTGATGTGGTCCGGCCCCTCCTCGTTCATCACCCGGTAGGTCGGTGTGCTGCTGAATTCCCGCTGGGCGTACTGCTGGAGGATCGACTTGTAGTTCTTGCGGTGCTGGTCCTGCTCGACCATATGGATGTGCTTGCGGACGTGTGAGAGGATGAAGCGACGTGCGGCGTCCAGTCCGCCGTCCAGGTAGATGGCCGCGACGACCGCTTCGAACACGTTCGCCCGAAGCGACTGCGGCAGCCGGCCATACGTCGTCATCCCCTTGCCCAGTGCCAGGAACCGCGGAATGCCCATCTCGTCGCTCACCCGGGCCAGCACCGGTCCGCTTACCACCACGCTCTTCACGTTGGTCAGCTCTCCCTCGGTCATGTCGGGATAGGCGTGGAACAGTTCCTCACAGACAATGATACCGAGGATGGCGTCCCCGAGGAATTCGAGACGTTCGTTGTCGACGAGTCTGGCGGCCGCGTGCACGTCTTCCTCTTCGAGCGGTGAAGGCATCCTGCCCGCCTTGTCCGAGGCGTGTGTCAGTGCCAGTACCAGCAGGTTGCGGTTGTTGAAGTGGTAGCCGAGACCGTCTTCACAGGCTTCCAGGCGGGCGCTGTCTTCGTTGGCATTCTCCACGGTACCCTCCGCACAAGAAGCAGGTTTCGGGCCCATGGAGCGATGGAATAATGGAGCGGCGGGATGAGTGCCGCTCGATTGTTCCATGGCTCCAGCCGGTGTCGGCTCATCTGAGCCGTCCAGTTGAATTATGCACGATCGGTCCGCCGACAGCAAGACCTTTTTTGCGGGTTCCGAGGCCGATTCGGGCCACGGGGGCGATTTTGACCTTGAAAACGGCCCCCGACGTCCCTAAGATGGCTTGACTTGGTCTCACGAGACGACCAGGGGGTCACGCACAACGCTCATGGGAGGTGTCCATGACCAGGGCTCGTCTGCTGATGGTTCTGTGTCTGGTTGGTGCGGGCGGTCCGTTGTGGCCGGACGCGCCCATCATGAAGCTGGACGAGGTGCGTCCGGGCATGAAGGGCGTGCTGAAGACCGTCCTGGAAGGCGTCAAGCCGGAGGACATTCCGGTCGAAGTGGTGGACGTCATCCGGAAGGTCGCCCCGGGACGTGACGCGGTGATCGTCCGGCTTCACGGTGACCGTGTCACGAGGCTCGGCATCGCCCGTGGGATGAGCGGAAGTCCCGTCTACATCGACGGCAAGCTGGTCGGGGCGCTCGCCTTTGCGTGGCGTTTCGTACGGGAGCCCATCGCGGGACTCACCCCGATCGAGGACATGATGCAGGTCTGGCGCACAGACGCCCCGGCCGGGAAGGAACCGGCCCAGGTCGTTCACACCTGGCAGGCCGGTGAGCGTCTCCCCTCGCACCGCTTCATCGACGAACTCCTGTCGCCGAAACCGGCCTTTCCGTTCATCAGTCCGGCGAACATGATCACCCTGGAGACGCCCATCGCGGTGAAGGGGTTCTCACGCGAGTCGACCACGGCGCTTTCGGAGCGTCTGCGGGCGTTCGACGTTTCGGTGGTTCAGGCAGGGGCCGCGGGTGAGCCCGGAAAGGTCCCGGCGGATGTGAAGCTCGAACCGGGCGGCGTCATGGCCGTCCAGGTGCTGCGCGGGGACTTCGAGGCTGCCGCACTCGGCACCGTCACCGAGATCAGGGGCAATCGCGTCTACGGGTTCGGACATCCACTGTTCAACAACGGGTGCGTCGAGCTGCCCCTGGCAACGGGCATGGTTCACGTGACGGTCCCCACCGACGACATGTCCTTCAAGCTCGGCTCGGCGATCAAGCCCGTCGGGACCGTCTGGGTCGACCAGTCGGCCGGAATCGCCGGAGAGCTCGGGGTCGTGCCGGAGATGCTCAAGGTGTCGCTCGACGTGAAGCGACAGGACCTCGTGGGGGACGTCCGGTTCAACTTCGAGGTGGTGAAGGACCCGCGGATGATGATGACCTTCATGAACGCGGCCGTCGGCGGGGCACTCGCCGTCTCCGGTAAGCCCGACACCCAGGTGAAGATGGTGGTGCACGCGACCATCGTCGTCGAAGGACATGCCCCCGTGGAGATCGAGGAGGTCCAGGGCGGTCCCCAGGCCCCGACCGCCGCACTCAGTGCGTTCGTCATCCCCTTGGGACACATCCTGCACAATCCCTACACCCGTGTGAACATCAAGTCGGTCGCCATCACCGTCGAGATCATCCCGGGAGACCCCCGGGCCTTCATCCGCTACGCCGAGACCGAGAAAACCGACTACCGTCCGGGTGAGGAGATCGACGTCGCGGTGACGATCGTGCCTTTCCGCAAGACCTCCATCATCCGACATTACAAGCTCCGGCTTCCCGAGGACGTTCCGGAAGGGACACTCTCCGTGATGGTGTGCGACTCGCAGACCGACGTCCGCATGGAGAGTCGTGAGATGCCCCACCGCTTCCGTCCGGAGGACGTGGCGGGGGTGTTGGACTTCTTCCGTCGGTCACGTCCCGATACGGACCTCGTCTTCCGACTGTCCTCGTCGTCGTCCGGGGTGGCGGTGAAGGGTCAGGAGCTTCCGGAGCTGCCGGGGTCGGTCGTCAGTGTGCTGGGAAAGCAGCCGCCGACCGAGATCTCGCAGTTCTCGAAGACCGTCGTGAAGCGTGAGCCCACGGAGTTCGTCCTGGTCGGCATGCAGCAGCTGCAGATCCAAATTGTGAAGGACTAACCATCGGTCTAGGGAGAATCCTTGATGAAGAGAGTGACGGTGGTGCTGGCCGCTGCGGTGTCGATGCTGCTCGCACACACGGCAGGGGCGGTAAGTGCGTCGTTCTTCGAGGTGAAGACCTCCGACGAGTTCCGCAAGGGGAAGCTCGACGACACGGTGGTGGCCGACCCCGGCCGACTGACGCTCGCCCCCGAGAAGAAGGAACTCCTGAAGGCGGAGGGTGAGATCGTCTGGTCGCTTGCCCGTGACCGGACCGGTGCCGTGTATGCCGGGACCAGTCACAAGGGGAAGCTGTACGTCATCCGGGGCGGGAAGTCCGAGGAAGCGGGGAAGGTGGACGACGCGGCGGTCTTCGCCGTGACGGTGGGTCCCGACGGCAAGCTCTACGCCGGCGGCTCTCCCAGTGGGACCGTCTACAGGGAAAACAACGTCTTCTGCAAGACCGGGGAGAGCTACATCTGGGACCTGCTTTTCGACGACGCCGGGAACCTGTACGCGGCCACGGGCCCCGACGGCAAGCTGCTGCGAATCGACCGTGCGGGCAACGTGACCGTCGTGCTGGACTCCGCCGACCCGCACGTCATGTGCCTCGCACGGGACAGCAAGGGCAACCTTTATGCCGGCACCAGCAAGAGCGGACTCGTCTATCGCATCGACCGTCTCGGGGCGGCCAAGGTCATTTACGACGCGTCGGAGGGGGAGATCCGGTGTCTGGCCGTCGACGCGGACGACCGGCTCTACTTCGGCACGGCGGACGTGACCGCGGGAGGCGGCCGCGAGCGTGGTCCGATGGGGATGTCCGCCGCGCGCGTCGTCACCTCGGGGCCGCCCGGCGAGGCGGATGCGGACAAGCCCCCCACGGGTGCGCCGCCCACCCCCAGACCCACACCGCCCGCCGCACGCGTGCGCGACGAGGTCAGCGCCACCAACGCCGTCTACCGTCTCTCACCGGAAGGCGGCGTCATCCAGCTCTACAGTGTCCGCGGAAAGATGATCCTGTCGCTCTTGTGGACAAACGGGAAGCTCTACGCCGGGACGGGCAACCGGGGTGACCTCGTGTGCATCGATGAGGACCTGGACGTGGCGGTGCTCGAGGAAGACCTCGAAAAGCAGGTGCTGAGTCTCATCGCGGAGCCCGACGGTGCCGTGGTGATGGGGACGGCGGACGCCGGACGCGTGGTCCGTTACGCCGCCACGTTCCTGAAGGAGGGACTCTACACGAGTGAGGTGTTCGACGCGAAGTTCGCCGCAAGCTTCGGGGCCGTCACGTGGACGGGGGTCTTCCCGCCCGGGACCGGTGTCGAGCTGACCACCCAGACGGGCAACGTCGCGGAGCCCGACGCGAGCTGGAGCGAGTGGAGTGGCCCCATCGGCGCGAGTGGGCAGGTGGTTCCCTCGCCCGGGGCACGGTTCATCCGGTACCGTCTCAAACTCAAGACCGCCGCCGGGGGGGTCACCCCGCGCGTCGATAGCGTTCGGATCGCCTATCTCACCAGCAACCAGCCGCCCCGCATCAGCGCCGTCACGGTCACCGGACCCGCTCAGAAGGGCAAGAACGCCAAGAAGCCCGCCGCCGGCGACCTCGTTGACGTCACGTGGCAGGCCGAGGACCCCAACGGCGACAAGATGCAGTACACGGTCGAATTCCGCATGACCGGTGACACCCTCTGGCGCACCCTCGAAGAGAAAACCGACAAGACCACCTACGGCTGGAAGACCGACACCGTCCCGGACGGGACCTACGAGATACGGATCCGGGCGAGTGACGAGGTCGACAACCCGAAAGAGACGGCGCTCACGCACGCACGGGTCTCCGAGCCCTTCCTGGTGGACAACACGCGTCCCGGGGTGGTCGTGACGGTGAGACCGGGCGCGCCGGGGACGGGCAAGGCCACGGCGGACGTGACGATGGCCGATGCGGGGGGCATCATTGCCTCGGCGGAGTACGCCGTCGACGGCGGCGACTGGCAGACGGTTCTTCCCGCCGATCGCATCTTCGATTCACGGACCGAGAAGGCCGTCATCGACCTGAAGGACCTGAAGGGCGGTGAGCACGTCGTGACCGTCCGTGCCGTCGACGACAACGGCAACACGGGTGCCGGCAGCCGGACGTTCGTCCTCCAGTGAGCGTGCGGGCACGACGGACGCACTCATTCGAGGAAGGTGTCGACCTGGTCGAGGTCGAGTTCGCTGCGGAGTTTGGCGAGGGCCTTGGCCTCGATCTGACGGATGCGCTCCTTCGACAGGTCGAAGCTCGACCCGATCTCCTCCAGGGTGGCACGTGACCCGTCGGTGCGCAGTCCGAACCGTGCGATCACCACCTCCCGCTCACGCTCCGTCAGTCGACGCAGCACACGGTTCAGCAGCTTCTTGAACCCCGCCATCAGTTCGGGCTTCGACGTCTCGTCCAGCGCGGAGAGGCCCGGAATCAGCTCGAGCGTTTCCGGTGCCGCCGTCCGGAAGGTGTCCAGGATGTTCGATTCCTCCGGGATGCTCTTGGCGTAGTTCTTCATGATGGCCCACGAGGCATAGGTGCTGAAGCGGTTCCCACGGGCGTAGTCAAACTTCTCCGCCGCCTGCAGCAGCGACAGGTTCCCGTCACTGATGAGGGTGTTGAAGTCCATGGCCGAGCGTGTGTGACGCTTGGCGATGGAGACGACGAGTCTGAGGTTCGATCGGATGATGTGCTGCTTGATGTTGACGGCACGGTGGTAGAGGTCCTCGATCTCGTTGATGATCTCGGCCCTGGCGCCGGCGACCTTCAACTGCTCACGACGGGATATCATCACGTGCTTCAGGTAGTTGAAGCGTCGGAAGAGGGTTCTCTCCTCCTCCCGGGTGAGCAGTTTCGCCTTCCGGTGCAGGTCCCTGAGGTACGTCGGCAGTTCGTCCACGAGACTGGCGTCGAGGAGGGTTGGCTCCGGGGGCTTCGTGGTCACTTCGGCCGGACATTCAACGATGGTGTGCGGGGCGTCGGGACTGTCGAACTCCGCGGTGTAGACGTAGGAGACCTCATTGACCAGGATCTCGCTGGCCTTGATCTGGTAGATGATGCGGTAGATGGTGGAGCGGTTGCGACGGTATTCCTTGCACAGCACGCGCATCGGGATGCCGATGGTGTAGAGCCGGAAGATGGCCTCCTTGTCGTCGTTGGTCAGCGGCGTGCGAAGCTCCGGAAACAGCCGGTGATCGGGATTGTCCTGGTCGTGCTTCTTGAGCATGTAGCGGATGGTCTCGCGACTGCGGCCGGACGCCTCGCTCACACGCACCACCACGTCCGAGAAGATCGTCACCCCTTCGGCGATCGCCTCCTGTGCCAGGGAGATGATCCGGGTCTTCTCGCTGTCCTCGACCAGAGAGAACGACGCCGATTTCGAGATGAGGTCCGTCGAGCGCTCCTCGAACTCCTGGACGTTCGACAGACGGAACCCGATGCGCTTCTTGCCGTCGGGAAACAGGAACTCATACCCCACCAGACCCCGCTTGCGCCAGCGGTAGACCGTCTTCCCCGACACCCCATAGCGTGCCATCATCTCGGGCACCGTGAAGACCGGCTCACCGGTGTCCTTCACCTGGATGTCGAGGGATTCGGAGAGGTCGGCCAGAAGCTTCAGGAGGTCGCTCTGGAGTTCACGACCGCCCGCCGACACCACCACGTCCTCCTCGGGACGGATGTTGGTGATCTTGTGGTAGATGTAGTCGTAAGGGTAGGTTCTTTCGAGGTTCAGCGAGGTGACGAAGCGTTCGAGACGGAAGATGTAGCGTTTGCGGATGCGCGTGGGGGCAAACATCAACTCGTTGCGGAACAACTCGATGCACTCGTAGTTGTATTTCCCGGCCACGGGAGCGTCCTCAAAGAGCGACTGCGCCGACGCCTTGCAACACTTTCATATCCGATGGAAGCCCGTGCGTCAAGGCCCGTTCGGAGCCGTCTCGGGGCCATCCTCCGCCAGACGCTTCATAACCCCTTGTGAAACAAGGGGTTGCGGTACACGCCGAATCCTGCAACAATCGAAACTTTCCCGCGCGCGAATTGTGTGGTTGCATATGCCGTGTCCCTGTGCCGGTGAAAAAGGACCGTGGGGTGCAAACCTCCCGTCCGGACCGGCCGGACACGATTGTTGCATTCCACCGGCGCTTCCCCCACTTAGACGATGCACACGGGCATTGGGTTGCCCGAAAATTGAAGAAATTCGTCAGATTGGTGGGATGAGCCGGGCGGTGCCGGGAGCGGCGTCGGCCGGCATCGCGGCGCAACGTGCCCCGGGACGGGGCAGTATTTAGTTGACAAGGAACGGGTGAATTCCTAACGTTGCGTTCGAGGGGGTGGAAAGGCGGAGAGCGCCTTTCGATGCGCATTGGCGGCGGCGACATCCGGGTGGACGAGTTCGGCCGCGGGGGCGGTGCCTGTGCCTATTTCCTGAGTCACTTCCACGGGGACCACACCGGGGGACTGAGGAAGGGCTGGGGGCACGGACCGCTCTACTGCTCGTCGGTGACGGCGGGACTGCTGCGTGAGCAGCTCGGTCTCGACGGCGGTCTCGTCCGGGTCATGACGCCCGGGACGCGTGTGCGGCTGCCCCTGGGCGGCCCAGACGCCACGGTCAGGGCTATCGGTGCGAACCACTGTCCGGGCGCGGTGATGTTTCACTTCGAGTTTCCCGACCGGAACGTCCTCTACACCGGGGACTTCCGTCTGGACGACGACATCCGCCGCGAAGCGGCCGCACTGGCGGGTGTCGACGTCGCATACGTCGACAACACCTACGACGACCCGAGGTACGTGTTCCCGTCGCTCGGTGAATCGATCGAGCAGGTGCTCGAGCTGGTCGGGAAGCACATGGACAACGAGGTCTTCCTGGCGGTCTACAGCATCGGGAAGACGAAGCTGCTGCGGGCGGTGGTCGAGCGGTTCGGACGTCCGGTTTACGTGTCGGCGAACACGGCACGGTGCTACCGTGCGATGGGGATGGACGACCTGGTGACGCGCGACGCGTCGACGACGAACCTCCGCGGATACGCCCGGGGGTATTACTTCAAGTATTTCCGGTGGCGTCACCGTCGACACCGCAGGACGCACACGGTCATCATCCCGACGGGCTGGGCACTCGACGCCGACGACGACCCGCACGGGTACTTCTACGTGCCGTACAGTGAACACTGCGACTACCGGGAACTCCGTGAATTCCTGGGACTGCTTCGACCGAAAAAGGTGATCCCCATTTGACCAGCGTGAGGGAGAGACGGATGAGTCACACGTGCAAGACGAGGTGGTGGGTGGCGGTGACGGTGACGTTGATCGCGATGGCCGGGTGTGGGTCGATACCGTTCTTCGGCGGGGGGGCGGTGACGGCGGGACCCTACAAGGTGGTGGTGACGGACGCCCTCACGGGCACGGGCATCTCGGACGTCATGATCGGGTGGGACTACTACTTCACGTCGGCCACGGTCGATCCCGCACAGCGTCCCAACCTGGGCGTTTCCGTGACGGACGCCGAGGGCGTCGCACTCATCCCCGGCGCCCAGCATCCCGGTGGAGACCGGTTCGAGGAGCTGACCCTCGAGGTCACCGTCGCCGGGTACCTCGAAGTGAAGAAGACCGTAAGGTCGAGGAGCGGAACGATCAAACTGGAGCTGATACCGGTCGGTCGGATGAACCCGTAGGAAGGTGAACGGGATTTGGTCGGAGGGGCCGGTCAGGACGCCGACGGGCGTGCCGACCGGCCCTTCTTCTGTACCAGCCCGGTGCAGAGGGCGTTGATGCGCTCGACCATGAGACGTGCGTCGAAGGCCCGGGTCAGGCGCTCGCGTCCGGTGCGCCCGAGACGCTCGCGGAGCGCGGCGTCGCCCAGGAGTCTCAGGATCGCAGCGGTGAGCCCCGTCACGTCCTTCGGCGGCAGGAGCACGCCGGTCTCCTCGGGGACAACCACCTCGCGGGCGCCGTCGACGTCGTAGCTGACGACGGGGACGCCGCTGAGGAGTGCCTGCGGCAGCACACGCGCCAGTCCCTCGCGGAGCGACGTGTGCACGAGGACGTCCATGGCGTGGATGGCGGCGGGGACGTCCTGCGGCGGGATGAGTCCGGCGAAGACGACACGGGCGGAGAGCCCGCTCTCCGCGACGCGACGTTCGTATTCGGCTCGCCGCCAGCCGTCGCCCACGAGCAGCAGCTTCGCCCGCGGCTCACGTCTCGCCACCTCCTCGAACGCGTCGAAGAGAAACTCGTGACCCTTGAGGTCACTGAGCCGCGCGACCTTTCCCACGACCAGGTCGTCCGGTGAGAGCCCCCAGCGTCGACGGACCTCGTCCCGGTCGACCTCCGCCAGGAACGTGTCGACCTCGATCCCGCTGTAGATGGTGTGGTAGCGTTCCGCCCGTCCGACGCGTGCGGCGAGGGCCTGCTCGGCCATGGCGTCGCACACGGTGATGATGGCGTCCGAGTACCGCGCACACCACCGCTCGAGCAGGATGTAGAGCCAGTTGAGGAGCACGCATTGATACGGATGGAACGGCAGTCCGTGGATGGTGTGCACGACGACGGGGACGCGGCAGAGCCGTGCGGCGAGACGTCCCAGGATGCCCGCCTTCGAGCTGTGCGTGTGGACGACGTCCGGACGGAATCTCCGGATCGTCCGGCAGAGTCCGAGAAACGCGAGTGAATCGTTCCACGGGCAGATGGCCCGCCGGAGGTGTCGGAGCACCACGGTGTTGACGCCGGAGCGCTTCGCGCGCTGCAGCAGTTCCCCCTCCGGCCCGACCGCCGGGCCCGTCACCAGCATCACCTCATGCTCGGGTGAGGCGTGCTGGCCCTCGACCGTGTAGAGGGTGTTCTCCTGGGCGCCTCCCAGGATGAACCGCGTGATGACGTGCATGATCTTCATGGCGGCGTCCGTTGCGTGACACCACAGGAGGCCGGACATTCCTGTCCGGCGTGATCAGATGACAGGCAAGAATGCCTGTCCTCCTGTTTTCTCCTGCACTGCTAGTAGATCGCCCGCACCAGCGTCAGTCCCTTTGCCGGGGCGGTGTCCACGGCCTTGGTGCGGTCGCGGGCGTCGAGGACGGCTTTCATCCACCCGGGCCGACGCTGTCCCCGGCCGACCGCGACGAGACACCCCACGATCGTCCGCACCATATTATACAGAAATCCGTTCCCCGCGACGGTGATTCCGACATACCGCCCGTCGGTTTCGACGTCCAGTCGGTGGATGGTGCGGACGGTGTCCTTCTCCGGGTCGTGCTGGGTGACGAAGCTGGCGAAGTCGTGCTCGCCGACGAGACACGCGGCCGCCCGGCGCATGGCGTCGACGTCCAGCGGATGCCGGACCCAGTGGACGACGTGGCGGTCGAGCACGGGCCGGACCTCACCCACGGCGATCGTGTAGCGGTAGATCTTGCCCTTGGCGCTCAGGGTCGCGTGGAAGTCGTTGGGAGCGATCTCGCACGCGGTGACGACGACGTCCTCGGGGAGACGTGAATTGAGCGCGGCGAGCATCCGCTCAGGCGGCAAGTCGGAATCGACGTTGAAATTCGCGACGTAGCTCTCGGCATGGACGCCCGCGTCGGTGCGCCCGCAGCCCATCAAGCCCACGTGCCTGCCCACGGTCTCTTCAATCGCGCGTTCGAGGACCTCCTGCACGGTCACCGCGTTCGGCTGAACCTGCCAGCCGTGATAAGCGGTCCCGTCGAAGGTCAAGGTCAGCCGGTAGTTGGGCATGGGCGTCCCGTCCGGTGGGCTCACCGCTCGTAGATTCCCACGAGCTTCGTCTCGGCCAGGATGTGGCCTTTCATGGCGGCGAGGAGCTTGTTCTTGTCGAGACCCGGTTCCAGTGCCAGTTCGGCGTCGAGGGCGTAGAGCTTGAAGTGGTAGTGATGGGGCCCGCGGTGTCTGGGCGGGGCCGGGCCGCGATAGCCGATGGTGTTCCAGGAGTTCCGGCCCTGTCTCGCCCCGAGCGGGTCGGCCAGTCTTTCCGAGCGCTCGATCCCTTCCTTGAGACCGGCGACATCGGCGGGAATGCGGTAGATCACCCAGTGGACCCACGGCTCCCGTCGGGGGGCGTCAGGGTCGTCGCAGATGAGTGCCAGTTCCTTGGTGCCGTCGGGCACGCCCGACCACTCGAGCGGCGGGGAGTAGTCCTCGCCGTCGCCGGTGTGCCGGAGGGGGATCAGCCGGTTGTTCTCAAACGCCGGACTCTTGAGCGTCATTTTGGCCGACGGGTTCTCCTCGGACCGGCCGCCTGCCACGAAAACCGCCAGAGCGACGATTACGCCCGGCATCAGAAGACCTCGCGTTCCCAGCATGGTCGGGACCTCCCGTCGAAGTGTCCTGCCCCTGTCGGACGACCTCACAGGAGCAGTTGTGCGATCTGGACGGCGTTGGTGGCGGCGCCTTTGCGCAGGTTGTCGCTGACGACCCACAGGTTGAGGGCGTTCTCGCAGGAGAGGTCCTCACGGATGCGTCCGACGAAGACGTCGTCCTTGTCGACGCAGTCGAGCGGCGTGGGGTAGCGCTGGTCCGCGGGGTCGTCCACCACGGTGACGCCGGGGAACTCGCGCAGGAGTTCCCGGGCCTCGTCGGCGGTGATCTTCCGCTCGAACTCGGCGTTCACCGCTTCCGAGTGTCCGATCACCACCGGCACCCGCACCGTCGTCGCCGTCACGCGGACGCGATCATCCCCCATGATCTTCCGCGTCTCGTTGTGCATCTTCATCTCTTCGGTGGTGTAGCCGTTCTCGAGGAACGCGTCCGACTGCGGGATCTGCGGGATGCAGTTGAAGGCGATCGGGTACGGGAAGATGTCGACGTGGGGCGTCTTCCCGTCGAGTGCCTCGCGGCTCTCACGTTTCAGTTCATCCATGGCGGCGAGTGAGACCCCGCTGACCGCCTGGTAGGTGGCGACGACGACGCGTCTGAGCTTCGCCGCGTCGTGCAGCGGCTTCAACGCCACGACCATCTGGATGGTCGAGCAGTTGGGGTTGGCGATGATGCCGTTGTGCTTTTTGACGTCGTCGGGGTTGACCTCGGGCACCACCAGGGGCACGTCCGGGTCCATCCGCCAGGCGTTGGAGTTGTCCACCACCACGCAGCCGGCCCTGGCCGAGAGGGGGGCGAACTTCCGGCTCACCTGCTTGGGCATGCTGAAGAGAGCGATGTCGAACCCGTCGAACGATCCGGCGTCGAGTTCCTCGACGCGGACGTCCTCGCCCCGGAAGTTGAGCGTGGTGCCGGCGCTTCGCGAACTCGAGAGCAGCCGCAGCTCGGCGATGGGGAAGTCGCGCTCCTCGAGCACCCGCACCATCGTCCGTCCCACGGCCCCGGTGGCGCCCGCCACGATGACTTTCTTCTTCGACATGTGGTTTCCTCTGAGGTTCGGTCGGTCGGACGGCCCGATGCGTCGGGGACCGTCTCAAGAGCCGGAGTCTACGCGAAAACGCCGGTTTTTTCAAGGGGATTTGCAGACGCGGCGGGCAGATCACTTGAGACCGTTCGACCAGTCGGTGCTCTCCGGCCAGGTAATCTCGACGAGACGGGCCTCAGCGTCGACGGTGACGTATCGCAGCTTCTCGGCTAGTTCGGTCGCCTGCGCGGGAACCAGGACGGACGCGTGCGTCAGTCCTTCGACACCGTCCACCACCATCACCCAGCGGTTGTAACCCCGCCGGGCCGTGTAGGCGAGATGCCTGCCGTCCGCACTGAAGCCCACCCAGCCGATGTCGTCGTATTCGGGGCCCTTCCTGCCTTCACACACGACACGCCATTTCGCGCCCGTGCCGCCGGCAAAGGCCAGCAGACGCCCGTCGGGAGAGAACCGCACGGCGCGCACCGCGTCGAACGACAGGTCTTCCTGCTTCCGGCCGCGAACGACCGACCACTTGCCGTCGGCCTTCGCCGGGTAGGCGAGGTTCCGGCCGTCCAGTGAGAACACGGGCGTGCCGACCTCGTCGTAGACCTTGCCGATCTTCCTGTCCTCGTGGACGATGAACCACTTGGTGGAGAAGCGAGCGGCGTAGACGAGTGTCCGGCTGTTGGGGGAGAAGACGGGGGAATGGATGTCGTTGGTCCGGGGGCCCTTCTTCGCGTCGCGCACGATGAAGTGCGTCCGGGGGACGTGGTCCTCGTGGACGTCGACCTCGGTGCCGTCGGGTGTGACCCAGTCGGGCGGGGTCTCGTTGGGCGTGACCGGGCGGTTGGGGTCGCGGATGCTCGGTCGCTTGGACGTCCCGCTGGTGCGGGCCTCGTAGGCGACGTGTCGACTGTCCGGCGAGAAGACCGGCGGCTCGGTGGTGAGGGCGGTGTATCTCATCTGCGGCACGCCGTCGCACACCAGGAAGGTCCGGTTCCCCCCCAGACCCACCACGAAGGCGACGTGTTTCTCGTTGGGCGAGAAGACCGGTCCCGCCAGCGTGGTGTACTTCTCACTCTCCTTGCCGTCGATGACGACGAACCAGACGTTGTCCCGGCTGGCGGCGTACCCCAGGTGTCGGCCCTTCGGCGAGAAGTCAAGGTGACGCACCGCGTCGTATTCGCCGATCTCCTTTCCGTCCGTGAAGACGGCGGACTTCGGCCCACGACGCAGGACGTAGGCGAGGTGCTGTCCGTCGGGACTCACGACGGTCGTCGTGACGTCACGCACGGGAAGTGTGCCGAGCACCTTCAGTTCGGTCTCGACCGGCGGCGCCGCCGTCGAGGCACTGACGAGGACGAGCACGAGTGCGACCGGCAGACCCGCCAGGCCCCGACGGGGCGGGATTGCACCAGGTGCCCTCCTGCCCCTGCGGTGTGTCACCGTTGGGTCCTCCGTTTGACGACGTCCGGCCGGGCGGGACACCCGCCGCTGCTACTCGAAGCCTTTCTGCCAATCCTTATCGGCCGGCCAGGCCAATTCCATGAGACAGGCCTTCCCGTCGTCCACCGCAACGTAGCGAACCCCGTCCCTTTGCGACGCCTCCTCCGGGACGTGGATCCGGTCGTGGGCCGGTCCCTCGACGCCGTCCACCACCATCCGCCACTGACCGCCCGACTCCACGGCACACGCCAGGTGCCGGTCGTTCTCGGAGAACCCGATCCAGTGGACGTCGTCACACTCCGGGCCCTTTCTGCCGTCACACACCAGCAGCCACTGACCCCCCTTCTGGACCGCACACGCCAGAAGACGCGTGCGCGGGGAGAACGCCATCACACCGACGGCGTCGTAAGGGCCCTCGGTCTTCGCGCCCCCGACCACGTGCCACTCGGCCCCCTTCCGGGCGGCAAAGGCGACCTTGCGACTGTCGCGCGACCAGACCGGCGCCGAGACGTCCTCGAAGGGGCCGCCCAGCTTGTCCTTGCCGCAGAGGATGAACCAGCCGGTATCGAGCCGCGCGGCGTAGGCCAGTGTCGCGCCGTTGGGCGAGAAGACCGGCGTGCGCAGGTCATGGTAGAGCCGACTGCGCGAGCGGCCGCACATCATGTAGATCCGTCGGTCCAGCATGTCGGTGTATCCCCAGTTGCCGCTGCGTGTGCCGCCTTTGGCGGACAGCGGGTTCGCCATCTCAAACGTCCCGGAAGCACGTCCCGCGAACGCCACAACACCGGTGCGTGACACCACCGGCGCCGGCGACGCCACCGCACGAGCGCCCTTCCGCCGCTCACCGTTGATGTACACCGTCCCGGTGTTGCCTTCGTCCGGGACATAGTAGGCGACGCACTTGCCGTTGTAGGACACCCCCAGCCCCACCACCGTGGTGTGCGCGGGACCGGCCTTTCCCCCCGCCACGACGCACCACTGGTTGCCCTTGCACGCCGCGTAGGCGAGCACGCGTCCGTTGCCGGAGAACGTCAGACCGGTCACCAGGTCACACGCCGGACCGTCCTTGCCGTCGCAGACGACCACCTGGCCCTCGTCGCGCATGGCGACGTAGGCCAGTCGCTGGCCGTCCGAACTCACCGCCACCTCGGTCGCGCCGAAGCCCGGCACCTCGCCCAGTGTCTTCACTTCCTTCTCGGCGAGTTCGTCCGCGAACGTCCCGCCGCACGTCACCGTCAACGCCGCCAATACCACCCACACCACCGGAACACGCACAGCCTGCCGGGAACCCCGGCACCATTTACGTCGGGTCATGACACTTCCCTCCGTTCTTGCGGCGAGCGTCTGTCTGTCGGCGGGTACGCCGCTACCGCCGACGCACCAGCACGTCGTCGGGGATGCCCAGGTCCTGTCGCACGGGGGCGATATCACTCAGGAACCGTCTCGCGTCCTGTGCGTACCCGGCGGTCGACTTCACCGTGGGCAGGTGTCTCTTCCAGAACCCGTTGAACATCTTCATGTACACCTCCCGGACGTACTTGCTGAACATCGACGCCAGTGCCACCGGCATCGAGTGCTTCTCACCGTTCATGACGAACCGGACGTCCGAATGACGACCCCGGTGCCGGACCTCGTAGTGTCCCACGTGCCGGTCCTGTCGTTTGACGACCAGTCGTGCCCCCTTGAACCGTCGGCCCAGAAGCGGGGCATACCGGTCACGACCGCCATGCTTGTCCACCGTGATGCACAGGTGATCATCCGAGTAGCGCTTCATGATCCCGGATATCAGTTTGGCCGTCTGACCGAAAAGCACGGTCTGTTTGTTTCCCGTCTCCTCGACCGACCGGTTGAACGCCGCCTCGAAGAGCGGGACACACCGTGCGGCGAGGAACTTCACCCCGCAGTCGTCGAGCGTCCGCGAGAGACGCTCGACCTTGGCGTCGAGTCCGAGCGCCCGCCCGCTGAGCGGGACCTCCGCGTCCTGGTCACGGTACCACGGATAGTTGAGGGCGTCGTCGGCCTCGTCCCCGGCCAGACCGCGCAGCAGTTCCCGAACACGACCGTACCGACCCCCCGAGACCGCCAGGAAGCAGAGCGACGTCTCCTCGATCACCCCGATGCCCTTCGAGCGACTGTAGCTCTGCTTGCTGTCGGCGACGACGAGCTTCCGTTTGACCCGGGGGTTCGGACTGACCGACCGTGTGAGGAGCTTCCAGAGGTCCGTCTCGCCGTGTTCGTCGGGCACGTAAAAGACGACGCCCGAGACCACCAGAGGCCCGAGCGGCGGACCATATCCTGCCTCGTCGATGCCGGCCACGATGCTCACGTTCCGTCCCCCTCACTTGATATTATGGCCGCTGAACCTTCCGAGTCAAGCCGAAAACCGTCATAATCCGGGTGCGAGGGGAGGTCAAGGGGGCTTTTCGCTTGCGTCGTTCGGGGGGTGTCCTAAAATGAGACAAAAGGGGATGGTGTGGACGAGCGTCAGCGGATCCTGGTGGCGTTGAGCGGCGGGGTGGACAGTGCCGCGGCGGCGTGGCTTCTGAAGGAAGCCGGTCACGAGGTGGTGGGGGCGTTCATCTCGCGCGGGGCGAGCGGGGAATGCGGTGCGTCGCCGGCGGACGGGGCGCGTGAGGTCGCCCGCTTCCTGGACGTGCCGCTCGAGGTCGTCGACCTCTCCGGGGCGTTCGAGCGTCTGATGGACTACTTCTGCTCGGAGTACCTGCGCGGACGCACCCCGAACCCGTGTGTGCTGTGCAACCGGGAGATCAAGTTCACCCGTCTGGCGGCCGAGGCGGACCGGCTGGGTCTGGACGCCGTGGCCACGGGACACTACGTGCGCTCGGAGATGCGCGACGGCCGGTGGTGTCTCCGTCGCGGACGCGACGCCGCCAAGGACCAGTCCTACTACCTGTGCGCACTGTCACAGAAGCACCTGTCGCGGGCGGTCTTCCCGCTCGGCGAGCGGACCAAGACGGAGGTGCGTGCACTCGCCGCCGACGTCGGACTGCCCGCCGCCGACACCGCGGAGAGCCAGGACGTCTGCTTCGTGCATGACGGGGAAGTCGCCCGGTTCGTCGCCGGACGTGTGGGTGCAAAAGTCAGGCCCGGCGACATCGTCGATACGTCCGGCAAGGTCGTGGGACGTCACGAGGGGATCGTCGGCTTCACGATCGGACAGCGGCGTGGCGTCGGCGTCGCCATGGGTGAGCCGATGTACGTGGTCGACGTCGACCCGGGGACGAACCGCGTGGTGATCGGACGCGGTGAAGACCTGCGGGTGGACGCGTTCGTCGCCGAGAACGTGAACTGGGTGAGTGTGGCGCCTCTGGGGACGGCACTGTCGTGCGAGGTGCAGGTGCGCTACCGGTCGGCGGCGGTGCCGGCGACCGTGACCGCGGCCGGACGCTTCCGCGTCCGCGTCGCCCTCGACGAGCCGCAGCGGGCGGTCACCCCCGGACAGGCCGCCGTGTTCTATGACGGGGACCTGCTCCTGGGCGGCGGGTGGATCACCCGTGAGACGTGAACTGCATGGCCCAAGTGGTTACCGGGATACGACTCGGATGGATGGGGGAAGTGTCATGACATTGAGGAAGGTATCGGGCGCACTGGCGCTGATCCTGTGTCTCGCGTTCGCGGGAGGGTGCGGTCGCAAGCCGCCGGGTGAGGAGCCGGGCCCGGTCGAGCCGCCGAGCCGCCCCGAGCCGCCGAAGAAGGTCGTCGGCGTGCTGCTGCCGCTCTCGGGCACGCACAAGGATGAGGGCGAGGCACTCCTCGCCGGGCTCAAGCTGGCGCTCCGCAAGAAGGGCGCCTCCGTCGGTCTGGACGAGAGCTGTCTCGAGGTGCGCGACTACGGCGACTCGGTGACCGACAGCCTGGGCCTGGCACGCGACCTCATCGAGGTTCAGAAGGTCCCGGTGATGCTCGGCCCGTCGGACCCCCGCGGCGTCGAGATGGTCGAGGAACTGGCACGACAGCGCAAGGTCGCGGTGCTCACACCGGTCGCCGCCCCCATGAAACTGAGCGAGGTTCGGCCCGTCGTCTGGAGACTCACCTGCACCGACGAGGAGGAAGGGCGGGTGATGGCGGCGTTCGCACTGAAGAAGCTCTTCAGGACCGTGGCGATCATCGTGGACAGTCGAGGGGAGGCGAGTGAGAGGCGTGCGGCGGCGTTCAGCCGGCACTTCACCGAGTCCGGGGGACACGTGCTCACACAGCTCTCGTACGCCGGGGGCGACACGAGCTTCCGTCGGCTCGTCCGGATGGCGGCCGAGAAGCGTCCGGACCTCTTCTACCTGCCGGGCGGACGTCCCGAGGCGGCCGCCATCATCGAAGAGATGAAGCAGCAGAAGGTCGTCGGGTCGGTGGTGGGCTCGTCCGACTGGGACACGGGGACACGGTTTCCGTCGGAGGTGGGACCGGGGTGGGCGGTGTTCGCACCGTGCCGGTTCCATGCCGGCCGTTCGAGCCTGGTGACGGCGGCGTTCGTGACGGACTTCCAGACGGAAGCGAAGGTGGCGCCGGGGGCGGCGGAGGCGTTGGGCTACGACGCGGGACTCATCATCCTGGACGCGTTCTCGCGGGCGCGCGGCGCCGACGGGTCGATCGTCTCCGAAATCGCCGACGTGAAACTGCTGGCCGGCGCCACCGGACGACTGGCCGCCCGGAAGTGGGGTCTCGCCGCCGATCTCACCGTACTCAGACTCAAAGGACAGGACTTCGTCTTCGAGACCGACGTCGTCGTCGAGTGAGGGACGTGTCGCCCGGAAAAGGGGGGGGCATCGGGATGGGTGAAGGAAAGGAACGGTTCGGGTACGGGCTCATCGGTGCCGGGTCGTTCGGGCTTTTCTGCCTGGAGCAGTACCGCTCGATGCCGGGGCTGAAGCTGTCGGCGGTGGCGGATGCCGACGCCGCGAGGGCCTGCGAGGCCGGGCGACGCTTCGGCCTCGACGTCTGCGAGACGCCCGCCGAACTCCTCGGACGTGACGACGTCGACGTCGTCCACGTCGCCACCCCGCCGGCCACGCATCGCACGCTGTGCGAACAGGCCCTCTCGGCCGGAAAGCACGTCCTCTGCGAGAAGCCCCTCGCCACCACGCTCGAGGACGCCCGCGCCGTCGCGGCGGCCGCCGGGAAGGCCGGTCGCCTGCTCGCCGTCAACCTCGTCATGCGATACGACCCCGTGTGTGCGCTCGTCAAGCGCCTCATCGACGACGGGCTCCTCGGCGAGCCGCTCCACGGGTTCTTCGAGAACTACGCCAAGGACGAGCCGCTGCCTCCGGAGCACTGGTTCTGGGACCGCACGCAGAGCGGCGGCATCTTCATCGAGCACGCCGTCCACTTCTTCGACCTCTTCGAGTGGTGGCTGGGGAAGGGCGACGTCGCCTCCGCGCACGCCGAAAAGCGTCCCGACACCGAGCTCGTCGAACACGTGAACGCCACCGCGCTTTACCCGCACGGCGTCATCGTCAACTTCTACCACGGGTTCCACCAGGCCTCACGGATGGACCGTCAGGAGATGCGCATCGTTTTCGAGCGGGGCGTCGTGACGCTGGAGGACTGGGTGCCCACGCGGCTGCGCATCGACGCGATCGTGGACGACGCGACGCTCGACGCCCTCCGTGAGCTGATGCCCGGGGCGCGCGTCCCGAAACTCGAGGTCTGCGACGTCGAGGACCGCAGCGTCACCAGCCGACACAAGCCCTACGTCGTGGACCAGTGCATCCAGATGACCTTCGACCTCGGCATGACCAAGACCGACCTCTACGGACACGTCCTTCGGGCGCTGCTGGCGGACCAGCTTGCCGCCGTCCGGAACCCCGACCACGAATGCAAGGTCACCGCGGCCAACGGCGTCCGCTCACTCGAGATGGCCGTTGAGGCGGACCGGCTGACGAGAGTTGAGAGGTAGGAGGTCCGTCTCCCTGTTTCGGACACCGTTTGAAGGCCATACTTGGGTGTCATTCTGAGGAGCACATTCGCTTCGCTCAGTGTAAACTGCGCGACGAAGAATCTGGCCCCGACGGGTCAAGCATCTCACGCCATTCATGGCCAGATTCTTCGTCCCGATGCATCGGGACTCAGAATGACACGGTGATGCATGCGCCGCGACTGCCGGGCGAATGCGATGAACCGTCTTCCCGATAATCCCCTGATCCGTCCGAGTGACGTGCCCCCGTCACGCGACGACTTCGAGGTGGTGGGGGCGTTCAACGCCGGCGTCGCGCGGGTGGGGGACGAGGTGCTGCTCCTCCTGCGCGTGGCCGAGCGACCGAAAGACCGCCCGGCGGATGCGTGCGTCGCACCCATCTATGACGCCGACGCGGGGAAGGTCGAGCTTTTCGTCGTCAAGCGCGACGACCCGGACGTCCGGGTCGAGGACGAGCGGGTCTTCCGCTGGCGCGGCGACTTCTACCTCACGAGCATCTCTCACCTGCGTCTCGCGCGGTCAACCGATGGCGTCCACTTCACGGTGGAAGAGTCGCCCGCGATGTTCCCCCAGGCGGCGGCCGAAGCCTTCGGCCTCGAGGACCCGCGCATCACGCAGATCGGACGCGACTGGTGGATCACCTATAAGGCCGTGAGCCCTCTGGGCATCACGACGGCGCTTGCCCACACGGCCGATTTCCGCACCTTCACCCGCCGCGGCGTCATCTTCTGCCCGGAGAACCTGGACGTGGTGATCTTCCCGGAG
>DATKVD010000583.1:0-4739 GCA_035530235.1 Planctomycetota bacterium | reverse complement strand
GCCCGTGATGCGGTTCAACCGTGAGAGCTGTGCGGAGAAATACGCCCGGCTCGATCACGTGATGGGCGGCGACGCCGTGGCGTTCGTGGAGCGCCTGATGCACGACCTCGACCTCCCGTCCGACCTCAAGGCCTTCGCCGTCCAGCCGGACGACGTGCCGCTCCTGGTGGAGGAGTCCCTCCCCAGCGGGTCCTTGAAGGCCAACCCCCGCGAGGCCACCCCTGAAGCCTGCACCCGGATCCTGATGCGGGTCATCTGAACCGCACCGGACGGATTATCCGAACTCCCGTCCAACCCAGGGGTTGAATCCCGGCGGCACCCGTGCTATAATTGCAGGTCGGACGCATCGGTCTGCTTCACGCAGGACCAGGGCAATCGCCGGAGAACGAGCATGAAAGAGGCCAAACTCATCTGGATGGACGGTGAACTGATGCCGTGGGCCGAGGCGAAGGTGCACGTCATGTCACACGTCCTGCACTACGGGTCGAGCGTGTTCGAAGGCACCCGCTGCTACAAGACGCTCAGGGGGTCGTTCATCTTCAGGCTCGGCGAGCACGTCAAGCGCCTGTTCTTCTCCGCCAAGATCTACCGGATGGAGATCCCCTACTCGGCGGAGGACATCGCCGAGGCCACCCGGGCCCTCATCCGGAAGAACGGTCTGCAGGCCTGCTACGTCCGACACCTGGTCTACCGCGGCTACCAGGACCTGGGCGTCAACCCGACGGCGTGTCCTGTGAAGGTGGCGATTGCGGCCTTCGAGTGGGCTTCACTCCTGGGCGAAGAAGGAAAGAAAACCGGCATCGACGTCTGCGTGTCGTCCTGGCAGCGTCTGGCACACGACACCATGCCCCTGTTGTCAAAAGCAGGAGGACATTATCTCAACAATCAGCTCATCAAGCTGGAGGCCATCACCAACGGATACGCCGAGGGCATCGCACTCACCACCAGTGGGTTCGTCTGCGAGGGGTCGGGGGAGAACCTGTTCATCGTGAAGAGCGGCGGACTCATCACGCCTCCGTCCGCGGCGGGCATCCTGCCGGGCATCACCCGTCATGCGATCATCACCCTGGCCAAGGAGAAGGGCATCAAGGTGAGTCGACAGATGATCCCGCGCGAGGGGCTTTACATCGCGGATGAGGCCTTCTTCACCGGGACGGCGGTGGAGGTGACGCCGATCCGGAGTGTGGACCGGATCGTGGTGGGCGACGGCAAGCCCGGGCCGGTGACCACACTGCTGCAGGACGCCTTCGGCGGCATCACCAGCGGTCGCGACGAAGACACCCACGGGTGGATGGAGCCGGTCTGAGGACGCCGTGTGTCCGCGGGACCCCATGGTTTGGCTTCACCACGACCGGCACGGCGGCCGATAATTCAGAAGCGTTCGGAGAAAAAGGTCATGGCGATTGAATTCCGGTGTGTCTGCGGAAAGAAGCTCACCGTCCCCGACGACGCCGCCGGGCGCAAGGCGAAGTGTCCGAGCTGCAACGCCGTCGTGAACGTCCCCGGTCCCACGCCCCCACCGACACCCGACGACGAAGTCGAGCACGTCTCGAAGGTGGACCGGATGGTGGACCAGCTGGGCGAAGACATCGCCCAGAGCAAGGAGCGTGCACCCCAGCTCACGCAGATCGCCGTCGCACTGGCCGTCCTGGCGGGGGTGACGCTGCTCCTGACCTTCTTCCTCTCCCTCGACACGATCGTCGTGTGGATACTGGTATGGCTTCCGGTGTCCGTGGCGGGCGGACTCATCGCACTGGGCATGGTCAAGGCCGACCCCCGGACGCCGAAGCTTGTCTCGTTTGTCGCACCCGTCGCCGTGGGGGTCAACTGGGTCACCTTGTGGTCGGCGGCTGCAAGCCCGATGGGTCCGGGAGTGCTGCTCGCCCTGATCGTCGGCCTGGCCAACGTCGCCGGCTACGGACTCCTCTTCTGGTATTTCCGGCGGGACGACACGCTGCTGCTTTTCCCCCCGGAAACCGAGGACGCGGAAGTCGTGGAAGACGAATCGCAGCCGACCGGAGGACCTGAGGCGAAGTGACGAACTACCTGAACAACAAGTCGCGCCGGGCACCCGGGTCAAAGCGATCAGGCGGCGGCACCGTGGTACAGGTGCTGACGTTCGTGGGGGCGGCCGTCATCATCCTGGGGGCCATCATCGCCTACGAGAAGCGGGCGCGGAGTCGGACCCACGCGGGCGACGAGCCCGCGTCGTCGGCGTCCGTCGGCACGCTCAACTCGGATGAATACTACAGAAGCCGCGGGCTGCTGCCCAACAACCCCACGGACCCGCCGGTGGACAACGTCATCCGAGAGCCCACCCCGACGACCCCGCAGACCCAGCCCACACCCACCACACCTCAATACCGCTACGTCGGACGGTCCGACTGGAACCGATACCACCGTCCCAACTGCAAATACGCCCTGAACGTCCCGGAGGACAAGAAGATCTCCTTCGCCTCGGCCGCCGACGCGAGAGCCAAGGGATACATCCCCTGCAAGATCTGTCGACCTCCCGTGCCCAGCGCCGACGACCCCACACCGGCCACCACACCCTCGACCACACCGGTCCACCGACCCGTGAAACCCGTCAGTCTGCCCATCGAGGACGTGAATGTCCCCTTCCCCTTCCAGGTGAAGGACTCCGAGGCCATCATCGAGAAGGGCGTCATCCGCGTCGAGGTCACGGTCGAGGTGGAGAAGCCGCTGAACCGTGACAACATCCTGCTGTTGTCACGCAAACTCGTCGCCGCCGAGACCCGAAAACAGCCCGTCAACGCCGTCAGCATCATCATGCAGAAGAAGACCACCGCACGGGACCCCATCAAGTGGATCTGCTGGGTCGACTGGGCCCCCTACGGCAACCTGGTCCGTGCCAGTGAGGTGAAGCCCGGGGACTACCGCACACACCAGTTCGACATCTTCCAGCACGGCACGATACAGCTGAGACGCTGAAGAGAAGCAGGCTACAGGCTACCGGCTCAAGGTACGGCAGGAAAAGCAGCAGGTGAACGCAAGCTCATCCCTGAAGCCTGGAGCCTGAGGCCTGAAGCCCGTTTCTCCGTGGAGGCGCCATGTGGACCGCAGGACTCCTGCTCCTGGTGACGGCATTCGCGTCTTCACTGGCACTCACCCTCGTCGTCCGCGGACTCGCACCGCGCTTCGACTTCCTCGACCGTCCCCGTGACCGCAAAGCCCACGTCGAACCGGTCCCCTACGGCGGGGGCATCGCCATCTTCCTCACCGTCTCGGCGGCCCTGGCGGCGGGCATCGTGACGGTGCTGTGGTGTCAGCTGCGGGGACGTCCCTTCTGGATGAGTGAGGGGATCTACACGGCCGTCGCCGTGCACCTTCCGGGTGCGAGGGCGAAGCTCCCGCAGCTGGGGGCGGTGCTCTTCGGCGGACTCGTCATCTTCTTCCTGGGACTCATCGACGACCGGAAGCCCCTCGGCCCCTGGGTAAAGCTCATCGTGCAGCTCACGGTCGCCGTCGGTCTGACGGCCGCCGGCATCCGTGTGACGCTCTTCCTGCAGAGCGAACTCCTGGGGGCGGCGCTCACCGTCGTCTGGATCGTCGTCATCACCAACGCCTTCAACTTCCTGGACAACATGGACGGGCTCTCCGCCGGCGTGGCGCTGATCGTCGCGATGGTTTTCCTGGTGGTGGCGGTCGAGTCGGGACAGCTGTTCATCGCGGCGGCGCTTCTGCCGTTCGTCGCCGCCCTGGCGGGGTTCCTGCCCTTCAACTACGCCCCGGCAAGCATCTTCATGGGCGACGCGGGAAGTCTCTTCATCGGGTATTTCCTCGCGGTGCTCAGTGTGCTTTTCACCTTCTACAGCGGACCGACCGCGTCCTTCCGACCGTTCGCACTGCCCCTCATCATCTTCGCCGTGCCCCTCTACGACGCGGTCTCGGTGACCGTCATCCGTCTGCGTGAGGGGAGAAGTCCCCTTTCGGGCGACCGTCGCCACCTCTCCCATCGTCTCGTGGAACTCGGGCTCACCGAGCGGCTCGCCGTGACCGCCATCCATCTCCTGACGCTCGGCATCGGTCTCTCGGCGGTGGTGCTCACCCTCGTGACGGGTGCGTTCGGCGAGGTCATCACGATCGTTCAGACCCTCGTGCTCCTCTCACTGGTGGTGGTGCTCGAACGGGCGATAAGGTCATGAGTTCGGGGAAACTCACCTCGACACTGGTGCGCGGCTCCGACGTGCTGGCCTCACTTCTGGCCATGTTCGCCGTCGTGGTGCGACCCATGTTCTCCGGACTCGCCGCCCCCCTCCACCGGAACATCCTCATCTACCTCCTGGTGTTCATGGCGGCGCTCCTGGTGACGCTCTCCCTGGCGCTCAGGAAGCGTCTGGACCTTCCGGCCCCCGCACTCACGTGCTGTCTCCTGGGGCTCATCGCCGTCAGTGCGGTGACGACGATGATGGCCGACTACCGGTTCGGCGCCATCATCCGGATGCTCGACGTCGTCACGTGGGCCGTGCTCGTCATCGTCCTCATCCAGGTCATCGCGACGCCCTTCCGGGGACGCATCGTCCTGGCCGCGCTCGTCGCGACGCTCGCCGTACTCGCCGCCAACGGGTTCCACCAGTATTTGGCCGTGCTCCCCGGCATCGAACGCGACCTCCCGGAGCACATCCGCAGGCTCACCGCCTCGGGCACGCTCCATCCCTCGCTCATCCGGACGATGGAGAAGCGGGCGACCTCGGGCGACGTGTTCGGGGAGTTCGTGA
>DATKVD010000582.1:0-2872 GCA_035530235.1 Planctomycetota bacterium | reverse complement strand
CGGCGGCGACGTAAACGGCCCCGGCGGGTGTCGGCGTGGGGGTCGGCGTGGGAGTGGGTGACGGTGTGGGCACGGGCGCAGGCGTCGGCGTCGGGGTCGGCGTGGGCGTCGTCGTGGTCACGTTGTCGCCGGGCGGGACGGTCACGTTGTCGCCGCCGGCGCCCGGCACGCCCGCGGGCGGCCTCAACAGAGGCTGCACGAACGCCATGTGAATGACGAGCACCAGCCCACAGAGCACCAGTGCGAGAACGGCTCTCTTTTCCATGGGTCTTCCTGAGCGGACATCTACCGTCCGTCGTAGAGACGGTCACCGAGACCATCGTCAAGCTCGGCGACGGCGTAGACTTGGCTTGCGGCGACGTCGATATCGTACTGGACGCGTCTGAAAACGACCGTCTGACCGTCAAAGACGACGTAGGAGGCCCGGTTGTTCCGGTCGCGGGGCTGACCGACCGACCCCACGTTGATGAGGGCCTTTCCGGGACCGATCTCGTACTCGTTGCCCAGATCCGCCGGCGTGTTGAAGACCGGCTCCTCCGTGAACACCCCCGGAAAATGCGTGTGCCCGACGAACGCCACGTGCTCGAAGAAGCCGAAGATGAGCTTCAGCCGGTCCGGGTGACGCTGTCCCAGGGTGGGAAACACGTACTCGGTCACGGGAAGACGTGGACTGCCGTGACAATAGACCACGTCCCCCTCGACTTCCTTCTCGGGCATCGCCTCGAGAAACGCCGTGCGGGCCTCGTTCTCCGGGTCCCTCGACGACTCGAGCCGTGCCCGTGTCCAGTCGATCGCGTCCGCCGCACGCGCACTGAACCGCTTCTGCTCCTCCGCGTCGAACAGCGCCAGCTCGTGGTTGCCCCTGAGCGACCACTTGAACTCCCGTGCGTGGTCCACACAGGCCCTCGGACGGGCACCGTAACCGATCACGTCACCCAGACACACGACCTCGTCGACGCGGCAGCGGACGATGTCGGCAAGCACGGCCTCAAGGGCGACCTGGTTGCCATGGATGTCGGAGACGATCGCCCGTTTCACGTGCATGTCTTCCTTTCCCCAGCCGTCGTCGGAGGGGACGTATCTTCGTGGATGTTGAGCGCAAAGTCAAGTGGATTTTGGGGATGTGACGTCGGCGGCGTGGACGTCCGAGTGCGACGTGCACCCAAATGCACGGCCCTCTCCGTTCGGGAGAGGGCCGTGCTGAAGGCTTCGCAGGCTTCGGTGCGGTCGGGTGCGCCGGAGCGGCTCACCGCAGTTCGTAGGTCTTGATGACGGGGACCTTGCTCACGTCGAGTGTGCCCTCGTAGAGAAGGTTCCTCGCCCAGATCAACTGGTACTCCACGGGTGCGCGGTCCCAGGCCACACCGTATTCGGCGACGAGTTGCTGTCCGTCGAAGAGTTCGACGACACGGGCGGCCTGGGCCCCCCCGGCGGGCACGAGCTTCCCGGCACGCAGATAGAACGCGTGGACACCGTCACCCATCACGGGAAGCGGCAGCTGTCCACGGTTCATCCACTCGGTCACGGCGTCCACCACGCCTTTCGCGGGTTCCAGGTGTGCCCCGGCCGTGAGGCCCGCGGTCGCCGGTTCCGACCCCACGACGTAGGTGCTGCCCATGCTCGTTCCGGCCACCACGAACGGACACCCCGGTGTGAAAGCCGTCAGGACCATGAGAGCCGCCAGAAGCATCCGCCTGTCGTCGAGCATGTGTCCTCTCCTTTTCACTGTCCCGCGAGGTGATGTCACCGGGAACGGCCGCGCCGATACCCCTGTCCCATACTATACCGGAACCCCCGCGTCGGTTCAACCATAAACCCTATCGTCAAAACGGGGGGTCGAGTCTCAGGAAAACCCGGCCCAAAGGCCCCGACGGGGCCGGGACCTGTCCGGGCCCCCCTTGCCCCGGGACGGCTTCTCCCGTATAGTATGACGGCCGACGGGACCGAGGTGCAAGCGGGGGAAGGCCGATGACGCCCAGGGAACAGATGCTCGCCGCCATCAGGGGTGAGCCGACCGACCGCATCCCGTGGGCACCCCGTCTGGACCTCTGGTACAAGGCCAACCGCCGGGCAGGCACACTGCCCGCGAAATACCGCGGCGCCTCTCTCGCCGAGATGACCGACGACCTCGGCATGGGCTTTCACGCCGTCATTCCCGACTTCCGTGACCTCCGCACCCCCGAAGACGACGTCGACCGTGCACTCGGCATCTACAACCTTCACACCATGCCCTGTCGAACGGTCCTGGAGAACGTCGAGCGGAACGTGCGCCTCGACGGCGACCGGACTTTCGTCGAGTACGTCACGCCCCTCGGCAGCGTGGACACGACCGTCCTCTACGACGAGACGATGCGGAAGGCCGGCATCACCATCACCCACGTGGAGACCCACGCCTTCAAGGGGGTCGAGGATTACGCCCCGCTCGGACATATTTTCGAGAACGCCCGGCTCGAGCCGAACGACGACGGGTACGAGGCGTTCGCCGCGCACGTCGGTGACCGAGGCATCGCCGTGGGGTACGTCACCGGGGCCGCCTCTCCGATGCACTTCATCCAGCGCGAGCTGATGCCGCTCGAGCTTTTCTTCTACGAGACGTACGATCATCCCGACGAGCTTGGGCACCTGGCCGGCCAGATCGCCGGGTACTATGACCGTCTGCTCGCGGTCGCGGCGTCATCCGCCGCCGAGGTGCTGATGCTGGGGGCGAACTACGACGCCTCGGTCACCTATCCTCCCTTCTTCGCCGAGCACATCACGCCCACGCTCAGGTCGTTCGCCGACACGCTGCACGCTCGCGGGAAATTCCTGCTCACCCACACCGATGGCGAGAACACGGGGCTCCTGGGGCACTACGTCGACTCGCACATCGACG
>DATKVD010000581.1:0-13990 GCA_035530235.1 Planctomycetota bacterium | reverse complement strand
CCACGCGGGCGGTGTAATGGGAGGAAGTGTGCTGTTCATGATCCCGCAGCAGCCACGGGCCATCAGGGATTTCAGGTTCGGCATGAGTCCGTGCTCAACGAGCGGACGAAACACGTTCCACGTCCCACCGTCCCAGCCGATGACAAGCACGCGCCGGTGTGTTCTTCGCTCCTCACTCATGAACGGTCCTCGCGTTGCGGAATCACCGCTGGCCTCCCCGGAACCGGCGCCTGCCGTGACACATGATCCCCCGGGACTCGCATCTGATTCTCTACTTTCTCACGACGTCAAGCAAGTAATTCCGGTCGATCAACGACAGTATGACAAGGAAACATATTCCGGGCATTATAATCTGTCTGACGTCGTAGAGGGTGGTCCGAACCGACCGGTAGTAGCAGGCCGCCGCGCGATGCGTGTCACCCGCGCGCAGCGCACGCGCGCCTGCGTTGTAGAAGTGAACCGCCTCGGCCCGCTTCCGGAGTCGTCGCAGCTTCCTCGCCGACAGTTGACGACGGACGGCACGATCCGAGAACGCCCGCGAGATGACCTCCCGCTCGGACAGGTTCATCGCTTCCCCACGACCCGACAGGCTCCCCGAACGAATCCGGTAGGCGCCCAGGAACCGCGGAACGTATCGAAACTCGAAATCGATCGCAGCCCGACGCCAGAAGTCCCAGTCCTCCACCCCACGCACACCCGACCCGAACTCCCCCACCCGTTCGAGCACGGCCCTTCTCACCATCACCGTCGACATCGCGATCACACCATTGCGCACCAGTAGCTGGTCCAGACACCGCCCCCTCGGCAGACGCGACAGGGAGAAGCGGTGCGGTTTGAGCCGGGCACCGTCTTCGGATATCCGCCGGACATTCGTGTAGACCAGTCCGACATCCCGCGCCGAGTCGAAGACCTCCAGTTGACATGCCAGTTTGTCCGGAAGCCATGCATCGTCCGAATCCAGGAAGGCCACGAACGCACCCTTCGACCGCGCGATCGCGACGTTTCGGGCTGCCGCCGGACCGCGGTTCTCCGTTCGTATCCGCACGATGCGCGGGTCAACAAAACGCGAGACGACGGCTTCGGTATTATCGGTCGAGCCGTCATCAACAATCGTGAGTTCCCAGCGCGTGTACGTCTGCGCCAGCACGCTCCGGATGGCCTGACCAATGAAGCGTCCGGTATTGTGCGCGGGCATGACGATGCTGACAAGAGGCTCGGCCCGGCGGGGTGCTTCGGCTTTCGCCGACGGTGCCTCGGGACGTGCCGCAGGGGTCGTCTCCGGCCGCGGGCGGCAGCCCGCACGGGCGGCCACGTACGCCGCCAGGGGCGCCAGCTCATCGGGGTCGGGTCTGCGGAAGTCCCCGGGCCACGCGTACTCGAAGATGTAGTAGTCGAGGAAGCGTCGGACCTCGTCCGGGTCGGGACGGAAGGTGACCGCCTCGGCCAGCTTCGCCGGGAACTCGGAAAGGTCATGGACGTCCACGGTGATGCCGCGACCGGCGTAGACGGCGTCCCCCAGCACCACCACCGGTTTGCCGAGCGCGAGCGCCTCCAGACCCACCGTGGAGTTCACGGTCACCACGCAGCTCGACCGTTTCACCAGTTCGAGCGTGTCGCCCGTGCGCAGGAAGTGATGTGCCGGTCCTTCGAGCATCTCCTCGATCACCCGGTAGTCCCGTCGACCCTCGTCCGCCGGGTGGGATTTCACCACCAGCGGCCACCCCTCGGGCAGGGCTTCCAGCGTCTCGTCGACCAGGTCCTCCATGGAGCGGATGAGGGGGGAGTGGACGATGATCTGGGTGTCGTCGTGCACCTGGAGCGGCAGGAAGATGAACTGCCCGGGGAGCCGGGTGTCCGTCGTGCGTGACGTCTCTCGGCTGCCCAGGGCGAGCTTGAGATACTGTCGCACGCGTCTCAGGAACCGTACCGGATGCACGGCCCTGTCGTGGTCGAAATGGTGTGCGGGGTGAAAGGGACTTCGACGCGGGAAGAAGTTGATGAGGGCACTGGCGAGGGCCTCTCCCGAGAAGCCCGACGGTTTCCTTCTCCAGCGGGGCTGTGATGCGAAGCGGGTGAGAAAGGCGTCGATGCGTTCACGGTTGAAGTCGGTCGGGACCTGGAAGTCTCGCATCGACCCCTCGTAGTTGACGCCCTTCGGGTCACAGATGAGGGTATTGCGGAAACTGCCCTGCTCGAAACAGAGCGTGGGGATGCCGCGGGCCTCGGCCAGCTTCATCGCCGCCCGGATGCGCGGGATGGTCCCGTTCCAGCCCAGAACCAGGTCGGGCTTCACCCGGTCGAAGTGTCGGCCGTAGGCCCGCACGAGACGGTCGGCCTGGTCGAAGAGCGTCAGGTAGTGGACCTCGAGTGACGGGTGTGCCAGCACGTAGCGACAGACGTTCTCCAGTGAGACGCCCTCGGAGTGTCTTGCCGGATCGTGTCTCGGCACCGGGGTGTGCATGACGTTGGGGGCGCGTCGGCCCAGTTTCCACGCCTGTCGGGCGATGGTGTAGTCGGTGGAGAGGAAGCGGACGTGTGCCCCGTGCGTCTCGAGCAGCCCCGCAAGTGTGGTGAAGAACGGGACCTGCAGGGGATTTGCCAGCACGATCAGGATTCTCGGAGGGGCGCCGGACACTGGGCTCACGTCCTCAATCCCGGTCCACTGTGACGTCTCACGTTGACGTGTCGATGAGACGCTCGTAGAGTGCTTCAGTGCTCTCGAGCTGCATGCGGGCCGTGAAGAGCCGCTTCACCCGCTCACGGCCTTCTTCTCCCATCGACCGGCGGCGTTCGGTGTCTTTAAGCAGAAGCCGCACGGCGTGCTCGAAGGCCCGCGTGTCGTCGTCCGGAACCAGCAGCCCGCTTTCACCGTCGGCCACCTGTTCCGGGATGCCTCCCACGCGGTGCGAGACCACCGCCAGACCCGAGGCCATCGCCTCCAGCACCACCTGCGGTGAGATGTCGGCGTGTGTGGGATAGGCGAAGAGGTCTCCCGCCGCGTAGCAGTCGGGGACGTCCGCGTAGGGGACCGCCCCCATGAAGAGGATGCGCGGATGCACGTCGGGGGTGTCACGGTGGGGTCCCACGAACAGGAACCACACGTCTTCCTCGTCGGTCAGGATGCGTCGTGCCGTCTGGAGCAGCTCACGGTGTCCCTTCCAGTTGCTCATCATCTGTCCGACGAAGAGGACGACCCGGTCGGTGGACGGGATGCCGAGTGTCGTGCGGACGCGGTCGCCGTCACGGTCGGTGAAGCGGTCGAGCGGGATCCCGTTCGGGATGACGTGAACGGGCCTGCGGACGAGGGCACTGTTGGCGATGTGGGCCTTCAGCCACAGGCACGGGACGATCACGTCGATGTCGGCCCGACGGAACACGGACTCCTTGAGCCAGCGGTTGAAAAGCGAGAGCACCGGGAGTGCCCCGCACCAGACGCAGCCCGTGAGCATCCCCTCGCAGGTGGGGGGATGCGCCGCACTCCAGATGCACTGGCTCCACACGTCGTGCAGCGACCAGACCGTCGGGTAGTCGCGCGAGACGAGAAGCGCCGCCGCCGAGAACGTCCGGTTGGCCACACTGTGAAAGTGCACGACGTCCGGACGGACCTCCGCCAGGTGACGTTTGAGCTCCCGCACGACCGAGCCGTTGCGGTAGTGGTGCCAGAACATCTGAAGCCGCGGCAGACCGATGACGATCCGCCGGTGTCCGTCCTCCTCGTACGTCTCGTCGGAGACCCCCGTCGTGATGAACGTCACCTCGTGTCGTGACGCGAGTCCCCCTACCAGCGTCATCGCCACCTGGTCGGCGCCGCCGTACGGGTATCGACTGGTTACCATCGCAATCCGCAAGGCGTTACTCCGAGTTCGGGTCGCCGTCGGGGCGGTCACGGTCGCGACCGCGCCAGAGGTCCCGGAACCCCCGGCACACGGCCGCCGCCACGCCGAACTTTCCCCTCAACATCATGAGCACCACGGTCGCCGTCGCATAGGCGACATTGAACGTCGCGACCGTCGTGTAATACCTGAGCTTCCCGGCGTGCCGACGATAGAGCCGTGCACCACTCAGGATTTTCCGGTAGGCCTTGTGTGGGGTGAGTCCCCCGCCCGTGCTCCGGCTGATCTTGTGGTAGATGCGTGTGTCCCGACAGCACACCACGCGGAACCCCGCCGACCGGACCCGAAGACACAGGTCGGCGTCCTCACAATAACTCACGTAATCCGCGTCGAAGGGTCCCACCTTCTGGAGCACCCGGCGCGAGATCATCATCGCCGCTCCGGTCTGGTAGTCCTGCTCGACGGTGCCGGTGAACTGTCCGTGGTCGTGCGTGTGGTTGCCGACGTGCCACGACCATCCGCAGAGCATGCAGAGTCGGCCGGCTGCGAACCAGATGCGGTCCCGTCGGTCGTACCGGTTGATCTGCGGACCGATGACCCCGATCGTCCGGTCGTCCCGCGTGGCCGTGACCAGTTTCGTCACAACGTCGGCTTCCACGGTCGTATCGTTGTTGAGGAGCAGTACCCAGTCGGCCCCCATCTCGAGTGCCCGACGGATGCCGACGTTGTTCCCTGCGGCGAACCCGAGGTTCCGATCGTTCTCGATGAACGTCACCTCCGGGAACCGCTCGCTCAGGAACGCCGCCGAGCCGTCCGTCGACCCGTTGTCCACCAGGAGCACCTTGTGGTTCGGGTACGTCAGTCCCCGGAGCGACTCGAGACACTCCGCCGAGTCCTCGCGACGGTTCCAGTTCAGCACCACGATGACGACCAGGGGATCCTCACGATCCATCGTGTTCATCTCCTGCGACTCGGCCGCGCCGGGGGCCGTCTTCACGCCGGTCGGTGCGACAGCAGTTCCTCGTAGAGTCCGACGGTCCTCTCGGCGATGTGCGTCCAGGAGTATTGCGTCGCGAGTGCGTCGGCGTCGTCGGCCATCGCCCGAAGCTTGTCGGGGTCGTTCAGGCAGCGGGTCAGTGCCCGGGCGAGGGCGTCGACGTCACCCGGCTCGGCGACGGCGTCGGGGTCGCGCACGAGGTTCGGCAGTCCGCCGGTGCGTGTCACCACGCAAGGCCGGCCGAACGCCAGGGCGATGTTGCCCGGACCGCTCTGGGCCTCGAAGTGCAGGTAGGGCAGCACCACCACCTCGGCCGCCTGGAAATACACCTTGACCATCGAACTCGGGACGTAGCGGATGTCGAGCTTGACATGCCCGGCGAGGTGCAGCTCATCGATGATGCGCTGGTATCTCTCCCACCCGGCTTTCCCCTTCCAGCAGGTCCCGGCGATGACGAGCTTGACGTTCGGTATCTCCTCGACGACCCGCGGCATCGCGCGGAGCAGCACGTCGAGTCCCTTGTAGTCGCGGATGTACCCGAAGTGCAGCAGCACGCGTTCGTCGTCGGTGAGACCGAGTCGTCGGCGGGCGTCGGCGGGCGAGACGGCCTCGTCGGCGTAGAAGTCGAGCGGCCCGTACGGGATGACGACGATCCGTCCCCCCGGGATGCCGAACACCTCGATGAGCTGCCGACGGTTCTCCCCGGTGTGGACGATGAAGCGGTCGGGGAAGAGAAACGCCAGACGCGTCAGCAGCCGGTCGAGCGGGTTGGTCTCGTGTCCGAGGACGTTGTGGACGGTCATCACGACGGGTCTCCGACGGAGCTTCACGCCGAGAAGCAGCGTCAGCACCACGGGCGCCAGGAAGTAGGTCCACCAGTTGACGTGGCAGACGGCGCCCGGCACGGTCAGTCCGGTCAGGAACCATCCGAAGGGGTTGAACCAGGCCAGAGGGGTGCGCACGGCGAGTGACGGCGCCGAAGGCGCCCGCAGCGTGTCGTCCTGCTCCTTCGTCCCGCCCGGGTAGAGCCATTCGGGGTAGATGTGCGAGAAGCCGACGAAGTCGACCTCGATCCGTCGGCCCAACGCCCCCGCCAGGTGCACGCAGTACTCACTGATGCCCTTGATCGGCGGAAACGTCCCGACCATCGTGACCTTCATGCCGTGCTCCGCAGGTTTCGGTTCCGCAACCCTCCGGCCCGCAGGCCACTTCCCGTGCGTCTTCCCGCCGTCGTTCCCTCACTTGCCCGGTTCCTCGGGGGTGTCGTCGATCTCCATCTCCTCCTCGGCCACGGGCGGGACGTATTTCGGGAGGTCCTTGATCATGGCGAGGAACGTGTCGACGGCCTTCGCGGTGCCGGCTTCGTCGGAGCCCCCGATCAGGATCGCGTCGCGTGTCGCACGGTTCGACTGGTAGAACGGGAAGTTCACCGAGTCCACCGTCTGGATCACCCCACGTCCCGCACCCGGATACGTCGACGTCACCTTCTCCAGCACCTTGTCGTAGGTGAACGTCCCCGGAAGGCCCAGGTGCTTCACCAGGGCGTTCGTCTCCTCGCTGCCGACACAGATGAGGTGCTTCTCCGTGTCGACGGGAGCGTTCTCGAAGACCTCGACGAGGAACCACTGGGTCTGGTCGCCGGGCTTGCTCGACTGTCGCTGCTTGCCGTCACGCGGGTCCACGCGGACCTCGTGACGCGTCTTGGTGATCTTCACCTCGGAGGCCTTGACGAGCTGCACGGGGACCTCGCGGCCGTCGAGGAATGCCTTCAGGCGTCCGGCGGCGTCGCGTTCCTGTTTCGGGGCGTCGTCGCCCACGACGAGCGTCACCGGACACGAGACTCGGTTCTTCAGCGTGTAGTCGTGACAGTCGACCAGCACCTCGGTGCCCACGGGCCGCGCGAGAACGACCCGCGACATCCGGCCCGCGACCGTCAACTTGATCCCGCGACGTCGCAGATCCTCGTGCGAGACGTCCTTGTCGAGCACCTTGACGTAGAGGTTGCCGAGGTCCGGATCGAGACGGTTGTGGCCGGAGGCGTCCTTGACGACGACGGGACGCCTGCCGGTCACGTCCACCAGCTCGTAGCGTCCCTTCGGCAGTCCGGGCTTGACCGTGACGCGTTCCTCTTCGGTGCCGTTGTTGACCAGAGCGAACAGCGAGTAGCCGTCGCCGTTCAGGATGCCGAAGTCGAGTCCGTCGAGGTCCCTGGCCCCCTCGATCTCGCAGCCGGGGTCGACCTCCCACGCCCGACGGAAGATGTCGCTGAAGAAGGCCTGGAGCTTCTGCTGGAGTTCCCGCTGTCGGGCACGGTCCACGTTGGAGTTCCGCCAGCTCGGCAGCCCGAGTGAGAGGTTGAGCGTGATGACGGACCTGTCGGGACTGGCGACGGCGTAGACGTGCTCGCCGGAGCGGGCGAGGACGGTGCAGTTCTCCCTGGGAACGATGACGAGTCCCTGTGGGTCGGTCTCCCCGACCTGCACCTGTTCGGTGACGCTGGGCGTAAGGGCGTTCGGGACGAGCACGACGGGCTCGCCGCCCTTGACGTTCATCTCTTTGGCGTCCTTGAACTCACAGCCGGTGAGTCGGGTGAGTTCGAACCGGGGCTTCTCACCCGCGAGTTTCAGGTCGATGCCGCTGCGGAAGCCGCCCTTCACCAGCCACAGCACCTTGCCGCCGCGACGCACGAACTCCTTCACCTTCTCAGCCTGGTCGGGTCTCAGCATCTCGGAGAAGCCGCCCAGGATGAGGACCTTATACTGGGTGTAATCATCGAAGCGTCCCGAGCGGAGGACGTCGACGGGGACCTCGATCTGGTCCATGAGGCCTTCGATGTGGTTGGTTTCCATGAGTCCGGCGGTGCCGGGGATCTCGTAGTAGGACTCGTCGGTGCTGACGACGGCGACGGGGGGCTGCGGGACCTTTGCGGGCAGAAAGAGCGGAGCGTTCCGGTAGGCCCACGCCATGAAGCGCGTGTACTTCAAGGGCCCCTCGCCGATGAAGACGTCGGGTCCCTCGAACGCCGGGTCGTCGAACTGTGCCAGCGCCCCATACCACATCCGGATGAGCCCCGCCTTGCTGTTGGTCTCGATGTAGCGCGTGCGGTGGAACATGTGCTGGATGCCGTCGTCGTACTCCTCGTTGTAGAACCCGCGTGCGCCCCGGAACACCTTCGTCATGTACTGGTTGTACTCGTTGCCGGCACCCGGGTTGCGGTACTTCTTCGGGTAGGCCGGCTTGTGGTCGAGCTGCTTGCGCCCGTCGTCCCACCCCCACGGACACCCGTACATCTCGCCCCCCACCATCGGCACCTGACCGAAGTAGTACGCCGCCTGACGGGCCGTGTTGACGCTGTACCACCCGAACAGCTCGACGTCCTTCGCGTAGTACCAGCTCGCGGTGGCGTAGTCGCCCTTGGCCCCGAAGGTGATCCGGTCGGGTTCGAGTTCCTTCAGGAGGTCACGTGGGTACTTGATCGTCTGCTCCTGGGCGTACATGCGGAAGCGTCGGAAGTTGGCCCAGCAGGCGGACTCCTCGGGTTCGGGCGGGGGCTTGATCTCGCTGAAGTCGTCGTAGCTGGAGCCCCATTCGGCGTTCAAGGCCGCGATGGTCTTGTACTTCTGCGTCAGCCAGTTGTGGAACTGGATCTTGCTCTGCCAGTCGTAGCCCTGTCCGCGTGGGTGCCAGAACTCCTCGTACATGTAGTGTCCCATGATCTCGGGGTGGAGCTTGAGCTGCTGGGAGGTCATGGAGTAGGCTTCCTTCTGGATTTCCCGTTCGAGCCGGGAGTTAAGGGGTGGCTGGACGTTCCATCGGTCCGTGCGTCCACGGGCGTCCTGGAGCGTACCGCCCTCGCCGGCGACCTCGCGCGGCATGAAGTTCAGGAACCCGCTCACCCTCAAGAGCGTGTTCGACCCCCACACGTAGGCGAGGTTCAGACTGTTGATCTCCATCCAGGGATAGTCGTCGGCCGCCGAGAGTCTCCGCCAGTCCGACTGCATGAAGTGTGCCGACCCGCGGAAGTGCCACCCCACGGCGATCGTCGCCATGGTGTTCCCCCACAGGTAGTAGGGGTAGTGCATCTGGGTGTTCGCGTGGAACGCCTGCCAGAGGTGGGGGAAGAAGGGCTTCTCGTCGACGACGAGGTGGTTGGAGACCACACGTGCGCCCATCGGCTCGCCCGGGACGAACGTCACCTGTCGGACCTTTCGTCCGCGGTCGTTGATGAGCCGCCACTGCTCGGCCTTGATGTCCTCACGTCGCTCCGAGGGGATGAGGACGAGGTAATTGAGCTGCCAGGAGACGCCGAGGCTCCAGGGGGCGATGTTGTTCATGGCGAGACGTCGGTCGGCACGGATCTTCAGGTTGAGCTGGCCGTCGGCGACCTCGACGTCGTCGCACTGGAACATGCAGCAGCGACGCCAGTTCTCATTGAGTCCCTTCTTGATGATGATCCCCTCGGCTTCCACGTGGAAGCTGCTGCCGCCCCCGGCCCCGAAGCCCGTGTAGCCGATGCCGACCAGCAGCGTGTAGCGGTCGTTGGGGAGGTCCACGGCGAACTCGGCCTCGAGGTCGTCGTCCACGTAGATCGCCCCGCGCCGCTCCCACTGGTCCGCTTCCTTGGAGGTGTCCAGGGGAAATCCGTACGGGCGCCGGGAACAGACCAGGTCGCGCTCGCACGGGATCTTCAGGTCCATCCACCGCTCGAAGAACTGCACGTAGTCCCCGCCGTGACTCCCCGACAGCAGGTAGCGCTTCTTGTGGGCCATGCAGTAGTTCATCTGCATGTCGGCCCCGCCGCGCCAGTAGTGAAGGTTGGGCGTCGGTTCGAGTCCCGCCTTCACCGCGTCCTCGTTGCGAAGTCCGGGGATCCTGCCGGGCGGCCAGAAGGGCTCCAGGTCCGTCACCCATCCCCACCCGCGACGCTTGTCGTAGGTGGTCCACTCGGTGATGGGGAGATGGAGTCGCTCGAGCTGCTGACCCGGCGGGCCGAAGTCGAACCGCCAGATCTTCGGGTCCTTCTCCGTCTCGTCCATCGCGCGGGTGTGGCTCCCCTCTTCGGGTTTCCGGTCCGGCCCACGGTGGAGACTGTCCCACACCCGGACGCGCTTGAGGATGAGGTCGAACTCGGGCGCGTTGGCCGGGACGGCGAGATAGACCCCGACGCGATAGCGGTCGCAGTCGTAGTGCATGGGAACGTAGGGATAGTCGAAGGGCCCCACCCAGCCGCCGCCCGGGTCCCCCTGGAAGGCGTAGAGTTCCGTCCCGTCCCTGGTGAAGCGCAGTCCGCCGGTGAGGCCGTAGCGGTGGGACCCGCGCTGTCCCATCAGCTTGTCGTCGTGGTAGGAATACAGGTTGGAGTAGGAGCTGGGCTGGACTTCGCCCTTGTCGTTCTTGTAGAGCCGCAGGTCGTGCATCAGGTCCACACGCCGCTTCTTCTCGTCGTTGAAGAGTCGCAGGAAGACGTGGGTCTGATCCGGCGCGCCCACCAACTCGTATTCGACACGGATGTCGAAGAGGTCTTCCCAGAAGGTTTTTCCGGTGATGCCGAGCCACTTGTCGCCGGGCTTCACGTGGATCTTGAGTCCGCCGCCGTCGGGAAGCACCTCGGGCGTGCAGTTCACCGCTTCCCATTCGGCGGTGTCGAACTTGTCGAACGTCCACTCGACGGTGTCGGCCGGGGCGGCCGCGGCCCATGTCACCACGATCAGCCCCGCCAGCACCGTCCTTCGAAAGTTTCGCATGCTCAAATTCCCCAGGCGTATGGCACGTTTCTCGCGCCGTCGGTACGTACGTACGGCACCACCCCGTATTCTACTACTTGATGGATGCGGGTGCCAGTTTATTACACGGCGGGATGGCAGGCGTCGGAGGCCGGAAGCGGGGGGAAGGACGGGCGGAGACCTGAATCGGGCCCTATCCGGGTTTCCGTGTCTCTCGTTCGCGGAGTTCCATGAGGCGTGTACGGTAGAGTGCGTCCTCGACCAGTCGACGGCTGCCGTAGATCAGGTCCGCCAGGATCCCCAGCACCATCAGGAGGAAGCTCAGTGTGAACAGCACCGCCATCACGATCAAGGACTGGACGTGTCCGCTGGCCCTCCCGCTGCTGAAGTAGAAGACCAGAAACCGGATCCCCAGCACCATGGCGATGAGGAACGGCACCGCACTCAGGACCGCGAACGTCTTGAGTGGGGAGTACATCACGTACATCCGCAGGATGGTGGCCGACTGTTGCTTGATGAAATGCCACGTCGACCGGAACAGACGTGACTCCCGTGTCACCGGGTTCGTCTGGATGGGCACGTGTGTGGTGACGAGTCCCCTCATGCCCGCCTGGATGATCGTCTCGACGGTGTAGCTGAACTCACTGACGATGTTGAGTCGGAGTGCCGCCTCACGACTGTAGGCCCGGAAGCCGCTGGTGGCGTCGGGGACGTCGGTCCCCGACAGCTTCCGCACCACCCAGCTTCCGAGTTTCTGAAGACGCTTCTTGAGCCACGAGAAGTGCTCGACGGTGTGGGTCTGACGGTCGCCCACGACGAGGTCCGCACGACCATCGAGGATGGGTCGGACGAGGTCGGCGATGCAGTCCCCACGGTACTGGTTGTCGGCGTCCGTGTTGACGATGATGTCGGCGCCGAGCTTGAGCGCCTTGTCCAGGCCCGCCGCGAACGCCCGCGCCAGACCCAGGTTCGACGTGAAGCTCACCACGTGCTTCACCCCGTGCTCACGCGCCACCGTCACCGTCCCGTCGGTCGACCCGTCGTCGATGATCAGCACCTCGATCTCGTCGATGCCGTCGATCTCGCGGGGGAGGTCCTTCAGCGTCTGAGGCAGCACCTCCGCCTCGTTCAGACACGGGATCTGGATGACGAGCTTCATGTCGGCCTCCGGTGGTCGCTCTCCCACGGAAAACGCACCCTCACACACCCCAGAGTATCGTCACAAGTGATGTGGTGTCAACAGGAAAAGACGTGCACCGTGGGTGGGGGTGCTAGGTCCGGGACGTGTGTGCAGGCTTCTCCCCGGCGATGAGGACGTTGGCGGCGAGGGACTCGATCCCGAGCGTCATCACCGTCCACTCGTAGACGGCGCTCAGGAGTGCCAGTGGCAGGCAGAACGCGTAGTACTCCGACTGGAAGTAGCCGCAGCGCACGTCGGTGAGGGTGAGCCGCTGCCGACGGAGCATCGCACGCATGGCGGAGGGGTAGCAGCGGTCGTAGAACGCCGGGAACCCGCCCGGCTCCACCTGCTCCGGCCGGAAGACGGCCAGCAGTGCGTGGGTCGTCGGCTCGCCCGCCAGCCGGTTCAGCACACCCGACGGCGAGAACCGACACGCGAACAGGTGCAGGAACCGACCGCCCGGCTTCAGCACGCGTCTCATCTCGGCGAAGAACGCTTCGACGTCCCTCAGGTGTTCGAGCACACAGCGGGACACCACGAGATCGGCCGAAGCGTCCGCGAGCGGGATGCCCTCGGTCACGTCGGCGACGATCCGCTCGTCGAGGTCCGGGTTCTCGTGCATGTCGTCGGCGGCGAGGTCCACGCCGATGAGGGTGGTGTCGGTGCGCCGCTCGAGCCGTCCGGCGTAGGGACACGTCTTCCCGGCGCCGATCTCCACCACCGTCTGTCCCGGACGGGCGTCAAGCATCCGGACGATCTCGTCCACGTAGTGCTCCCAGATGCTGAACGTCATCTGGGGGAAGTGGGGGTAGAGCTTCTCGAAGACCCGTCGGTTGAGTTCGAAGAAGGCACGCAGCATTCGGCCGGTTCCCGCAATCGAGCCGTCTCTCGGCGTGACGCCGTCCGGCGGACACGCACCTCTCACGCCGGGTACAGTATCGTCACCGACGCCGTCCCCGCAACAGCAAAACGTCCGGTCACCCGGCGCCGCCGGACGGCCCCGTTTCCACTTCCAGTGTGTCGAGCACGTCCTGCAGTCTCACGGTCGCAAGACACACGCACGTGTCCGCCGCCCCGTAATACATCCACAGCTCGTCCCCGCGCTGCACCAGTCCCGTCGGGAACACCACGTTCGGCACCAGTCCCGTGGTCTCGTAGAGTGCCGTGGCCTTGAAGATGCACTCGTGCGACCGGGCGATCAGTCTGTGAGGTCGCTTCCGGTCGAGCAGGGCCGCCCCGACACGGTAAACCAGCTGACCGGCGTACCTCTTGACGCCGTGATAGAGCAGCAGCCAGCCGTGTTCGGTGGGGATGGGCGGAGGTCCGGCCCCGACCTTGACGGCGTCCCAGGCGGGTCCGCGGCCCTCCGGCAGCACACAGTGCGGCTCGCCCCAGTGGATGAGGTCGGGGGAGTAGGCGATCCAGATGTTCTCGACGCCTCCGGCCTCCGGACGGTGCAGCACCGCCCAGCGGTGCTTGAACTTCTCAGGAAACAGTGCCGCGTCCTTGTTGTTCGGACTGAATATCAACCCGATGCGTTCGGCCTTCACGAAGTCCTTCGTCCGTGCCAGACCCACCGCCGCCCCCGTCCCGGAATACGCCGTGTAGGTGATATACCACGATTTCTGATCCGCGATGTAGGTCACCCGCGGGTCCTCGCAGCCCCACCTCTCGTAGGGCCAGCGCGGTTGTCCACACCTCAGCAGCGGCTCGGGACGGATGCGCCAGTCGGTGACGCCGTTGGCGCTTCGTGCGACGTAGATGCTCGAATAGCCGCTGGTGTGCTCGACGCGCAGAAGCAGCACGATCTCGCCGTCCATCTCGGCCGCCCCCGGGTTCAGCACCGCCTCCGCCGGAAACGGCAGACTCCTCGGCGTGATGATCGGGTTCTTCTCCGACCGGTTGAAGATCGGCTTCATCTTGCGTCCCCCTTTCTCCCGTCGTCATTATACCCGGGGATTGCCTGCGCGTAAACACGTCACGACGCCGGGGGACCCGCGCCCGATTCGGACCAGCAAGCGGCTCGGCGACACGGGTCTGTTGTCATCTCGTGAGACGCTTCTAAGGTCTGAACCTCAGGATCCCGCCGGAGTCCTGTGCGATGTAGACGAAGCCTTTGTTGTCGACGGTGATTCCTTCCTGGTTCCGGCCGGGCAGGCGTTCGGTCTTGAGTACCTTTCCCTTCGGCGTGATGCGCATGAGAGCGTTGCCGCCGTCGCTGATGACGAAGAGACTTCTCCGCTTCGCGTCGTAGTGG
>DATKVD010000580.1:0-6987 GCA_035530235.1 Planctomycetota bacterium | reverse complement strand
CGCCCGACGGCGAGACGAACGCCGCCCCGGCGTTCGCTTCGGTGAACGGGTTCGCCGGGACCGCGTCGCACGTGAGCGCGACCTCGAAAACCGCGTTCTTCGCCACCGTCTCCGTCGGCGTCACGTCTGCATGCTCCGTGTCGGGGTCCTTCGTTTCGCTGCAGCCCGCGACCGCGAGCAGCGCCATCGTCAGAAAACACGTCAACGTACGGGCCATTTTCCCCCCTTCCGGGTCATCCTGGACATTGTCCGTGACCCGTTCGGAAATTCCAGTCTTTTTCGGCCGGTCGCGGCGGGGCTATTTCGCCATGCGCTCGAGCGCCTTCTCCGTCTCGGCCATCAGTGCGTACCACTGAACAGTCTGCACGACGCCCGAGGTCGGGAGAATCCGCACGGGGTAACCGGTGACGTTGATGACCGAGTCCCACGCCTGCCAGTGACCGCGGATGTGCGTGCGACGCGCGTCGGTCGGTCCTTCCGCGACGGCGAGGGTGACGGCTTCGCCCCCCGCATCGAGGGCGTCCTGCACCCGACGCGTGGGGTAGTCGAGATACCCGAGGTCCAGGAGGACGTCGCCTTTCTTCAGAAGGCTGCTCTTCCAGTGCCAGGGCCGGCCGTAGAGGGTCAGGCGGTGAGAGAGACGTCGCGGGACGATCGCGCCGAGCTTGTGGATGTGTCCTGAGATGATGACGAACACCTCGTTGTCGCGGTGCATCGCGCGTGCGAGGCGTTCGGCCGCGAGACGCACCTGTTTCGCTTCGCCCGAGGTGAGAAACGCGGCCACCTGCTTCTGACACGTGAGGAGGTACTCGGTGCCGATCTTCCCGGCGGCAACGGGGGGGACCTTGAAATCCGGGTGCAGCTTCATCCCTTCGACCCTGCGGTCCCAGCGGATGCCGTCGGGTTCGGAGTTGCTGGCGAGGGTGGCGATGGTCTTGTCCTTGCGCGTTCCCGCGGCGAACATCTCGCCCTGGAACGCCCACGCCGTGGCGGCCGACGCCATCTGCTGCAGGGAGATGTCGGCCCACGACGCACCGGCCGGTGCGGCGGTGTCGATGAGTTTCAGTCGCCCGTCCCACCGTTCCATGCGGATGGCGGGAATCGCCCGCGCCACGCCCGGCCAGCGGTGAGACGCGAAATGCACGACGAGTCCGCGCGTCCCCCGACCGCCCCAGGCCAGCGTCGGCAGCGCGTGGGCGGTGTTCGGGTCACGCGGACGCATCAGCCCGATCAGCAGCACGTCGTTCGCCTCGATCCGCTCACCTGCCCACACCTTCAGAAACCCGTACCCCCCCGCGCGACCGAACATCTCCTGGTCGAACCCGGGCGTGCCGTCGACGTAAAGCTCGCCACCGGCGATGATCCGCTCGGCGGCCGACTCGGCCGCGGGAACCATCGCGTCGACGCGCTTCACGGCGTCACCGAACCACGCGACGGCCGCGCGGCAGAGGGTCTCGGTCTCGCCGTCGCCCGGCTGCGGCGTCGTCGACGGGAGCTTCACCGGCGTGAACGCCGGGGCCGGTTGAATCGAGTTGTGTACCCACGGCCTGAAGTGCGCCGGCGCCGGGGTCTTCTCCTGGGCGAGCAGCGGGGAGACGCAAAGCGTGGCGATGGCAATGAACGCGAACGTGCTGCGGGTGATCCGTGACATGCCGTCTCCTGTTCATGCGGAAAAGGACGCGAGGCGTGAGGTTATTAGGGGAGGGGGAGACGCGATCCTTACACGAGAGACGCGAGGAAACCGAGGAGCAGGCGACGCGCGACGTCGGCCAAGCGTGCAAGTTCCGATTCGCCGACCCACCGCAGGTCGTCGAGCGGGCTGTGATAGGCGGTGCGGTGGTAGTCGTCGGGGCCCTCGGAGCCGATCCACCGGTGCCCGACCCCATTGACGAGATGCTCGCAGGCCTCATACGCGTCCACGGGTGTCCTCTATCGGTTTCAGGGCTGCGGCGCGGCCGTCGTGCGGGAGGGAAGGGACTCGTTGCCCGACCGGTCGACGGCGGTCACCGCATATTGGACCGTCTGTCCTTCGGGCACGCCCCAGTCGATGACATACGTGCGCGACGGCGAGAAGAGGAGGTGCTTCTGCCCGGCTGTCGGCGGGCCGTCGGTCGAAGCGTAGACGTTGTAGTAGCGAAGGTCCTTGTCGCGGCCGGCGTTCCAGGTGACCTTCACGTGGTCCTTTGCGAGGAACTTTGCAGCAAGTCCGGTCGGCGGCGCGGGTGCGGTCTCGTCGGAGTTCCCCCGACCCTTCGGCGTGAAGTCCTTGTCGGTGGTCCAGAGGAACCGGTCGATCTTCACGCCGGGGCACTGTGACTCGATCTTGAGGATGCGGTCCTGTCGAGGCGGGGCCTTCACGAACTGGTAGGGCTCGTGCTCGCGCGTGCGCACCCACACCCACTCGCCCTTGGTGTCGGGGACGTCGAAGTGACGTGCGGTGCTCTCGTCCCTCCGGTAGCCCATGGGACGGATCTCGCCCTCGCCGAGCGCGAAGACCTGGAGCGTGCCCGCCTTCGGCGATTTCACGCGCGCCCACAGATGGTAGTCCCCCAGTCGCGGGGCGCGGCAGTGGGCGTAGAACCACGCGTTCCCCTCACCCGGACTGTGCCACATGCACGCCTCGCCCGCGGCCGAGACGTCGCGTGCCTCGCGCATCGGCGGGTAGACCGTGCTCTCGGCCGCTTCGGCCTCGACGAAGATCCGCACCGGCCGGTCCTTTGGGTACTCGTTCTGACCGACGACGACGCCCACCTCGTTTGAGAAGTGTGAGCTCTCCAGTCCCGAGTGCTCGACCGAGGTGACGAGGTAGTAGGCAGTCTGTCCGGGCGTGCGGAGCGTCTCATCGACGAACTCCGGCTTCGCGACCGGTTCGTCGGTGATCTGGACGAACCCCCGGCCGGATTCCGTCGAGCGGTAGACGTGGTAGCCCTGGACCTCGCTATGGTGGCAGGGGGGCGCCCACTGGATGTGGACCTTTCCTGGGGCGGTGTCGAGGACGCGGACGAACTGCGGCGGATCGGGCCGCTTGACGACCGCGACGCAGCTGAAGACGTCCTTCCGGAAGGTGCGGGCGTCGAAGAGGAACTTGGTGCCGTCGGGCGAGCACGCCGCCCGGGCCGAGGACCAGTAGTCGCCGCCGCCGGTCGGCTGCGTGTTGTAGAACGCGATCGGGTGCACCGTCCCGGAACCGTCGGTGCGGACCTTGATGAGCTGCCCGGCGAAGGTCCCGGCGCCGATGGAGACGAAGCACCAGTCGTCGTCGTCCGAGAGCCAGCTCGTGTGTCCGCCGAAGACCCAGCGCTTGTAGTCGGTGAAGAGGTTGCGCAGGTTGACGACGCGCGTGCCCTGGATGTCGCCGATCTGGAACCCGCTTGCCGAGTGACTGATGACGCGCGTGCCTTTGCGGTTGTAGCTGTGGTGCGAGCCCTGGGTGTTCTTGTTGATCCCGCAGTCGAGCACCCGGCCCTCGCGGTCGATGAATTTCTGCTCGACCTCGAAGAGGTAGTCGGTGCCGCCGACGACACGGATGGTGTGAACGCCCCCGCGGATCCAGATGAGCTTCGAGCCGTCGGTGCGGGCGATCCCCACGCCCCAGTTCGCCTCACGGTTGAGGTCGGTCGAGTAGTCGGGCAGTTCCTTCTGCATCGCCCGGGCCGAGTAGTCGGGCACCTTGAAGCACATCCACTCGCCGTCGACGGAGAGGGGCGACTCGAACTCGACGCGTGTGACGTCGTAGAGCTTCGTCTTCTCGCCGGTGCGGAAGTTGACGCGCCAGATGCCCCGGGGCTGCTCGTCATCCTTGAGCTTCGGGTTCCACCGGACGGGCGTATAGAAAACGTGCGGGTCCCGGCGGTCCCAGCACGGCTGGTGCGAGACGCGAATCGGATCGGGAAGCCCGAGCGGCCGGACGACGTCGCCCGGAGCTTCGACCAGGAACTGCTCGTTCCTTGCGCGGATCGACATCACTTCCCCGTTCGCGTTCCAGGGCGAGACGTCGCCGTAGACGTGGATCGATCCCGTGTGATGGGTGAGCTTCCAGATCTCGGAGCCGTAGGCCGGGTCGCGGAAGATCGTGCGCTCGGGCGTGCGGGTGCCGTCCGCTTCGGTGATGAGTTTCACGTCGGGCGTTCCCGTCCGCTTCGCGAGTTCCTCCAGACCCCAGAGCGGCTTGTTGAACTCCTGCATCTTCGGGTAGATCTTCGAGACGTCCGGCCCGCCGAACCAGTAGTAGGTGGTCCACTCCGTCCGCTCCCGGTGGACGACGCCGCCTTTGGCCGTCTCGGCCGGGCACGTCGACGAGGCAAGGACAAGCGCGGCGAGGACCCACAACGCCGACGTCCTGCGAATTCGCGTCATGATGAACTCCCTGAAAATGGTTTCACGTGAGGATGAGCATTTCGTACTCGCCGTCGAGGTGGAAGGTGAACGTGACCCCGGCGTCCGTCTGCGTGAACAGGACAGGGACGCCCGCACGGGCGGCGCGGATGTCTCCCACTTTCCCGGGCGTCCGGACGGTGAACCGCAGCCCGGCGAGGGGCAGGATGCGCTCGTAGGGCCGCTCGCCGCCCGCGTGGTTCAAGAGATGCAGCAGATATTCACCGTGTGCGCCCCGACGCCACGACACCTCGAGGAATTCCCCCGCCCCTTCCACGGTGACGGGCGGGGCGGCCAACGCCCGCACGGCGTTACCGATCATCCTGCGGTGCTCGTCGAAGGCGTAGGCGTGGTAGTGCTCGCCGATGTTGGCGGCGACGGCGATCGCACGGCCCTTGCCGAAGCGGTTCGCGACCGCGGCGGCGTCGTCCGAGACCGCCGGCAGCCGGACGTAGCGTCCCGACAGTCGGCCGTAATACCTCGCCAGCGTCTCCGCGCCTTTGACAGGGGTGATCGCGCGCGAGAGCGTCGGGCAGGGGATGTTGGGCTCGGTGACGCCCGCGGCCAGCACCCCGTCCGGCTCGAGGAAGAGATAGTCGAGCGTCGTCGGTCCGTAGACGGGGCCGACACCGTCGATGCCGAGGACGTCGGCAAGCGCGAAAGGTTCGCGCGGCCTGCCCAGTTCGTCCGTCGTCGCGGTGTTGAACGTCGCGAGGACGCACCCCCCACGCCGAACGAACTCGCGCACCCCCGCGACCGTCGCGTCGTCCATCGCGGCGCAGTTCGGAAGGGCCAGAAGCTGGTATCGCTCGGCCAGGCCCGCCGCGATGGTCCGGTCGTCGACGACGTCGAACGGCACCTGGCTGCGCGTGAGGGTCTCGTAGATCCCGAGGAACTCCGCGTGGTGGTCGCCTATCTGCTCGGCCGGGAGCGATTGCCCGGTCTTGTGGATGTCGTCGGCGGCGGGCTCTTCCCGCAGCCCCGGCAAGAGGAGCGACGCGTCCGCCTGCATGAGCGCGACGGTCGCGAGTGACCGTGAGCCGGCCAGGAACTCGCCGTTCTCGTGGATGAACCGGTTCATCTCGGCGCCGGCCTTCGCGGCGCGTCCGTCGATATTGGACCAGTAGATGAGATACCAGGGCCAGGCGCCGTTCGCGAGCGTCTCGCCATACATCAGTCGGATCTCGGGTGCGGTGAGGGCGTGGTAGTCGTAGCGCTTGAAGGCGTGGTCGATGAAGATGACGCGGGGTTTGTCGGGCGCGACCGCTTCGAGCAGCTTGGCCGTGGCGCCCGCCTTGTATTTGAACTGTCCCCTGAGCGGGGTGTACCCGATGAAACCGCCCTCGGCGCCGACGAGGTCGCACGTCTCGGATGCGATCCGGTGACCGCGCGTCGGACGTCCCAGGCCGGAACCGTTGAAGTAGACGACGATGTCGGCTTTGCGGTGACGCGCCGCGGTGCGGAACGCGTCGATGTAGCGCCGCATGCGGTGATAGACGTATTCCTGGGCCTGAAGCCGCACCTCGGCCGGGGCCTTCGTCATGTCCTCGGGAAGCGCGACGCCGAACCGCTCGGCGAACGCCTGCCGGCACGCCGGGCAGTAACACGCGAACGCCCCCGGGCCGTCGAGGAACACACCGTCGATGTCGTACTCGCCGAGGTCGTGGGCGACGTCCCTGGACCAATCGAGGAACGGTCCCGCGGCGCAGGTGAGGGCACCGTGACCGTAAGCGGCGATCTTCTCGCCTGTCGGCGTCCGGGCGAACATCTCGTCGGGAAAATCGTCCGAGTACCAGTGGGCGTTGAAATAGACGAAGACGCGGAGGCCCGCGTCATGCGCGGCCGGGAGGTAGCTCGACAGGTCGTCGCGGAGGTATCCCGCGCGGGTCTTGAAGAGGAACGTGCCGGGTTTCTGCGGCCCGCCCTCGAACGAGTTGCCCATCCAGTGCTCGACGTTGAAGCCGAGTTCGCGCTTGACGCGCACGACCTCGCGGGGGTCTTTCGGCAGGTCCCAGAAGTCGAACACGTGCCCCATGATGACGAGGGGCGCCCTGAGCCAGTCGAGCATGTCGGTCATCACCTTGCTCTCTCGTGACGCGGCCGCCCTGCTTTTTGAAAGGCGGCTAGGCCTGGGGTCGGACGACCGACTGGGGACGCAGGTAGTCGAAGAGCGTGTCCGGACCGAGCACCCCGCCGCCCATCCCGGAAAGGTTGCACCCGGCGTACGGCACACCGTGACAGAACAGGTTGTGACCGTTGAGCCAGGTGTTCCCGGCGACGAGGGCTTCGCCCACGCGCTTCGCCCGGTCGAGGTCCGCACTCCACACGCTGTTGCCCAGGCCGTAGGCCGAACGGTTGACCAGCTCGATCACCTTTTCCTCGTCCCGAAACGTCATGACGTAGGCGACCGGTCCGAAGATCTCCTCCCGGGCACAGACGTTGTCCGGGCCGCCGGCGAGGAGTGCCGGCTTTACGTAGAAGCCGTTCGGGTGGTCCTTGACGTCCGCCTTGCCGCCCGCGAGCAGCGGTTTGGCACCCTCCTTGACGCCGCGATCGATATATCCCAGGATGCGCTGACGCTGCTTCTCACTGACCGCCGGACCCATGTGCGTC
>DATKVD010000579.1:0-25694 GCA_035530235.1 Planctomycetota bacterium | reverse complement strand
GTCATCCCGTAGGCCCCGGCACTGAACACCGCGACGAGGTCCCCGCGCCTGACATCCGGGAACGGCCGGTCCAGTGCCAGGAAGTCCCCGCTCTCGCAGACGGGACCGACGATGTCGGCCCTCTTCAGTCCGGGCATGCGTGAGGCGTCCCCCGGCAGGAAGGGCGGCTTGACCGGCCAGACACGGTGTTCCGCCCCGTAGAGTGCGGGCCGGATGAGGTCGTTCATCGCCGCGTCGACGATGACGAACCGCTTGTCGCCCGACACCTTGACGAAGATCACGCGCGTGAGAAGCACCCCGGCGTTCCCCACGATGAACCGTCCCGGCTCCATCACCACTTTCTTCCCCAGGGGTGCGACGACCGGACGGATGGCGGAGGAGAACTCCTTCGCCGTGAGGGCCTCCCCGAGTTTGTAGAAGATGCCGAACCCGCCGCCGATGTCGATCGTGTCGACCTTCAGTCCGGCGGCTTCCTGCGCCCTGATAAACCGTGCGACGCGCGCCAGCGCCGCCACGTACGGGTCCACACTCGTGATCTGACTGCCGATGTGCGCGTGCACCCCCACGAAATCGACGTGCGGGAAGTCGCCCCGACGCTTCAGCACCGCCGCGGCAGACTGGAGGTCCACGCCGAACTTGTTCTCGCGTGTGCCCGTCGTGACGTAGGTGTGTGTCTCGGGGTCGACGTCGGGGTTCACTCGGAGCGCCGCCCGCACGTGCTTCCCCTTCCTGGCCGCGACCGTCTCGATCGCCTCCAGCTCCGGCTCCGACTCGACCGTGAAGAGGTGGATGTCGAGGTCGACGGCGAGGGCGATCTCGTCGTCGGTCTTGCCGACGCCGGCGAAGACGATCCGTCCGGGGTCGCCGCCGGCCTTGAGCACACGGTGGATCTCGCCGCCCGAGACGACGTCGAACCCGGCACCGAGCTCCACGAAGACCTTCAGCACGGCGCGGTTGTCACAAGCCTTCACCGAGTAGCAGATTAACGGGTTGGCCCAGGCGAACGCCTGCTGGAGCCGGCGGTAGTGCTCGACGATGGTCCGTCGGCTGTAGACGTAGGCGGGCGTTCCGACGGACGCGGCCACGTCGGCCAGACGGACGTCCTCGCAGTGAAGCTCGAGCTTTCGCCAGTTGAAGTGGTCCATGTCCTCCCCCCGGAGGCCCGTGACTGCGGGCCGTCCTGAGCATAGCGGGCCCGACGGGATTTTCAAGACCGATTCACCCGGGGGGCATCAGGGAAGCACGGAGGCCGTGCGTCCGCGCCAGTCGTCCAGGACGTCGAGGAGGGTCTGCTCCCAGGGGATCTCGGGAAGCCAGCCGGTCGCCGCGTGGAGGGCCTCGGCACAGCCGACGAGGGTGTCCGCCCCACGCTTCCGTGCCCGCCGCGGCACCACCTCGATCCTGAGGTCCCTCCTCACCCGTGCGAGCATCCCGTCGAGGAGTTCCTGCACGGTGTGTGTCGACTCCGAGCAGACGTTGTAGACGGCCCCGACCTCGCCTTTTTCCATCAGGAGGACGTAGGCCCGGACGACGTCGCGGACGTCGGTGAAGTCCCGGGCGGCGGCCAGGTTCCCCACGTGCATGACGGGTGGCTGAAGTCCGCGCTCGATGCGGGCGATCTGCCGGGCGAAGTCCGGAGCGACGAACCCCTCCTCCTGTCCGGGACCGATGTGGTTGAACGGTCTCACACGGATGACGGCCAGTCGGCCGTTCAGGGCGAACTCCGCCCCCACGAGGTCGGCGGCGGCCTTGGTGGCGGCGTAGACGTCAGCGGGTCTCAGGGGGGCGTCCTCGGTGAGGGGCAGCTCGTCGGGACCCGGACGACCGTACTCGACCGCCGACCCGACGAAAAGGACTCGTGCCTCCGGCACCGTCTGGGCCGACAGACGGTACAGGGTGTGCGTCCCGAGGAAGTTGACGTTCCAGGCGAGCACCGGGTCGTCACGGCACTGCTCCGGTCGGCTGACGGCCGCCAGGTGGAAGATCCAGGCCGGGGCGACCTCGGTGAGGACGTGCTCGAGTGCGGCGGCGTCGGTGACGTCGCAGTCGTGCTTCGGAACGTCCTTGAGGTCCGCGGCGAGCTTCTCGTGCGGCAGTGCGAGTGCGTGGACGTCGTGTCTCCGGGCGCACAGGTGCCGCACCAGGTGTGTCCCCACAAAACCCGCCGCTCCCGTCACCAACACTCGCACTCGCCAACCCTCTTAAACCGTGGACGGCTGCTGCGTCAGGAGACCCGCCACCCCCGTGATTTGAATTCCGGGTGGCGGGGCTCCCGTCTCGACGACCGTCCCGCCGGCGTGTCAGGCGGTGCTGTTCCGGATTTCCTTCGCCACGCACTCGAGGTCGGCGTCGACCATGAGCTTCACGAGGCCTTCGAAATCCACCGTCGGCGTCCACCCGAGTTCCTTGACCGCCTTCGAGTTGTCGCCCAGGAGCAGGTCCACCTCGGCCGGTCGGACGAACCTCGGATCGATCACGACGTGTTGCTCCCAGTCGAGTCCGGCATGACCGAAGGCGAGCTCGACGAACTCCTTGACCGAGTGTGTGACCCCCGAGGAGATGACGAAGTCCCGGGGCTCATCCTGCTGGAGCATCATCCACATGGCACGGACGTAGTCACCGGCGTAGCCCCAGTCGCGCCGGGCGTCCAGGTTCCCCAGACGCAGTTCCGTGTCCAGACCGTGCTTGATGCGGGCGACACCGTAGGTGATCTTCCGCGTGACGAACTCCTTGCCGCGTCGAGGCGACTCGTGGTTGAAGAGGATCCCCCCGCACGCGAAGATGTCGTAGCTCTCACGGTAGTTGACGGTGAGGTAGTGTCCGTAGGCCTTGGCACAGCCGTAGGGACTCCGGGGGTGAAAGGGGGTGAGTTCGTTCTGCGGCACCTCACGGACCTTGCCGAACATTTCGGAGGACGAGGCCTGGTAGAAGCGGATGTGCTTGTCGACGAGGCGGATGGCTTCGAGCACCCGGGTGACGCCCAGGCCGGTGAACTCGCCCGTGAGCACCGGCTGCTGCCACGAGGCGGGCACGAACGACTGGGCGGCGAGGTTATAGACCTCGGCCGGCTTCGCCTCACGAACGCATTCGATGATGGACAGCTGGTCCAGGAGGTCGGCCTGGTGGAAGACGATCCGGTCACGGATGTGGTTGATCCGCTCGAACGTCTCGGTGCTCGAACGTCTCACCATCCCGTGGACCTCATATCCTTCCTCCAGAAGGAGGTCGGCGAGGTAGGAGCCGTCCTGGCCGGTGATGCCCGTAATCAGTGCTCGCTTCATGATGAATCCCCCATGGCGTTGTCACCCCCGCCGCCCGCAAGGCGGAGGGAGTCGAGATAGTGCGAGAGGCTTTCGGTCCAGTGTGGGAACCGATATCCGGTGAGCTGACCGAGCCGGGTGGTGTCGAGGACGGAATTCGCCGGACGCGGTGCCGGTCGCCTGAACGCCTCGCTGGTGACCGGCCGCACCACCGCCTCGAACGGCGACCGCGCGACGATCTCACAGGCGAACTCGTACCACGAACACGACCCCGCGCCGGCCGCGTGAACGATACCACGGGCGTCCGCCCCGCACAACGCCCAAATCGCCCGGGCGAGGTCACGGGTGTAGGTGGGACAGCCCCGCTGGTCCGTCACCACCGTCAGTTCACGTTTCGTCCGGGCCAGACCGAGGATGGTGTCGACGAAGTTCGACCCGCCCGGACCGTAAAGCCACGACGTCCGGACGATGAGGTGGTCGTCCGTCGCCCGGGCGACCCGTCGTTCTCCTTCGAGCTTCGAGCGGCCGTAGACGCTGAGGGGCCGCGGGGTGTCGGTCTCGAGGTAGGGGCCGTCCTTGGCGCCGTCGAAGACGAAATCGGTGGAGAGGTGTACGACGCGTGTCCCACGCGCCGCGGCGGCCGCGGCGACGTTCCCCGCCCCCTCACCGTTCACGGACACCGCCTCGTCCACGTGCGACTCGGCGTCGTCCACGCGCGTGAACGCCGCACAGTTGATCACGATCTCGGGACGGGAGGCGTCGAGTGCGGCCTCGACGCTCCGGGTGTCGGTGATGTCGACTTCGGGGAGGTCGGCGCCCCGGACCTCGGCACCGGACGCAGCGGCGCCCAGGGACGTCATCAGTGCCGAGCCCAGCATCCCGCGATGACCCACCACCAGCACACGCTTCATCGGTTGCCCCAGCCGCACGTGAAGAGGGGGTCATGCGCCGCCTGTCCCGAGCAACGTCGAGGGGCCGCGGTCCCGGTTCACTCCGCTTCTCCGTCGCCCCCCGCCACGTCCTCTTCCTTGACGACGGAGGCGACGGAGACGAGACGGTCGTTCGGCTTCAGACGGATGAGTCTGACGCCCTGGGTGGACCGGCCGATGACGGAGATGGCGGCCACGGCGGTGCGGACGATCTGGCCGCTGGCGGTGACCATCATGATGTCGTCGGTTTCGTGGACGTCACGGACGGCCACCACGTCGCCGTTGCGTTTCGGGGTCCTGATGTTGATGACGCCCTGGCCGCCGCGGTGGTGGCGCGTGTAGTCGTCGAAGCTGGTCCGCTTGCCGTACCCCTTCTCACACGTGGTCAAGAGCGTGGTGTTCTCAGAGACGATGACGAGGTCCACCACCTCGTCACCCTTGGCGAGTCTGATGCCGCGGACACCGCCGGCCGGACGTCCCATGGACCGGACGTCACTCTCGGGAAAACGCACGGCTTTCCCTTTCTTCGAGCAGAGGACGATGTCCTGCTCGCCGAAGCTCCGCCGGACACCCACCAGCGAGTCGCCGGGCCTCAGTCCGCACGCGATGATGCCCCCACGCTGCGGACGGCCGAAGGCACTGAGCACCGTCTTCTTGATGGTGCCCCGTGCCGTGGCCATCACCAGGTACCCCTCTTCGAAGCTGCGGACCGGGACGAGTGCCGTGATGTTCTCCCCGCGCTCGAGTCGCAGCAGGTTGACGATCGCCCGGCCCTTCGACTGCCGACCGAGCTGCGGAATGTCGTACACCTTCAGCCAGTGCACCTTGCCGCTGTCGGTGAAGAACAGGAAATAATCGTGCGTGCTGGCGATCAGCAGCCGCTCGATGAAGTCCCCCTCCTTGGTGTCCGAGCCGATGATGCCCTTGCCGCCTCGTCCCTGCTTGCGATACCGGTCCAGCGGCATCCGCTTGATGTACCCCTGGTGCGAAATCGTCACCGCCACGTCCTCTTCGGCGATCAGGTCCTCCAGCCGGAACTCGCCCACTTCACCGGAGATCTCGGTCCGACGTGCGTCCCCATACCGTGCCTTGATCTCCTTCGTGTCCTCCCGGATGATGTCGTACACCAGGTTGTCGTGGCTCAGGATGTCACGGTAGTACCGGATCTTCTCCTGAAGGTCCTTGTACTCCTCCTCGACCTTCCTGCGCTCCAGTCCCGTGAGACGCTGGAGCTGCATGGCGAGGATGGCGTTGGCCTGGATCTCGGTGAGCTTGAAGCGGGTCATCAGCTTCGTGCGGGCGGTGTCGACGTCCCGGCTCTTCCGGATGGTCTCGATGACCTGGTCGATCTTGTCGAGGGCGATGAGGAGCCCCTCGACGATGTGGGAGCGGGCCTCGGCACGCGCCAGGAGGAATCGCGTCCGACGGACGATCACCTCGAACCGGTGCTGGATGAAGGCGGCGACGATCTGCTTGAGGTTGAGCGTCACCGGCCGGCCCTCGTCGATGGCCAGCAGATTGATGCTGAAGGTGTCCTGGAGCGGTGTGTGCTTGTAGAGCTGGTTCAGCACGACGTTCGGGTCCTCGCCGCGCTTCAGCTCCACCACCAGACGGATGCCGTCACGGTCACTCTCGTCACGGAGATCGGCAATGCCTGAGAGTTTCCCGCTGTTCACCAGGTCCGCAATGCGCTCCTTGATGGTCGACTTCGAGACGTGGTAGGGGATCTCGGTGAAGACGACGTTCTGTCGGTTGCCGCGGGCCTGCTCGGTGTGCACCCGGGCACGAACGGTCACCTTGCCGCGCCCCGTCCGGTAGGCCTCCACGATGCCCAGCCGACCGCAGATCTGCGCCCCCGTCGGAAAGTCCGGCCCCTGGATGTGCTTCATCAGGTCATCGGGGGTGGCTTCCGGGTGGTCGATGAGGTGAATGACGGCGTCACACACCTCGGCGACGTTATGAGGCGGAATGGAGGTGGCCATCCCAATGGCGATGCCGATGGTGCCGTTGCACAGGAGGTTGGGGAACTTCCCGGGCAGCACCACGGGCTCGGTGGTGGTCTCGTCGAAGTTGGGACGGTAATCCACCGTGTCCTTGTCGAGGTCCTCGAGCATGTCGACGGCCTCCCCGCGCATGCGGGCCTCGGTGTAGCGCATGGCGGCCGGGGGGTCCCCGTCGATGGACCCGAAGTTCCCCTGCTTTTCGATGAGGGGATAGCGGAAGGAGAAGTCCTGGGCCATGCGGACGAGGGTGGGATAGATGACCTCGGCGGCCCCGTGAGGGTGGTAGTTTCCGAAGGTGTCGCCGGTGATCTTGGCACACTTTCTGAACCTCGCCCGCGGCGTGAGGCTCAGGTCGTTCATGGTGACCAGGATGCGTCGCTGCGAGGGCTTGAGTCCGTCACGGACGTCCGGCAGCGCACGGTCCATGATCACGCTGACCGCGAAATTCAGGAACGAGTCCTTCAGCTCCTGCTCGATGTTCAGGTCGCGGATGTCTTCCCGCTCACCCGTGCGCTGTGCTTCAGTCATCGCTCTCGCCGCACCTTTCTACCCGGTGTCGCTAAACGTCCAAGGCCGAAGGCCTAAGGGCAAAGGTCGAAGGAGAAACAGAGACTTGCTTCGCCTGAGATTCTTCGCGTTCAGGCCTTCGGCCTTCCGCCTTATCCGGCATCATCAGATATCCAGGAACTTCACCTCGAGTGCGTGGTCCTCGATGAACCGTCGTCGCGGCTCCACGTTCGTGCCCATCAGCACCGTGAACATCTTGTCGGCACTGGCCCCGTCCTCCAGCTTCACCCGCATCATCGTCCGACGCTTCGGGTCCATCGTCGTCTCCCACAGCTGCTCGGCGTTCATCTCGCCCAGACCCTTGTACCGCTGGATGTCGAGGCCCTTCTCGCCGAGTTCACGGACGGTCCGCAGCACCTCGCTCAAGGACCACACCGGGCGGTCGGCGCCGTCACTTGTGACGACGAACGGCGGCTTCGCCGTCGATCCGGCCGGACGCTCCGGCTCACAGAACTGCTCCAGGTCCAGACCCGTCTTCTTCAGCGTCTTCGCCAAAGCGTTGAGGTCCCGGCTCACGTGGATCTCGTGCACCTCGAGACGCTCACCGCGTTCACTCCCGTTCTCCGCACGGTCGTCCTCGGTCACCACCTCGAACTCCGACCCCGTCCGCTTCTCCTCCGCACGCAGGAATCGGTCCAGCTCGCCCTGAGAGTAGAAGTACCGCCCCTCGTCCTCCATGGACACCCGGTAGACCGGGAGCCCCTGCTTCCGGTCACGGAGCTTCAGGAACTCCTCGAGCGACATCCCTATCCGGTTGACAATCCGCTCACGCTCCTCGATCTGAACCAGCACGTCCAGAAGCTCACGCAGCGGCTTGCCGCTGAGCGTTCCCTTGCCCCCACGGACCGCCAGTGACGCCCCCTCGAGACCCAGGTTCAACACGTCCGCCTTCATCTGCGTCTCCGTGGTGTAATAGCTCACCTTCTTCTTTCTCGCCACACGGAAGAGCGGCGGCTGGGCACAGTAGATGTTGCCCGCCTCCACGAGCTCCCGCATGTGCCGGAAGAAGAACGTGAGGAGCAGGATCCGGATGTGACTGCCGTCCACGTCGGCGTCCGTCATGATGATGACCTTCCCATAGCGGCAGTTCGAGGCGTCGAACTCCTCCTTGCCGAACCCGGTGCCGATGGCGGAGATGAGCGTGCGGATCTCCTCGTTGTTCAGGATCTTGTCCTCACGCACCTTCTCGACGTTGAGGATCTTGCCGCGCAAGGGCAGAATGGCCTGGAACATGCGGTCACGTCCCTGCTTGGCACTGCCGCCGGCCGATTCGCCCTCGACGAGGTAAAGCTCCGTGCTGGCCACGTCGCGACTGGTGCAGTCGGCCAGCTTGGTGGGCAGGTTGCCGCTCGAGAGCGCCCCCTTGCGACGGGTCAGCTCCCGGGCCTTCCGTGCCGCCTCGCGGGCCAGGGCCGCCTGGATGGCCTTCCTCGCAATCGCCCGTGCCGTCCCCGGGTGCTCCTCGAAATAGGTCCCCAGACACGTGTTCACCGTCGATTCCACGATCCCCTGCACCTCGGAGTTCCCGAGCTTCGTCTTGGTCTGTCCCTCGAACTGCGGCTCCGGCACCCGCACGCTCACCACGGCCGTCAGGCCTTCACGGAGGTCGTCACCCGACGGGGTGGTCACCCCCTTCAGGAGCCCGGCGGCGCGTGCGTAGGCGTTGAGCGTCCGTGTCAGTGCCGAGCGGAACCCCGACAGGTGCGTCCCGCCCTCGATCGTGTTCACGTTGTTGCAGTAGGTGTACACGTTCTCCGTGTAGCCGTCGTTGTACTGCAGGGCCACGTCGATCTGGATCCGGTTCTCCTCACGCGAGAAGGTGACGATGTCCCGGTGAACGACGCCCTTCTCCTCGTTCAGGAATTTCACGAAGCTCTTGAGGCCGCCGTCCGCCTTGAACGCGTCCTCCTTGCCCGTATGCTCGTCCTTGACGCGGAGCCTCAGCCCGGCGTTCAGGAACGACAGCTCCCGCAGACGCGTGGCCAGCGTGTCGTAGCTGAAGGTGGCGTCGGGAAAGATCTCGGGGTCCGCCTTGAACGTGACCCGACTGCCGCTCGTCGTCGACTTGCCCAGTCGCTTCAGCTCGGTCTTCTTCAGCCCGCGCTCGTAGTCCTGGTGGTACACGTGTCCGTCACGCCGGCTCTCCACCTCCAGCCACTCGCTCAGGGCGTTCACCACCGTCACGCCCACGCCGTGCAGCCCGCCGGACACCTTGTAGCTCAGGTGGTCGAACTTGCCCCCGGCGTGGAGGGTGGTCATGATGACCTCGAGGGCGGGCTTCTTCTGCTCCTTGTGCTGGTCCACGGGGAACCCGCGGCCGTTGTCCCGCACCGTCACCGAGCCGTCCGCGTTCAGCACGACGTCGATCTGCGTGCAGAACCCGGCCATCGCCTCGTCCACGGCGTTGTCCACCACCTCCCATACGAGGTGATGAAGCCCGCGGCTTCCCGTGTCACCGATGTACATCGCCGGACGCTTGCGCACCGCCTCGATGCCCCCAAGCACGCGGATGCTCGAGGCGTCGTACCGCTCCGCGCCCGCCTTCGCCTTGGCCGTCCGTTTTTTGCGCGTCTTTGCCGTCACCTGGGTTTCCCGTCAGAAATCGCTGCCCAGCTTGAAACGAATGTCCTCGATGTGCTTCCGCCGGATCTTCTCCTGGAGTCCCCGCAGGATCTCGTCCCTTCGGAACCCGCTCAGTTCGGCGAGGAGTGCCGGCGAATCGACCTCCACGCGCAGCACGCCCTGCCGGATGGTGCGGCTGAGACGGGTATGCCTCGCCGTCTCGGCTCCCACGATCTCACACCATGCCCGCCCGACCTGGTCGTGGAGGCCCTGCCGGCCGAGCCCGCTTCGATCCAGGAACGATGCGATTGCCTCCCTCAGGGTGTACACCGGCCTGCCGTGGCCCTTGCCCGCCATGGCGCATTCACTCCCCGAGGATGTTGATGGGCATCACGACGTAGATGTAGTCACTGCCGTCGTGGATGACGGCCGGTCGCGTGGCGTCCTTCATCTCCACGACGACGTCCTCCGATTCAATGACGCGCAGCACGTCGGTGATGAAGTTCGGGTTGAACGCGATCGAAACCTTGTCCCCCTCGTATTCGAGACCGAGCTTCACCTCGGCCTTCCCGGCCTCCGGGGCCTCGCTCGTGAGCACCACGAGGTCCTTGCTGAAATCCATGCGCACCGACCGTGCTTCCTCCGTCGTCAGAAGCGCCGCCCGACGGATGGCCCCCAGGAACGCCTCCCGCTTCAGCGTCGCTTTCTTGTCGCTGTCCTTCGGGATGACCTCCTTGTAAGGCGGAAAGTGTCCCTCCACGAGCACCGAACTGACCAGGGCCCGTGAGGTCTGGAGGATGATGCGGTTCTCGTTCACGTTCATCCCCACCGACTTGTCCTCTTCGGTCAGAAGACGTCGGACGTGCTGAAGGGCCTTCCGCGGCACGATGATGCTGCCCATCTCCGAACTGACCCCTTTCGCCTTCCGCTTGATGTAGGCCAGTCGCCGGCCGTCCGTCGCCACCACCTCAATGTGGTTCGCCCCGAACACGAAGCACACCCCGTTGAGCGCATACCGGGTGCTCTCACTCGCCGCGGCGAACACCGTCTTGTCAACCATCTCCACGAAGTCCGCCTGACGCACCTCGATCTGGCTGACCGCGGTGATCTCCGGGATCTCCGGGAAGTCCCCCGGGTCGTCTCCCAGCATCTCGAACCGACTGTCCGCCCCGCGCAACGTGCACTTGTTGTCGCCGGCTTCGATATCCATCTGCTCGTCGGGGGATTCCCTGAGGATGCCCAGAAGCCTGGCAGCCGAAACCGCAACCGAACCCGCCCGACCGATCTCCACGTTCGCGAGACGAAACCGAATGCTTACCTCCAGGTCCGTGGCCATCACGTCCAGCTGTTTCTTCTCAGCCACCATCTTGACGTTCTGGAGGATAGGCTTCGCCATCTTGGTGGAAGCAAGGGCCCCGGCGAACTGCACCGCCTCATACAGCGCCGCACGTTCACACTTGAGCTTCATCTGACCGTCTCCTTCTATTTCTCTGTAGAGTTCCTCTAGAAAGGAGTAGTAGTACAGCCCGTGTACGATTTGTGGATAACCGTGAGCCCAGTGACACAACCCCTTTTCACAAGACGAGTTAAAGCGTTGTAACTGGACACACCCACTGTCAGTAACCCTGCAGGAACGGCTGTTGTTTGTGAACGTGCGGGTACGTCCCGCTTGCATCCGGGTGCGCGGGTGTCGGCGCGTGTGCCAAATCCGGCGACTGGGAGCGACGTTTCTGACGGTTTCTGACAGCTTACTGACCGCCGCCCCGGTCCTCGGGTGCCTGACCGTTGAGGGCGGCGGCGATCTCCTCGAGCGTGCCGGCGAGCGCGTTGTCCTCGTCCTTCCGCTTCTCCATCTTCTCGCAGGCGTAGAGCACGGTCGTATGGTCGCGTCCGCCGAACTGCTTGCCAATCTCGTCCAGCGAGAGCTTCGTGAGACAGCGGGCCAGGTACATCCCCACCTGCCGCGGAAACGCCACCGACCGGGACCGCTTCTTTGACACCAGATCCTGTTTGCTCAGCCCGAAGTGTGCAGCGACCGCGTCGAGGATCTGTGGGACGTTGATCACCCGGCTAGACTTTGACCCGTAGGTCGCCAGGGCCTCGCGCGCCACGGCCACGCCGAGGCGCTTGCGGCTCAGCGACGCGAACGCAGCCACCCGGATGAGGGCCCCCTCTAGTTCACGGACGCTGCCGACTACGGTTGCGGCGATGTTCTGGAGCACGTCGTCCGGAGCCTTCACCCGTCGTGCTGCTGCCTTCTGACGCAGAATGGCCAGTCGCGTTTCGAGGTCGGGGCGGTCCAGATTCACCAGCAGGCCCCAACGCAGCCGGGAGACGAGCCTTTCCGAGAGTCCCGGGATATCCTGCGGCGGGCGGTCGCCCGAGACCACCACCTGACGCTTCTGACTGTGAAGCTCGTTGAAGATGTGAAAGAACTCCTCCTGCGACCCCTCCTTGTCGGCCAGAAGGTGAACGTCGTCGAGGGCCAGGAGCGACACGGTGCGATACCGCGCCCGGAAGCTCTCCAGTGCCTTTTCCTCGCGCGCCCGCACCAGTTCGATGACGAACTCCCGAGCAGGGACGTAGGCGACGCCCTCCTCCGGGTGACAGGCCATGAACCGGTGGCAGACCGCCTGGAGGAGGTGTGTCTTCCCCATTCCCACGCCGCTGTGGACATACAGGGGGTTGTACACGGCCCCCGGACACTCGGCGACACTCCGGGCGGCGGCCTGTGCCAGACGGTTGCAGTTCCCTACGACGAACGCCTCCAGCCGGTGTGACCTGTTGAGCTGGGGCCGCCGAAACGTCGGCTCCGCCGACTCCGCCGGGGCGGGCCCGGCGGCTTCGCCCGACGATGGGGCCACCTCGAACCGAACGTAAGGCTGAAAGCCGAGGACCCGTCTGACCGCCTCCTCGACGACGGCACGATAGTGGGTCTCAAGCCAGTCGGCGTAGAACCGGTTGGGAACGAGGAGCAGGACCTCCTGCTCGCCCGGGGAGGCAAAGCGGACCCTTTTGAACCAGGTGTCGTATTGCTGTTTCCGGAGGGTCTTGCGGATTTCGGCCAGGACATCCTGCCAACGGTCGTTCTTCTGGACGGTCATGGGGCTGTCCGAGCAGGCATGGGCAAGACGTATGATGTTATCACAGAAGCACTTATGCCGAGTCCAGCCGCCCGTGAGCCGGTCTCGACGGCGCTCAAAGCACGGTAGTGCATAAACTGTGGAAAGTCAAAGAAAAACGGGTAGGCCGTGACGGGAAAATGGAGCAGCAGAAGTCCTTATTTGACAAGTGATTACGACGTGACATCGGCCTCCCGGGGGGGCTGGGCGAGCGCCCCGATGGCCGGGGCGGACCCGGCCCGGGGCCGCAATCCGCGTGCTGGTTTTATGTCCTTGGAGTACAAGGACTTGCGGTTGCGAACGGCGGCCGGGTGCCTTTGCAGGGTTGCGAGGGCCTCGACCGGGGCTAAGCCAGGGAAAATCGCCCGCTGTCGGCCGCCCGGCGGGGCCCGCGATTGCCGAAAATCGTTGCATCCACTGGGGATATGTGGTACGCTCAGGGACTCTAAAGGGCGGCAACCAGCCGGTCTGGGGGCGCCCGGGCGGCCATTTCGGGTGCACTTGGGTGGGAATTCGGGTGGAATCACCGTCGGAAACCACGCGCCGGGTGGTCTATCTCGTGCCGGGGTTGGACCACGTCTGCGTTCGTCACCGGGTGGACGTCTTCGTCGCGGCGCTGCAGGGGCAGGGCTGGGTGGTGGAGAAGTGGGTGCTGCCCAAGGGGTTCCTGAGGCGGGTGAGGCTCTTCTGGCGGGTGCGGGGGGCGGACGTCGTGGTGGTGGTCCGGAAGCTGCTGCGTCGCGGGCAGCTGAGGTTCCTGAGGTGGTGTGTCCGGAAGCTCGTATTCGATTTCGACGATGCCATCATCTACCGGGATTCGAGCCGTGCGAAGCAGGTAAGCCGTGCACGGGCGCAGCGATTCAGGCGCATCGTGCAGGCGTCCGATCGGTTGATTGCCGGGAACGCGTACCTTGCCGAACTGGCCGAGGGGTGTGGCGGACGGGTGACGGTGATCCCGACATGTGTGGACCTGGGACGTCTGAGCCCGTCGGAGACGAAGCGTGCGGGCGGCAAGGTGGTCATCGGCTGGATCGGCAGTCACAGCACGCTGATGTATCTGGAGACGCTTCGGCCGGTGCTCGGGGAACTCGCACGACGCTACGGCGAATCGGCGGTGCTGAAGGTGGTGTGTGACCGGTTCCCGAAGCACATGGGCCTGAAGGTAGAGGAGAAGCCCTGGGCGCTGAACGAGGAGCTGCGGGACCTCCGCACCTTCGACATCGGCGTGATGCCGCTGCCCGACGACGCCTGGACCCAGGGGAAGTGCGGCTTCAAGCTGCTGGAATACATGGCGGTGGGCATCCCGGTCGTCGCGTCGCCCGTGGGCGTCAACACCGAGATCGTCCGTGACGGGGAGAACGGGTTCCTGGCCGGTGACGAGGCACGGTGGACCGAGGTGCTGGCCCGGCTGATCGAGGACGTGGAGCTGAGACACCGTCTCGGGGCACAGGGGTGGGCGTCGCTGCACGGACGCTACACGGTGGCTGACTGGGCCGGTCGGTACGTCCAGGTCATCGAGGAGGTCGCCGGTCTCCGGCCGGAGGTGGCCGAGTCTTGAACCGCCCCGACCTCAGTGTCGTCGTGGTGAGCTGGAACGTCCGCGAGCTTCTGTGCGGGTGTCTCCGGTCGCTGCGGGAGACCGCAGGTGTGCTCGACGTCGAGGTCGTCGTCGTGGACAATGCCTCGAGCGACGGCAGCGCGGAGCAGGTGCGCACGGCGTTCCCGCAGGTCCAGCTGATCGCACTCGACGAGAATACGGGCTACGCGGGCGGCAACAACCGCGGCCTGGCGGCCTCACACGGACGTCACGTGCTTTCACTCAACCCCGACACCGTCGTCAGACCGGGCGCACTGGAGGCGATTGTCCGGACGCTCGACTCGGACCCGCACATCGGTGCGGTGGCCCCCAGGAACCTCCGTGAGGACGGACGCGTGCGGCCCTCGGCCAGACGCTTTCCCTCCCGCGCCGCGATGCTCTACCGGTATCTGTTCTTCCGGGGCATCCAGCCGCTCCGCGGGGCCTACCGCGCCTACCGGATGCGGGACGTCGCGTGGGATCGTGAGATGTCGGTGGACCAGCCGGCGGGTGCGGCGTTGGCGGTGAGACGGACGGTGCTGGAAGAGGTGGGCGGCTGGGACGACGGGTTCTTCATGTACTTCGAGGAGGTGGACCTGTGTCGGCGGATTCGCGACCGGGGGTACGAGATCCGTTTCACGCCTGAAGCCGAGGTCGTCCACCTCGGCGGTCGCAGCACCCGACAGATGGGCTCGGCGAGACGCCTGGCGTTTTTCCGGAGCATGTTCCGCTATTTTGACAAGCACGGGGAGTCGGCACGGACACGGCTCTTCAGGGTGGTTTTCAAGGCGGGGTACGTGGTGACGGCGATGCTTGAGTTGCCGGTGTCGTTGGTATCGGCGGCGGCGTTTGCCCTGGCGGGGCGCCCGCAGAAGGCCCGACGGGCGCTCGGCACACTCGCGCAGACGGCCGTCTTTCTCACCCGTGACGTGTGGCGTTTCCTGGCGGCGTGAAGGCCCGGGCACCGGTGGAGGGACCGTCTTGGCTGAGGTCCGTGAGGTGGACGTGAACGGCGTGCGGTGGCTCGTGCGGGAGGACCTCGCCGACTTCCTGCAGGGGTGCGGTGCCCTGGACGCCTGGAAGCTCGCCGGGCACCCCTCCGCCCGCGTCGTGGACAAGGCCCGCGGCCGGGTGATCTTCACCGTGTCGCTTCCGCGCGACGGGGACGATCCGCTTCGCCTCACCGTCACGAGGTTCGAGCGGCCGCGGCTCAGGGACCTGGTCCGGGCACTCCTGGGTGGGAGTCGTGCCCCGGGCCTGTGGCGGACCGCCGGCGTGCTCGAGTCGATCGGGATCCGCACGCCCCGGCGAGTGGCGGTCGGCGTGAGGCGGTCGGCCGGTGTGCTGCGTGACGACTGCTACATCTGTGAGACGGCCTCAGGGGTGACGGCGCTCGACGACTTCGTCGCCGGGGCGCTGGCGAAGGCGTCGCCGGCGGAACGCGGACGGATGCTCAGACGGGCGGTGGCGCTGCTGGCCGGGTTCGTCCGGCAGCTTCACGACCACGGCGTGCGTCACCGCGACCTCGACGCCCGCGCGGTGGCCGTCGAGGAACAGGAGGGGGACGCGCGGGGACTGATGCTGGTGGACCTCGAAGGCGTGCGGTGCGGCGGGGCGCTGCCGGTGGGTGCACGTCTGCGGGAGCTTGCACAGCTGGGCCGCTTCTTCTCGACCGCCGTCTCACGCACGACACGTCACCGCTTCTGGAAGACCTACGTCCGCGGCATCCCGTTCCTGGAACACCACCGGGAGGCTTACGCGCGTCTTCTGGCGGAGCAGGTCGCGCGGGTCCGGGAAGCGTCGTATCGGGCGTGGGAGAGACGGTGTCTCGGGACGAACCGGGACTTCCGGCGGTTCGACGTTCGCGGCGTGCGGGGCTGCATGGTGCGCGGGCGGATCGAGCTCTCCGACGAGGTGCTCTCACGAATACCCGAGCGGGGTCTCGTGATGCCCGACGCCGTGGTGTGGAAGGACTCGGACACGACGCAGGTGTGGGAGCAGAGGCTTGATTTCGGCACCGAGGTGCGTACGATAGTCATCAAGCGCAAGAAGCCGCGGGAGGGGATGCGGTTTGCACGGACGTTTCTGAGACGGGTGGGTGCACTTCGGGAGTGGCAGAAGGCCCACGCGATGAAGGTGCGCGGACTGCCGGTGGCCGACGTGCTGGCGGCGTTCGAGAAGCGCAGCATGGGACTGCTGTACGACACGTACCTCATCACCGAGAAGGTCGAGGGTGCCGAGAGTCTCCAGCGTTTCGTGGAGCGGGTGTTCTCGGGCGGGGTGTCGGTGCAGCGGGCGCGGCTTCGGCGACGGATGGCCCGTGCCTTGGGCACGGTCATCCGACGGGTCCACGACGCCGGTTTCTGTCACCGTGACCTGAAGCCCGACAACATCCTCGTGCGGGTGGGCGACGCTGGCCCGGACGACTTCGACTTCACCCTCATCGATTTCGAGGGTGTCTGGCGTCGAAAGGTGAGGGAACAGGACCGGGCGAGGGACGTCGGACGCATCGCCGCCATGTTCGTCGAGGGCGACGCCGTCCGAACGACCGACATGATGCACTTCCTCGACGGGTACCTGAAGGGACACCCGGTGTCCCGTGAGCGCCGACGCCGGTTCTTCCTCGACGTCCAGCGTTGCGCATGGGAGAAGCGGGCCGCATGGAAAGCCAGAGGATACTTGTCGTAAAGCCGAGCTCACTCGGCGACGTCGTGCACAGCCTGCCCTTCCTGCACGTCGTGCGCCGGGGCTTTCCCGAGGCACGGATCGCGTGGGTCATCAGTCGGGCGAACGCCGACCTCCTCGAGGGACACCCCGACGTCGACGAGGTGGTCGTCTTCGAGCGGGAGCGGTGGGGGGGGATGAAGGACTGTGTGCGGAGCATGAGCGAGCTGTCCCACTTCGTCCGTCGTCTGCGACGTGGTCGGTACGACGTGGCGGTGGACCTTCAGGGGCTGTTGCGGAGCGGTCTGGTGAGCTACCTGTCGGGGGCGCCGCGGCGCGTGGGGTTCGCCGACGCCCGTGAGTTGAGTTCGATCTTCTACAACGTGCACGTGGACGTGCCGGACGTCGAGACGCACGCGGTGGACCGGTGTCTCCTGGTCGCCCGAGGACTGGGGCTCGAGTTGAACGGCCGGCCGGTGTTCGACGTGGCGATCGGGTCGGAGGCCCGGACGTTCGCCGACGATTACCTCGCCTCGGCCAATCCCGAGGGACGTCCGGTGGTGGTGACGCTGCCGTTTTCACGGTGGGCGACGAAGCGCTGGCCGGCGGCACGCTTCGCGGCACTGGCCGAGCGGGTGCAGGAGGGACTGGGGGCGGCGGTGGTCGTCCTGGGGGGCCGCGGCGACGCGGCACTCGCCCAGCGCATGCACGCCCCCATGACGAGGGCCCCGCTCGACCTCGTCGGCCGAACCACGCTCAAGCAGTCGGCCGCACTCCTGGAGCGGGCCGATGTCGTGGTCTCGGGCGACACCGGACCGATGCACCTCGCCGTGGCCCTGGGTCGGCCCGTCGTCGCACTCTACGGACCCACCAGCACCGCACGCACCGGGCCCTATGACGGGACGGCGCGGGTCCTGAGAAGCACACGGGCGTGTGCCCCGTGTCTGCGGGCCCACTGCCCCGACCCCGACTGCATGACCGATATCGCCGTCGACGACGTCCTTGACGCCGTCCGTCAGTTCCTGGAGACGTCCCGTTGAAAGAGTTCAGACGGCTGCTCCATTACGTGCTGCGGTACAAGTTCCGGGTCATCGCCGGGGTGCTGTTCGGCCTTCTGAGTGCGGCGTTGAACGTGGTGTGTCTGCCGGCACTGCAGCAGGTGTTCACGTGGCTCTTCGAGAAGGACGCCCTCGACACGTTCCGACGCTTCGCCGGCAGACTCGTCGTGCTGGGCGAGCCGGTCCGACGACTGGCCCTCTACCTCCTCGACGACGCCCTGCGGGCCCTCATCGTCATCGTCACCGTGCTGATCGTCCTGAAGGCGCTTCAGGCCGTGGCACGGGGCCTTCAGGAGTACCTCACGGGATTCGTGGCCGTCAAGAGTGCCATCGACATCTCGAACGACCTCTACAGCCGTGTGGTGGAGCTGCCGGTGGGGTTTTTCGGGGTCGCACGCGCCTCACAGACGGTCAGTCGCTTCACCAACGACATGGCCAACGTCGAGCGCGGACTCAACACCCTCTTCGGCAAGACCATCCGTGAGCCGCTGAACTTCCTGTTCGTCGTGGGCTACTGCTTCTGGAAGTCTCCGCTGCTGACGGGGTCGGCACTGCTGGTGACGCCCCTGGTGGCCGTGACGGTGGTGCTCCTGGGCCGGACGGTGAGGAAGAGCGCCAGACGTGCCCTGACGAGCCGTGCCCGTCTGGTGGGCATCCTGAGCGAGTCCCTGAACGGGATGCGCATCGTCAAGACGTTTCTCGGGGGTGACTACGAGAAGCGACGCTTCGGCGAGGAGAACCGACGGCTCTTCCGGCAGAGCCGGAAGATCGTGAAGGCCGAAGCCGCCACCGCACCCCTGGTGGAGTTCCTGTCGTTTTTCGCGGGGGCGCTGATGATCGTCGTGGCGGGGTACCTGGTGCTCGAGGGACGTCTGAGGGCGTCGGAGGTGCCCACCATGTTCATCGCGTTCACGATGGCCCTGACGCCCCTGCGCAAACTCGCCAACGTCAACAACCGCTTCCAGCTCTGCCGGTCCGCCTCCGAGCGCGTGTTCGAATACATGGACGCCGAAACCGAAAAACTCGCCCCGGCCGGGGCCGTCGAACTCCCCAAACTGGCCCATGGCATCCGCTTCGAGAACGTCGGCTTCCGGTACGACGATTCCGAACCCGTGCTCGAGGACATCGACTTCGAGGCGGCACAGGGCGAGGTCGTCGCCGTCGTCGGGGTCTCGGGCGTGGGAAAAACCACCCTCGTCAACCTGCTGCCGCGCTTCTACGAGCCCACCGCCGGACGCATCCTCTTCGACGGGACCGACATCGCGGGAGGCTCCCTCCGGTCCCTCCGTCAGCAGATCGGTCTGGTGACGCAGGACGTGCTGCTCTTCGACGACACGGTGCGGGCGAACATCGCCTACGGACGGACGGCCCCGGACGAGGAGCGGGTGCAGGCGGCCGCCCGGGCCGCTCACGTCCACGAGTTCGTCGGACGCATGCCGAAGGGGTACGACACGGTCATCGGGGAGGGCGGGGTGCTGCTGTCGCGCGGTCAGCGACAGCGGCTCGCCATCGCCCGCGCCATCTACAAGGACCCCGCCATCCTCATCCTCGACGAGGCCACCAGCTCGCTCGATTCGGAAAGTGAGCACCTCATCAAGGAGGCCTTGGACGAATTCATGGAAGGACGGACGACGTTCGTCATCGCACACCGGCTGGCGACGGTGGAGCGTGCCGACCGGATCATCGTTCTGGAGCGTGGACGCATCGAGGCGGCGGGCACCCACGCGGAACTCGTCGCCGCGAGTGGCGTCTACCGTGGGCTCTACCGACGGCAGTTCCGTGACGCCGGACCCACGGAGACCCCGGGAAGCGAGGAGGAGACACGATGAAGCACGCGGGGGTTCTTCTGGCTGCGGGTGTCCTGGCGGGCTGTGTGTTCGAGACGGGGGTCGGCCGCGGGGAACTGCCGGCGGCGCCGGCCGCCGCGACGTGGCAGATCGTCACCCTCGGCACACCGGGACGGGCGTCCGTCGGCAGGAACGGTCTCGCCGTGGACGCCTCGGGCGCCGTGCACGTCGCCTGTCGCTCGGGCGGGACACTGCTTTACGCCTGCGTGCGTGACGGCCGGTGGACCACCGAGCCGCTGGACTCGCGGTGCGGTCTGGAGCGTCGCACCGGGTTCGTCCCCGACCTCGCACTGGACGCCGACGGCCGACCGGTCATCACCTACGGCCGGCGTCCGCTCTTCGGCTCGCGGGCCGTCCGGTGTGTCCGCAAGACCCCCGACGGGAAGTGGGCGGGCGAGACGATCACCGACGACGGCAACGTGGGACGCTATACCGCCGTCGCCGTGGCCGGTGACGGGACGGTGCACGCGGCGTGGCTCGACTACAAGAAGCAGGACGACCTGTACTACGGCGTGGCCCGGGGCGGCACGTGGGAGATGACGAAGCTGGACTTTGATCCGAACGCCGGGTTCTACTGTGACATGGCCGTCGACGCCGCCGGCCGGCCGCACGTCGTCTATGCCACGGTCGAGCCCGGATACGAGGGCATCGACTTCACCACCGACGACTACGTCCCGGACGACCTGAAGTACGCCGTGTTGGACGGCGGACGCTGGACCATCGACACCGTGGACACCTACGGGAACGTGGGGTACCGGCCGTCGATCCGCCTGGACGCCGCCGGCACGCCGCACGTGAGTTACGCCGGCGAGCACCGCATCAAGGTCGCCGTCTTCGCCCACGGGGAGTGGAAGGTGAGTCTCGTGGACGATGCGGACGACGTGGGCACCTCGACCGCCCTGGCACTGGACGCCGGGGGCGGGGCGTGGGTCGCCTACGACCGCGGCCGACGGCTGTGGGTGGCGCACCGAAGCGGCGGGACGTGGACGTGCGAACGGGTCGACGCCGCCTCCGAGGTCGCACCCGACTGTGCCGTGGCCGTGGACGCTAGCGGGACCGTCCACGTCGTCTACACCGACGTGAAAACCGGCAGCCTGAAATACGCACACATGAAGCCGTAGGACGTCCGGGACAGGGGGACCGCCGCGTGTTCATGCACATGCCGACGAAGTGGGCCGTGCTGGTGTGGGTGGTGGTGGTGGCGTGTCTGGGGGCCTACTACGTGCTGGTGGCGGAGTCGGAGCGCGTGGGCGACTGGCGGGTGTATCAGGGGAGTGCCCGGTGCCTGCGGGACGCCGAGAGCCACCAGCGCTACCTGGACGTGAGCTACACGGTGAAGCACCCGTCCAAGCCGCTCTTCAGTTACGTGGCCCTTCTTGCCGGCCGCCACGCACGGAACGGGGGGGCTCTCAGACTGGATTACCAGAGTGAGTGGCCGACGACACTCCTCGTGGTGGTGCATGAACGTGACGGGTCGACGTACCAGACCCCGGTCGAGATCCTTCACCGGGAGGTGTGGACCGCGCATCTGCTCATGCCCGGTGCCTTCAAGCCGCGGGCGACTCCCGCGGGTGAAGACGAAAACGGCGTCCTCGATCTCGACCAGCTCGCCCCACGTGTCGACTTCTACGACGGCTCCGGCGTCATCGCACCGTCCACGACCTTCTCGAACCGGCTCAAGCTGACGCCGCCCGTCCTCGGACAGACGTCGGCGCCCTGAAGTGCGGAGGACGTCATGCGCGTCATCGGCATCGATCCCGGAACACTCGTGTGCGGCTGGGGCGTCATCGACGCCGAGGGGTCGAGGATGAAGGCGGTCCAGTTCGGCGCCGTGCGCGTCAAGGACGACATGACCTTCCCCGAGCGGCTCGTCCACATCCACCGCGGCCTCGCCGAAGTCATCCGCGAGCACCGGCCGGAGGCGGCCGCCGTCGAGCGGCTGTTCGTGGGCAAGAACGTGAAAAGCGCGATGCGCACCGGCGAGGGCCGGGGCATCGCCGTCCTGACCGCGGCGCTCGAGGGACTCCCCGTCCACGAATACACCCCGGCCGAAGTGAAGAAGGCCGTCGCCACGACGGGCCGTGCGCATAAGACCCAGGTGCAGGAGATGGTCCGCATCATCCTCGGGCTCGAGAAGATCCCGAAGCCCCAGGACGCCGCCGACGCACTCGCCATCGCCATCTGTCACTGCCAGCGGGTGCCGCTGAGGGGAAAGGACGGAACCTGGGTGTCGTGATGTTCCTGCGTGAGAACCTCGTCTGGATCCTCGCGGGTCTGGGCGCGGCGTAAGGTGCTGTGGCTCGTGGTCCGTCACCTGCGGGGCGGTGCGTGAAAGGAGCCTGCGATGAGCAGCGGATTCAGTTTCAGCCTGGGGTTCTGGGAGCTGGTCATTGTCGGCGCGGTGGTGGTGGGACTTGTTGCAATCTTCGTGATCCTGAGGAAGTGAAGCGCACCCGGTGGTCCACGCCCGGACCGTCGGTATAATGACCGGGAGGAGGATGATGAGTATGGTTGTGGTGCTGGGAGCGGGCGCCGCACTGGTCGTCCTGCTCATCCTGTTCTACATCTTCATCCTGAGGGGGTAGGGGGGTGGCGAGGCCGCTGCGGACGGTGTCGATCTGGCTCGTGCTGTTGGTGTGTCCGGCGGGCACGTCCGGGGGCTTCGCCGCGGACGACGCGGCCGCCGCCGAGACCCCCGAGACGGTGCTCGCCCAGATGAAGAAGGAGCTGGGCCCGACGTTCCGGTACCAGGCGATCCGGTGCTTTGCCGCGGCGGGCGACCCGAGCCCGGCCGTCTTCGCGCGGACCTGCGAGCACACCCTCGGCGCATGCTTCGACGCCTACCAGAAGCAGTTCTTCAGGAACCCTCCGAAGCACGTCTACCGTGTCTACCTGTTCCGGGACGACGCGTCCTACCGCACGAACGCGAAGAAGCTGTTCGGCCGCGTGGCGGACACTCCCTTCGGATACTACCTGCACAAAGAGCGCGCCCTCGTGATGAACATCGGCACCGGCGGGGGAACCCTCGTCCACGAGATGTTCCACGCCCTGGTGGCCGAGGACTTCCCGGACATCCCGGCCTGGGTCAACGAGGGCATCGCCTCCCTCTTCGAGCAGTGCCGCGTCACCGACGAAGGACTCGTCGGACTCGTCAACTGGCGGCTCCCCATCCTCCAGCAGGCCATCCGTGAGAAGAAACTCCCGCCCCTCAGAAAGATGATGACGCTGACCGACCTCGAGTTCTACCACTCCCGGGGCGGCAACTACGCCGCCGCACGGTACTTCATGATGTACCTCCAGAAAGAGGGCCTGCTGGTCGCGTTCTACAAGAAGTTCCGCGACAACTTCAAGGACGACAAGACCGGCGTGCGCTTTGCCGAAGAGGTCCTCGGCAGGAAGCTCGAAGACGTCGAACCGGTCTGGCAGAAATGGGTCATGGACCTCAAGCGATGACGCCCCGCCTGCGGGCCGAAGCCCTACGGCGGGCGAAGGGCCGGCCGACCTGAAAGGAGATCCGCTCGTGAGTCCCAAAGACGGCGGCTGTCCCGCTTTCTCCTCCACACATAGGTCAAGCCTACCGGCGTGTTCGGCAACAGGGCTTTTTTCCATTGACGCGTGTCGCGGGCATTAGTAACCTCCTGCTCTTATGGAAGATCCCAACGCCGTCCCAGAACGGTCCTGCGTCAACTGCCACTTCTTCGTCAAGGAGACGAACACTGGCGGGCCTACGCCAACGGTGTCATTTGTGACCACCGAAGAGAGGCGGAAGATAAAGAGCGGCGCGGATCCCGGCACACTTGTTAGAGACTATAACGTCCTTTGCTGCCACAAGAAGGTCTGGGACGCGGCCAACCTGCCGAGAGAGACCACGGGCAACTTGCGACCGCTGCTCATGGCTGAACGGAGGGAATCATGTTTTTTCTTCCCGTGGACGCCCGGGATGTCCATGCCTGCGGCAGTTGAGCTTGAGCGAGCGGCCTCTGATCGTGGCGAGGCCGAACGCGACCGAGCATTGACACGACAAACCGCCAGGGCTGCAAGTCGGGCTGCATGGGCGGCCATAATCGTCGCCGCCACCGCTGCCATCATCGCCTTGGGCAAGTTGCTGCTGGACTGGCTTAAGTAGGCGGGTTACTCGCCTCCGATTTTCGGCAACGAAACTGACTTTGCTGCCTACCGTGACGGTTCGCCGAGGCGTCAGGAAAACCCCGTCGCTCGCAATAAAGCATGACAGTCCGCACTTTCGCAAGATCCCACAGGCATGACGGAAGAGTTGAGTATGGTGTCCCCGGAACTTGTTGTGGTCTGGGAGCGCGGCCGTGACAAGGAATTATGTGGCCTTCGATCTCGAAATCGCGAAAGAGCTGTTTGATTTCGAGCAGGAGTGGAGAAGCAACCGTCCTCTGGGCATCACCTGTGCCGCTGCGCTTCCGTGCGATTCAAAGCAGGTCATTACCTGGTGCGGGGGCAAGGATGATGGAAGCCCGGCAGACAAGATGAGCCTGGCTGAGGTCAAAGAGGTTCTCCGCGAGTTGTGGCGTTTTGTTGAAAACGGGTACACATTGCTCACTTGGAACGGCCTCGGCTTCGATTTCAATATCCTGGCTGAAGAATCGGGCCTGCATGAGGTATGCAAGAAACTGGCTTTGGACCACGTTGACATGATGTTCCACGTCTTTCGGGACCGGGGGTACCCCGTAGCGCTCGACAAGGCGGCAAGGGGGTCGGGAATACCCGGAAAGCCAAGGGGAATGTCCGGAGCATTGGCCCCGAGGCTTTGGGCGAATGGCCGCCACAGGGAAGTCTTGGAATACGTGGCCTCGGACGTCAGTACTACTCTCCGCCTCGCGCTTCTTTGTGAGGGGATTCGGCAGTTGAAATGGATCACGCGTCGGGGCGGTACGGCATCGATGAATCTGCCGCACGGTTGGTTGACAGTGCGGGATGCGCTGCAATTGCCCGATCCAGATACGTCGTGGATGGATGATCCGATTCCGCAGGAAGAGTTCACGGCCTGGCTTCGCTTATGAACGAGGCACGGCACGGATCGGGAACGTCCTGCTTTTTGCCGGACGGCGGCCGGGACAGTCACCGTTTTTTGTGACAGTGTCGGCAGCGAGGCTTCCTGAGCAAGCTGGAGTGTGTGGTCGGTCGTCGTCTCCGCCCACTTCCCATCGGCCGACCGCGGAAGAAAAAACAGGTGCGGCGGGGTCGAGGTCGAGGACGTCGAAGCGGAGCGGCGGACCTGCGTGATGGACCTCCGGCGGTGAGCGTCGGGGGAGGGCAGGGAGGGTCGTGCATGGCGGTGATGCGGGGTGCTTTCACGGTTATCGGTAGGCACCGACGGGCGTACGTCGTCCTCAACGTGGTTTTCTACGGCCTGGTGGTCTGCGGGATGGTGGTTGCGGCCGTGAACCCGGCGCTGCAGCAGTCGCTGATCGAGAGTGTGCGCAGCTCCCTCGCCAAGGGACCGCTTGCGCCCCTCGCCCGGGCCTACAAGGAAGGGAACGTCCTTACGGCGATGCTGCTGACCTTTCTCGTGAACCTCGCAGGCGGCGCGTTTCTCTCGATCACGGTGCCGTAACTGGTGATCCCGTTCAGCGGTCTCCTGGTGGGGGGCTGGCGGGCGGCGCTGTGGGGGCTGATCCTGTCGCCGGCCAGTCCCGACATGCGACTGCCGATGATTCCCCACCTGCTCACCCTCATCCTCGAGGGACAGGCGTATGTGCTGACCATGCTGGCGGCGTACGTTCAGGGCAACGCGTTCCTGCGGCCGCGCAGCGTCGGGACTGAAAGCCACTGGCGGGGGTACTGGCTCGGCCTCAAGGATTCCGCGCGACTCTACCTGCTGATCATCCTGGTCCTGGCGGTGGCGGCCGCCTACGAGGCGGTGGAGGTGATCTACCTGGTGCGGTCGCCGGTGGGCCTGCCCTAGCGGCCGGTGGTCTCTTCGAAGACGTCGAGCATCCCGCGGGCGGTGGACGCCCAGGTGAACCGCTCGACCCGCTCGCGGCCCCTTTCGGTAAGCGACCGTCGCAAGTCGTTATCTGTCAACACCTTGCGGATCCCGTCGGCGATCGCATCGACGTCCAGAGCGTCCACCAGG